>NZ_JADBRK010000003.1:0-64016 GCF_014930595.1 Enterobacter cloacae complex sp. P42RS
TGATAATACACTATCATTTAAACACCCTATCCCAAATGATAATCCTGCAAGCTATATGATCCGCTTAAATAGGTTATCTTTCAATATTGCTTCGTTACTTGATCTAATTTGTGCAAATTCAATTTCTCATGTGTACTGTCTTGTGAAACATGGAAGATATGAATTAAAGACTTTCACTCCAGAAGAACAAATACTAGCAGATACCCTAGAAGCAACATATCATTTATCAAGGAAATTGGTTCGGTTAATATATAATGAAGAACTACCAAACTTTAACAACATTTATAATTATTTGTATGTTGGTAATCTGAGATTCGACTTAAGACAAAAAGCTACTTTTTTACAGCCATTTTCATCGCAGGACTGGACCGATTATGTAACTGAAAGTTTGTCTCTGCTACCACATACCGTTGGCGACAACTTGGCGGCAGAGGTGTAAAATCGCCTAAAACGGATATAAACAAGATAATAACAAGTCATTGTTTTTAAATGAAAGTTACTGTTTTCATTACGATAATAATGGTATGTAGAAATTTCGGACGCGGGTTCAACTCCCGCCAGCTCCACCAAACATTCATTCATGATGCATCATGAACCTTAAAAAAGCCTGTAACTTCAACGAGTTACAGGCTTTTTTGTTGCATGTGTGGTCATGATCTCTGTATGAATCTTGAGCATTATGTATCTTGTTTTGCACCGCGTTGCCAGAACGCTAAAAAAACAAGGTGCAAAAACATGCCTAAGGTATTGAAATCCCTAACCAATACCGAGATCACTGCCGCCAAGCCGCAGAAGACCGAGTATATGCTGCGCGATGGCGACGGACTGGCGTTGTTGATTAAGCCATCCGGCAGAAAGATCTGGTACATCGAATACACTCCCCCGGCGCTGAAAAAACGGACCAAAATCAGCATTGGCCCCTACCCGGTAGTCACCCTCGCCATGGCGCGAGATTTCAGGTTGCAATACCGGCGTTTACTCGTGCAGGGCATCGACCCGAAGGCCCACCAGGAGCAGGTTGCAGAGGAGCAACGACTCCAGAATGAATGCACGCTGGAAAAAGTTGCGGAACAGTGGCTCAAAGAGAAAAAACGGACCAGCGATCTTAGCGAAGATCACGCCAAAGATGTCTGGCGCTCGCTGGAGATGCACGTCTTCCCTTCTCTGGGCAGTACGCCCATCACCGAGATCCGCCCGAAGATGCTCAAGGAACACCTTACACCGCTGGAAGAACAGGGCATCCTCGAAACGCTGCGGCGGGTTATCTCACGGCTTAATGAAATCTTCCGTTTTGCCATCTCCGAAGAACTCATCGAGTTCAATCCGGCTGACAACCTGGTCGCCCGTTTCAAGAAACCGAAAAAGCAGAATATGCCCGCCCTTCACCCCAGCGAATTGGGCAGACTAATGCTGGCGCTACAGAACGCCTCTATCCGTAAAGAAACCCGCTGCCTTATCGAATGGGAGCTACTGACCTGGGTTCGCCCCGGCGAAGCCGTTAGCGCCCGCTGGTGCGACATCGATATGAAAAAAGCGGAATGGTGTATCCCTGACACCTTTATGAAGATGAACCGTTCGCACACGGTGCCGCTCAGCAAACAGGCGCTGCGCGTTCTTCAGATAATGGAGCCCGTCAGTCGCCATCGCCCGTGGGTTTTCCCCAGCATTCGCAAACCACTGGAGCATATGCATCAGCAGACCGCGAACGCCGCGCTTATCCGTATGGGGTTCGGCGGTGAGCTGGTTGCCCATGGTATGCGCAGCATTGCCAGAACGGCGGGAGCAGGTCATTTTCCCCGCGAAGTCCTGGAGTCTGCGCTGGCACACCAGAAAGAAGACGAGATCGAAGCGGCCTACAACCGCAGCGACTATCTGGAACAAAGGCGGCCGCTCATGCAGTGGTGGGGAAACTACGTTGATGCCGCCAGACAGCAGGCGCTGCTCGGTGCAGAAGAACCGCTGCGGATCGTAGAAGGAGAATAATGTGACCAGTCCCATTCGTCAGAATCTGTTTGAACGGGAATGTGATATGCCGCTGCTGGAAGCCCGGCATCTCGCCCTTCTACTTCTCGGCCTTGATGCTTCCCAATCTGCAAACGCCCTGCCGGAAGAACATCAGGAGAATTACCGTATCCTGCACGACGCCATCAGCCGGACCATTAAGGCAACAGGCATGGTCAGCGCCCCGGCGAACAAACGCATGTTCTATGCCGATGAAATGTTCGCGCTGGCCTGGCGGCTTATTGATGACGAACTCACGCCGCCAGAAATTAAGGCCCGCAGCCTGAAGGCGGTGATGAAACTGTCACGCAACAGCCGTGGCCGCAAATGGCTTAAGACGCTCGGCGACGACGCGCTGCCGGATCTCACTGCATCCACACAACCTTCCCAGCGTGGGATGCATAAACGCGACAAAGCGCGGGAGAATACTGCCCGACTCTGCTGGCTGCTGGTTCAACTCCTGGTTGAGGAGACTGACGGGCGTTATGGGACGTCTGATAAACCGGCTTCGGATCGGATACTTCGTAATCTGAAGGCACTGGCGCAGGAACGAGGAGTGCCGTCAGACGGGCTTGGGCGGGGGACGTTTTATGAAGTGTTGAAAATGGGGAGAGAAAAGAGAGTGTAGGTAATTGCTATCTGTGCGCGATGCAGAGAACCGATTAAGATCTGAAAGCTCAGACGTATAGTCGGCTTCGTGCCAAAAGCGGACGTTGCTAAATCAGACTATGTTAATTAACGGGGAGCAAGTCACCTGGTGCAGGAATGCGCACTTGTTTTGCAGAACGAGGCCTATGCCTCACCTTAGGAAAGCCATCTTGAATCAGTTTTTTGAGAAGAACATAAAACCTACTGACCAGCAAAGTAATCCCTATTAAGAACAATCTCCATTCTTTTGAAGCTGCAAATCATTCATAGCGAAAAGTCACTAGCCTCACCAATATCACATTGAAATATAATGAAAAAATATAAAATTAAAAGCAAAGTTAATAAATTTTAAAAAGAACTTTTGAAGATAATGTGCTAGAAATTTGTTCAACGCATCTCAGAGCCAATGACAGGAACAATGAGAATATGGATACGACGTTGCTGAGCGCATTAGATACCGATGGACGCGATAAATTCGAAAGCGCGATGAATGCCTTGCAAGGCGATGTTTCCGCTGCGGCCGCGAGGTTGTCAGTTGATCCACGCCTACGCCTTGAGTACTCAAAAAGAATCAAAGAAATGTCCGCAGACTTACACGCAAAGGCCAATGCTGGTGTGATCTCCTGGGACAAAGCGGCAAGAGAGGCTCAGGAAACGAGAAATTTGATCATGGAGATGGTGCGTTCTCGCAGCACTGCACTCGGACGGGCAATGGCCGAACGAATAAAAAGCGAGGGTAAGACGCTTAATGAGTTGGTAGCAAAAAAAGCGAAAGCTTTATTTGGCCCACAGGCAAATTTTAACAGTCTTTCCGAAGTACAAAAAAATCAGATTTATGCAAGTATTGTTGAATCCGCAGGCAAGTCTAACCCACAAGTAAACATGAAAATGATGCAGCTCTCGCGCATTGGAAGGGGGTTAATTGTTCTTTCGATTGCGATTTCTGTTTACGAAATTTATGCCGCTGATGATAAGGTTTCTGAATCAGGCAGACAGATAGCTATTAATGGTGCAGGTATTGCCGGTGCTGCCGCAGGTGGTGCAATGGCGGGATTAATGTGTGGGCCAGGCGCACCTGTTTGCGTGCTTATCGGTGGCTTCGTCGGCGGCGCGCTTGCTGCATGGGAAATGGGACGTTTGTGGAATTGATTATGCAACAGGTTAATTCAATAACATTGGTTAAGGTTAGTGAAGCCACCGATGTATCCCAGGCTCAATCTGACGTTGTGCTCAATGGTAAAAGCACCGGTATTATTGTACCGGGGCAAGTGCTTGAAGCAGCGGTCCAGGTTAATGAGCAGCGTTACATCCTGTTTCTGACGGATGACATTATTTTTGAAGAATCCCTGACAATTGTCCTTATTGACGTTCATGACGGGCTTAAAGAAATTGTTCGTTTGGGCAATGAGTACTCTACAGGAACTTTTGCGGATCTCCAGGTCACTGACGATAGCGTGGACTTCAGGTTTATTGGGGATTATATCTGGACACTGAAAGTATCCGATTCACCTCGCTTGCGGCTTCCTTTTGTTTCCGATCCCAAAGGGGTTAAACGGGAGTCCGGTCTGAAAAAGTACATAACGATATTTGCCGCACCGGCGTCGGAAAACGTAAGCTGAAGCCATTATTTAACAGAATGAAAAGGCTTTCCGCTGAGCTGGATAAATGCTCCTGGGAAGTATGCAGACTTCGCATCCGATGAAGTCCTAAGAGCCCGCATGGCGCAAGCCCTGCGGGCTTTTTGTACCCTCAACTGGTTGTGGAGTTCTGCAAAATTCATATTCATTTCCTCTCAATAGAGTGAAAATGAATCTAAGCATTCAGTATGAACGTCACAACCGAAATTCCGACGACCATTTTTTAGCAAGCGTAGTCTGGACTCGCAGACCAGTCAGATCTGTTGTAAACCCGCTGCGCTAACCTGCATTTTTTCATCCGCAACGTTAGTTCGCAGATGCCGTCGGTCTGATCGTAATTTCTGTTGTATCGACACTCTCAGGCGCCTCGATGATGTGGCGTACAGCGCGGGCGATATCAGCAGGTTTGAGGGCAATAGCACGGTACGCGTCCATCGCCGCCATGGTTTCCGGGTGCGTAATGGTCGAGGCCAGTTCGCTTTCCACTACCCCAGGGTTAACGCAGGTCACGCGGATGTTCGAACTTTCCTGACGTAAACCATCCGAAATCGCCCGTACGGCGAATTTGGTGGCACAGTAGACGGCAGCCGTGGGCACTACGGACAAGGCACCAATCGAGCCGATATTAATGATTTGTCCCGAGCCCTGGGCTTCCATAATCGGCAGAACGGCGCCTATCCCCCACAGCACGCCCTTGATATTCACGTCAATGGTGCGCTCCCACTCATCCTGCTTGCCTGCCGAAAGCGGAGAAAGAGGCATGATGCCCGCGTTGTTAATCAGCACGTCAATGCGGCCCCACTTTTTACGCGCTGCCTGTACGAAGTCAGCCATCGACTGCCGGCTGGTAACGTCTAAGACTGCGGCCTCTGCTTCCCCCCCTGCACTGCGGATTTCAGCAGCCAGGGCGTTGATGCGATCCAGCCTGCGAGCGCCCAGGAAAACGTTCGCGCCTGCCTTGCCTAACTCTCTGGCAATACCTTCTCCGATACCGCTTGATGCACCGGTAATTAAGATAACTTTGTTCATATTTTGCTCCTTACGTTGAGTTCAACGTGATAATAGATACTCACCATTGTTTCTTGTATCCTGCATTTACTGGACTCACTGGTTAGCAATGTTAAACAATGAAAATCGATCTCAATCTGTTACCTGTTTTTCTGGCGGTCGCAGAGGAGCGCAGCTTTAGCGCTGCCGCCGCGCGGCTGGGCATAACCCGCTCCGCTGTCAGCCAGGGGATTAGGCGTCTTGAAGATGGTTTTCAAACCCTGCTGGTGATGCGCACCACGCGCTCGGTAAGCCTCACTGAAGCAGGGGAACGGCTGCGTAAATCGTTGCAGGCCCCCATCGCCAATATTGAAGCGGCATTTGAAGACGTCGCGTCGGACAGCGCACCGCGCGGCCAGCTCAGAATCGCGGTCACCTCAATCGCGGAAGCCTTTCTCTCTGGCCCGCTGCTCGCTTCGTTTGCGGCTGCGCATCCTGCGGTATCGCTTGATATCTTCGTGTCGGACGAAGAGTTCGATATCGTGGCGGCGGGCTATGACGCCGGGGTAAGGCTGGGTGAAGTTATTGAAAAAGACATGACCGCCGTTCCCCTTACGGGTCAGCAGCGTGAGAGGGTGGTGGCTTCACCATCCTATCTGGCGACTCATGGCGTACCTGAGCACCCCCGCGAGCTGGTGGCTCACCGGTGTATCGGCTGGCGCCCAGCCCCGGACGTTGCCCCCTATCGCTGGGAATTTGAGGAGGCGGGAGTTCCTTTCGATGTGGCGATTGAACCGCAGATCACCACAAACGATCTCCGCCTTATGCTCAGCCTGGCACTGGCCGGCGGCGGCATAACCTTAGCCACGGAGGATACATTCACTCCGTATATTGAAACGGGGCAGCTTGTTGCCCTGCTGGATGCGTTTCTTCCGTCTTTTCCAGGCTTTTATCTCTATTTCCCCCAGCGTCACAATATGGCGCCCAAGCTAAGAGCCCTGATCGAGCACGTCCGCCAGTGGCGACAGCCAGCGGCAACGCAAAGCGTTCAACGCTAACAAGGCCAGTAACTTTCATGCAGATTTTCCTTACCCTGCCGCTGCCCTTTGATAAACATCAACGACACCGCTCTCCTCCCATGGAAAAGTAAAAACGGACACAATTCACTCAGGGGATATGTCGTGCCGGGGATGGCTTAACGATGTATCCCGTACGCTGGACAAGACATCACACAAGGATGGAGCCTTAAAATGTACAGACCCATGGTCGTTATTTTCTTTATTCTGCTGACCCTTGCAGCCCTCATAGAAATAGGTTTTTTATCCTTCGGGTGATCCTCAAGCAAGGAGGCGCTTACCTGGGTACTTTGATCTCATTACAGTTTTTTCCTAAAGCCACCCCGCTTCGTCTGTGCCATGCTGAATCACGCTCATAACCGATAACGTTAAATGAGGATATTATGAAAAAAACAATTATCGCATTATCTGCCGTTCTGCTGGCTTCCCCAGTATTTGCTGCGACCACACATGCAACTGACGATACCGTCGCTGCGGCGAACGCAAACGCCAACGAAGCGAAGCAAAAACTGCACGAAGAGCAGAACAAAGGCGAAGAGCTGAAGCTGAAACAGCAGCATGCTGCGGAAGGTAAAAGCGAAAGCTTTGGCAGCAAAGTCAGCGAAGATTCCCAGAAAGCCTGGCATAAAACCAAAGAAGGCACCGAGAAGGGGTGGGATGCCACTAAAGAAGGCGCAGAGAAAGGCTGGAACAAAACCAAAGAAGGTGCCAGCGAGCTGGAAAAGAAAGTCACTGAGTAATCGACACACTCATCTCAGGGCCGCGTTAGCGGCCTTTTTAATGCTTCGAACAGAGGGTATTAATGCAAACGTCCGGCTGCCCATCCCCGTGGTCATATTTTTTCGACCTTAGTATCAGGCTAATAGATGAACCGCATTGAAAATAAAGCAGGTTATTATATTTTCGCTCGCAGTAGCAGAATTCCCACACCATATAAGAATATATTTTAAATTCTAATTAATATAATATATCCTACATCAAAAATGTTACCCTAACTTAAATACAAATTAAGCAGATTTAAATAATAACATTTTTAATTACATTCAAAAACGTCACTACCAATTATTGAATTACACCTAAAGCACAAATAAAACACGCAAACTAAAAATAAAAAAAACCAATAAAAACAAGACGTTGAGAAAATAAACACATAATACATATCAATAAATTAATGCCCTCTTTACGACTTACCCCTTTATTTACGAAAGCTTAATTTGCACATTCACCGTTTTCTGGCTATATCATTTTTATATCCTCAAAACCAAATCCTCTATTAATTACAGGGTTTTATAAGGCACAAAATACGCATAGCAAACATTCTGACTCGTAAGTAATTACATTCGCTCTGATGTTGCCACTCTGAGTCCTGGCGGGCATCGTTCGCTCTAAAAAAGACGGTGAGTGCTGTTTAATAAACAGTAACTCCGCCGGGGGCGCCCTTTACCTTCTCCAGAGATGGCTCGTCTTGCTCGTCGTTCACGATAACTCTGCTGGAGTAATACCTAAATGAGCCAAATCTCTGTTATATCAAAACTCACTGGCGTGGAAACGACTACGGAAGGCACACAGGTTACGCTGAGCCATTCCTCTATCGTTGAGCTTCATGTAGAGCGAGCCGATGTCTCCCACTTCGCGCGAAGTGGTAACGATCTGGTGGTGACACTGCACTCAGGGGAAGTGATCACCCTTAAAAACTTCTATGTCACCGACGCGCAGGGCGTGAGCCAGCTGGTGCTCCAGGAGAGTGACGGTGCGTTATGGTGGATTGAAGATCCCACCGGAGCCGCCACGTACGAATCCATCGCGTCCACGGACGCCTTGCTGGCCGCATCCGGGAGTGATGCGGGTGGTGCCGCCATCTGGCCGTGGGCGCTGGGCGGCATTGTCGCGGCTGGCGCCATCGCGGCGGTGGCAAGCTCCAGTGGCGGCGGCGGCGGCGGGGATGACGATGATGGGAATAACAACAATCCTAACCCTAACCCCGGTACGCCAGTCGATCCCACCAACCCGGATACAACACCGCCGAATGCACCCTCCAGCCTTCAGTTCTCGTCGGACGGTAAAAGCGTCACCGGTACCGCCGAGCCCGGCAGTACCATCACGCTGAAAGATGCGTACGGCAACGTCCTTGGCACCGGAAAAACCGGCAGTGACGGCAACTTTACCGTGTCTCTCGGCACTCCGCTGACCAACGGCGAACAGGTGACCGCCACCGCGACGGATGCGGCCGGGAATACCAGCCAGGGCACAACGATTACGGCGCCGGATCTCACCGCACCCGATGCCCCAACGATCGGCAGCGTGACGGACGATATTGATCCTCAAACGGGGTCGGTCACAAACGGCGGCAGCACCAACGATCCACGCCCGCAGCTCAGCGGCACCGCGGAGGCGGGCTCCACCGTAACCATCTATGACGGCGGAGTCGCCATTGGCACGGCGCTCGTCGCCAGCAACGGCACCTGGACATTTACCCCGTCAACCGATCTGACTGAAAGCACCCACCAGATTACCGTGCGGGCAACCGACGCCGCCGGCAACCTCGGACCGGCCTCACCGGTATTTACCCTCACCGTGGATCTTACCCCGCCGACCGCGCCGACCGCGATTGTGCTGACCGACGACACGGGTGCGATCAGAGGGACCATAACCGCAGGCACGCCTACCGATGCGTCAAAGCCGATCCTGGCGGGAACGGGCGAGCCCGGTGGCACAATCACTATCTACGATAACGGCGTCGCGGTTGGCACCACAACAGTGTTGCCCAACGGCACCTGGAGCGTCACGCCAGATGGCCCGCTCACGGACGGGACGCACACGATAACCGTCGTTGAAACCGATGCAGCCGGAAACCAGAGCGCGCCATCAGAACCTATCACTTTCACCGTCGACACCACGCCGCCGCTGGCCCCCGGGGACCTCGTCGTATCGAATGATGGCGGCACCATCACCGGCACCGCGGAGCCTGGCAGCACGGTAACCATCCGTGAAGGCGACGCTATCCTTGGCACCCCTGTGGCCGACAGCGAGGGCAACTTTAGCCTGACGCTGACCCCGCCTAAGCTCAACGGCGAAATCCTGACCGCAGACGCCACCGACGCTGCGGGCAACACGGGGCCAGCAACCTCCGCAGCAGCGCCGGATATCACCCCACCGCAGGCCCCGGTTATCGTGTCGGTGATTGACGACGTGCTGAACACAACCGGTCCCGTGGACCAGAATGGGCTGACCAACGACCGGGCGCCGACCCTGAACGGCACGGGCGAACCCGGTTCGACCATCACGATTTTCAACGGCAGCGATATCATCGGCACGGTGGCCGTCCCCTCATCCGGCCTGTGGAGCTTTACGCCGCCCTCACCGCTGGCCGATGGTACGTACGTGCTGACGGCAACGGCGACGGATGCCGCCGGTAACCCGAGCGGACAATCGAACGCGTGGACCATTATCGTCGACGGGACGGCACCGGCCGCCCCGGTGATTACGCAGGTCGTTGACGATGTGCCTGAACGTACCGGCTCGCTCGAACTCAATGAGACCACCAATGATTCAACCCCGACGCTCAGCGGTACCGCCGCGGCCAACGCCACGGTCACCATTCGCGTGGATGGGGTTGATATTGGAACCACCGTCGCCGATGGCCTCGGCGCGTGGAGCTTTACTCCGGACACCCCGATCGCTGAGGGTCAACATACCCTGACCGCCGTCGCAACTGACGCGGCGGGCAACATTAGCGACGTTTCCAACAGCTGGGGCATCATCATTGACAGCGTTGCCCCTGATGCGCCGGTCATTACCCAGGTGGTGGATGACGTGCCAGAGCGCCTCGGCGCGCTCAACTCTGGCGACAGCACCAATGACACCACGCCGACCCTGAGCGGCACCGCGGAGCCGGGCTCAACCGTCACCATCCGCCAGGACGGCGTTGATCTCACTACAATTGTGATCGACAGCAGCGGCACGTGGACCTATACCCCAACCACACCGCTTGTTAACGGCACCTATACCTTTACCGCTGTCACCACCGATGGAGCGGGTAATACCAGCCAGCCGTCAGGCGGCTTTACCCTGACCGTCGATACCACGCCGCCAGCGGCGGCCACCATCGCCACCGTAACCGATGACGTGGGCGGCGTTAACGGGCCGCTTACCAGCGGCGACACCACCGACGACACCACGCCGACCCTGAGCGGCACCGCGCCGGCAGATGCGGTGATTACCGTTTATGACGGTACCACCCTGCTCGGCACCGCGACCCTCGACGGCAGCGGCGGCTGGAGCTTTACCCCCGTTATCCCGCTCACCGACGGCCCGCATACGCTGACGGTGCATGCCACAGATGCCGCGGGCAATACCACCATCTCAACGCCGTTTGAACTGACGGTAGATACCGTTCCGCCAGCCACGCCGGATATCCCGGCAATCACCGTCAATCCTGACGGCACAGAAACGCCGCTGAACCCGGGAGAAACCACCCGCGACACCACACCGACCCTGAGCGGCACCGGCAATCCGGGCGATACCGTGACCATCTACAACGGTGGGGTCAAGCTTGATGATGTGCTCGTGGACGGCACCGGCAACTGGACCTGGACGCCAGCTACCCCGCTGCCTAACGGCACCTATGACATTACCCTGACCGTCACCAATATGGACGGCACGGGCAACGAAAGCGCCCCGTCGCAGCCGGTCACCATCACCATTGATACCGATGCGCCAACAGCACCAGCAGCACCGGTGATTACCGACAGCGTCAGCCAGATAACCGGCCCCGTTCCCGATGGCGGAACCACCAACGATCCGCGCCCGGTCCTGAGCGGCACCGGTACGGCGAATGACGTTATCAACATCACTGATACCGTTAACGGCATACCGACCATCGTGGGCACCGTGACGGTAGACAGCAACGGCAACTGGAGCTGGCGTCCTGACAGTAATATTGGCGAAGGCAGCCACGTCTATACCGCCACCGCCACCGATGAGGCGGGCAACGTCTCTGACCCGTCGCCAGCGATTACGATTACCGTGGATACCGTAGCACCGGATGTCCCGGTATTTGACGCCGTCGGGGGCCAGCCGAATGGGGGCTTAATCACCGATGCGACGCCAACCGTCGGAGGTACCGGCACGACTGGCGACACGGTCATCGTTTACAACAACGGCGTTGAGGTAGGACGTGTCGATGTCGTTAACGGAGAATGGAGCTTTGTCCTGCCACCACAGCAGGACGGCCTGCTGAACATCACCGTTGCGGGAGTCGATGCCGCGGGTAACGTCAGCGCGCCGAGCCCGGTCGTTTCCGTCACGCTCGATACCCTTGCGCCGGAAATCCCCGTCATTAGCGCCGTTGCTGACAGCCAGCTGTCCAACAACCAGCTGTATACTAAGGACGGCACGCCAACCCTTACCGGGACCGGTGAGCCGGGAACTACCGTGATCGTTTCCGTAGACGGCACGCCATCTGCCGTGACGGTAACAGTGCAGCCGGATGGCACCTGGAGCTGGACTGCCGACGCGACGCTGCCGGATGCTACATATACCTTCACCGTCTCTTCCAGCGATCCGGCGGGTAACCTCTCTGGCAGTTCAGCACCGCTGAGCGTGACGGTCGATACCGTCGCCCCGGCCGATCCAGGCAACATGCTCCTGGCTGATGAAGGGACACCGCTGACCGGTACCGGTGAAGAGGGAAGCACCATTACCGTGAAAGACAGCGGTGGCACGGTCATTGGTACCGGCGTTGTCGGCAGCGACGGCAGCTTCTCCATTGCGCTGAGCCCGGCGCAGCTGGATCCAACCACGCTGACCGTGACCGCCACGGACGCCGCAGGAAATGCCAGCGCTGACGTGCCTTTTATCGTCACCGACTCGCCGCTTGAGCTGCCGCAGGTACCCGTCATTACGGCTATTGTCGATGACGTGGACCCGGTCACCGGCGATGTGAAAGGCAAAACCACCAACGACACCACGCCAACGCTTACCGGTACGGCCGAAGCGGGCAGCGTGATTACTATCTATCAGGACGGTAGCACGACGCCATTAACAACGGTGACCGCCGACGGCAGCGGCAACTGGAGCTATACGCCGGCCGCGCTTGGCGAGGGGCTGCACACCTTTGAGGTGACCGCGACCCTCAACGGTGCCACCAGCGGCCGCTCTCCGGCGGCCAGCGTAACCGTCGATCTGACCGCGCCGGGCACGCCAACCATTGGCTCGGTCATTGATGACGTAGGTCCTGTCACCGGTCCGCTGACCAGCGGCCAGACCACCAACGACAGCCAGCCGACCCTCACCGGCACCGGCGCGGTGGGTGATACCATCTCCATCTACAACAACGGCGTGCTGCTGGACAGCGTGGTGGTTGGTAATACCGGCACCTGGAGCTACACCACGCCCGCCCTGCCAGAAGGCAGTAATGTTCTGACCATCCGCGAAACCGATCCGGCGGGAAATCAGAGCGGTCCTTCGGCGGACTTCACCATCGTGGTGGATTCCATTTCCACCACGCCGGTCATCACCAGCGTAACGGATAATGTGGGCAATACCGCCACCCCGGTAGCGAGCGGCAGCGAAACGAACGACGCCACGCCAACCCTTTCGGGGACAGCGGACGCAAACAGCATCGTGACCATTTTCGATGGCGCTACCCAGATTGCCGTGGTTACGGCTGATGACACCGGCGCGTGGAGCTTTACGCCAGAGACCGCGCTTGTCGAAGGGCCACACGCGTTTACGGTTCAGGCAACCGATCCGCAGGGTAACCTGAGCCTGGTCTCCGCCCCGTGGAGCGTGGTGGTTGACCTCACGGCGCCGACGGTTCCAACGCTGGATACGGTAAGTGATAACGTCCCTGGCGGCGTCACGGGCAACCTCACCAGCGGGCAGGCGACCAACGACAACACCCCAACGATTAGCGGCACCGGAGAGGCAGGCAGCACCATCTACATCATGAATAACGGTACGCAGTTGGGTACGACGACCGTCGACGTAAACGGTAACTGGTCCTTCACCCCGACCACACCGCTGGACGACGGCAGCTACTCCCTGCGCGCGTACGCAACGGATGCCGCGGGCAACGCCTCGGCGAACTCGTCGGTCTTCGCCTTCACCGTCGATACCGCAGGCCCCGGCGTGCCGGTGGTGACCAGCGTGATTGACGATGTCGCACCGACCACGGGGACGCTTACGTCGGGTAACAGCACTAACGACGCGCGTCCGACCTTCAACGGTACGGGCGACGTGGGTTCTACTGTACACGTGATTGTTGATGGCAACGAAATTGGCACCGCCGTGGTCAACGCCCAGGGCAGCTGGACCTTCACGCCGGGTACCGATCTGCCCGACGGACCGCATGCCATCACCTTCAATGCCACCGACGCGGCGGGCAACGTGGGTACTGCAACAGCACCGTTTAACCTGACGGTGGATACGGGCGTGCCGTCTGCGCCGGTCATTTCAGCCGCGGCAGATAACGTGGGCAGTATTCAAACCCCACTCACTTCCGGGCAAAGCACCGACGACACCACGCCAACGCTGAGCGGCACCGCGACGGCCAACGCCACGGTCACTATCTATGAAAACGGGCAGCCTGTCGGCACCGCACTGGCAGACGGTACCGGTACATGGAGCTTTACGCCGTCCACGCCGCTGGCGGCTGGCAGCCACACCTGGACCGCCACGGTCACCGATGCCGCAGGGAACATCAGCCCCGCCTCGCCGGGCTTTACGCTGGTTGTCGATAGCACGGCACCCACCGCGCCGGTTATCAGCCAGGCGATTGACGATGTGGGGAGCATTACCGGGCCAATCACGTCCGGGCAGACGACTGACGACACCGTACCGCGGCTGGTCGGAACCAGCGAACCGTTTGCCACCGTGAATATCTATGAGGGAACCACGCTGGTCGGGACGGGCACCGCAGACGGCAGCGGCAGCTGGAGTATCTTACTCAATACCACGCTGACAGAGGGGGCGCACAGCTTCACCGCGCAGGCTACGGATGCCGCAGGCAACACCAGCGCGTCGTCCGCAAGCTTCAGTCTGACGATTGACACCGCGCCACCAGCGCTGCCGGTGCTCACCAGCATTCTGGATGACGTCGGCAATGCGGCAACGCCAGTCGCGAACGGAGGAATAACCAACGACGCGCAGCCAACCCTCAGCGGTACGGCGGAAGCGGGTTCTACGGTGAAAATTTTCGATAACGGCGTGCAGATCGGCAGCGTGATCGCTACCGGCGGGGCGTGGAGCTATACGCCTTCTCCGGCGCTGGGCAACGGCCCGCACACGTTGACCTTTACCGCCACCGATGCGACGGGCAATGCCAGCGCGCCAACCGCCGGGTACACGATTAACGTCGATACCCTTGCCCCGGCAGCGCCGGTCATCAGCTCGGTAATTGATGATGTCGGCAGCGTCATCGGACCGGTAACCGGCACCAACCCGACCAACGACACGCGTCCGGCGCTGAGCGGGACCGCCGAAGCGAATGCAACGGTACGGATCTACGATGGCATCACGCTGGTGGGCACCGTCACCGCCGACGGCAATGGCAACTGGACGCTGCCGGAAACCACCACGCTGACGCAGGGCACCCACAACTTCACCGCCACGGCCACCGATGCCGCAGGCAACACCAGCCCGGCATCGGCCGTGACGACGATTATCGTCGATCTGACCGCGCCAACGGCCCCAACCGGAACCTTCAACGCCGACGGTAGCGTATTAACCGGCAATGCTGAAGCAGGCAGTACCGTCACCATACGTCTAACGGACGGCTCGACGGTCACGACCACAGCGGGCAGCAACGGCACGTACAGCTACACCTTCGTTAACAAACAGACTGAAGGCCAGACGCTGCAAATCACCGCCACCGACGCGGCGGGCAATATCTCGCAGCCCGGCTCGGCGCTCGCGCCGGTGGTGCCGCTCTCCGCCAGCAATAATGTCGAAGAGCTGGATCTCAGCACCACGGCCACCGTCACCAACAGCCAGTACAGCGACTACGGCTTCCTGCTGGTCGGCGCCGTGGGCAACGTCCTGACGCTGCTCGGTAATGACACCGCTCAGGTCAACTTCACCGTGGGCAGCGGCGGCAGCGCGGATATCGTCGTGAACGCCAACGCCACGGGGGCCGTACTCTCTCTGCTCAACACCCTTGAGCTGGTGGTACAGCGCTTTGACACCGTTAACAATACCTGGACTACCGTAGTCGATACCGGACAGCCGCAGTTTGCCGACCTGCTGACCCTGGGGGCAACAGGCGTTTCACTAAACCTGACCGGGCTGGCGGACGGCAACTACCGCGTGCTGAGCTATAACACCAACCTGCTGGCAACCGGCTCCTACACCAGCCTCGACGTGGCGGTGAAAGAGACCGGGCCGGGCACCGTTACGGGCGACACCAGCCTCGGCGGTAACGTGATCACCGACGTTGACCCAACCGCAGGCAGCGACAACGCTCCGGCAGGGGCAACGGTCACGGCCGTCACTAACGCCCAGGGTGTCACCACCAGCGTCACTGCCGACGGCACGGTGATCCAAGGACAGTACGGTACGCTGACCATTAACCGCGACGGCAGTTACACCTACGATCTGACCAACACCAGCGCATCGGTGATTGGCCGGACGGAGAGCTTCAGCTACACCATCACGCATAACGGCGTCAGCGCGTCGGCGAATCTGGTGCTGTCGCTGGGCACCGGTACCGCCACCAGCGGTATTGTCGCGGTTGACGATACGAACTCGCTGACCTTCGATACCACCGTCAACGCGATTAACAACGGTACGTCGTCCCAGGGCGGCTTTACCCTGGTGGGAATCAATCTCGGCAACACGCTGGGGCTGAACCTGCTGGACGATATGACCAATCCCATCATCTATAACGTGGAGGAAGGCACTACCCGCACCATGACCATCCAGGCCTCCGTGGGCGGCGTGGCGCTGGCGTCGGTGTTTGATTTGTACGTTTACAAGTTCAACAACGCGACCCAGACCTTCGAGCAGATGCGCGTTGAACCAGGCTGGCTGCGCGCGCCGCTGCTGGGCGGCACCTCGCCTCAGCTGACGCTGCAACTGCCGGCCGGTGAGTACCTGTTCCTGCTCAATACGGCTGCGGGGATTACCGCCCTGACGGCCTACACGCTGGACGTGCTGCAGGATCATGTCTACAGCGTGGCGAGCGTCAGCGCGAGCACTACCGGGGACGTTCTGTCGGATGATATTGCGCCAGTCGGCACGCTGGTGACGGAAGTTAACGGCGTAGCGGTGAACAGCAGCGGTCTGACGAACATTACCGGCGAGTACGGTACGCTGAGCATCAACGCGGCCGGGGAGTACACCTACACCCTGAATAGCGGCGTCGGCGTTGACCACATCAGCACCCCGGATACCTTCGTCTACACCATTACCGCGCCGGACGGCACGAAAGACACGGCTTCGCTCAACATCACCCCAACCGCGCAGCCGATGAATGCGGTGAATGATGTCAGCACCGCGATGGACGTGACGTCGGTACACCACACCGCCGCGTACTCGGATACAACCGTCGGGTCGGCGAGCTGGAACGCCGCGCTGCTCGCTTCAACCCAGGGCTCCGGCTCCGGTACCTTCGTGGTGGATGCCAATACCGCGCTGCACAACGTGGTGCTGTCGTTTAACGTCGCCTCGTTGCTGACGCTTACAGGGTTGACGGTTGACTGGACGCTGACCAACGGCGCCACCACCGTCAGAACCGGCTCGTTCAACGGCGGGCTGCTGCTGGGCGGCACGGCAACGGTCAACCTGACGGGTCTCGACCTGGAGGCGGGGACCTACACCCTGAGCTATACCGGCAGAATGGGGCCGCTGGGAGTAGGAAATATCACCATCACCCCAAGCGTCACCGGCACAAGCTACTCGCTGTCGCAGTTCGACGCCACGGGCACCCACACCGTTGACGGCAACATTTTCGACGGCACCGGTTCCGCAGGGACGATGGATCAGCTGCACTCGGTGGATACCCGCGTGAGCATTACCGGCTACGACGGCATTACCACTACGCTGGATCCCTACACCGGCAGCACGCAGTCGAGCATCACGGGTCACTACGGCACGCTGGCGATTGCCGCAGACGGCAGTTACACCTATACGCTCAACCCGGGGATATCGCTCTCTACCATTACCACGAAGGAGGTCTTTAACTACACCCTGACCGATGCCAACGGCACCACCGACACCGCGTCGCTGACCATCAACATGGCGCCGAAATTTATCAGTTCGGAGCATAACGATGTGATTAGCGGTACGGCCTACGGCGACACGCTGATTTATCAGGTGCTGAACAGCACGGCGGGCAACGCGACGGGGGGCAACATCACCAGCGCCGGCGGCGACCACTGGACGAACTTCTCCCTGGCGCAGGGAGACAAGATCGACATTGGCGATCTGCTGGTGGGCTGGGACGGTAATACCGCCTCGCTGGGGAATTATATCAATGTCACGCAAAGCGGTAGCAACACTGTGATCTCCATCGACCGTGACGGCGCAGGGAGCACCTACACTAATACTGCACTCGTTACGCTTGATAACGTGCAGACCACGTACGACGAGCTTGTGAACCAGCAACACATCATTACCTGATAGCACCTGCAGGACATGACCCGGGCGCACAGCGCCCGGGCATAAATAATAAAGCTGTACTTATTTATTAGGGACAAGACATGGGAATAAAGATGCCTTACTGGTGGCTCTCGTGCTGCCTGATATCTGTACCCGCCATCGCGGCAAACCCGGCGGCAACCATCAATACCGGACAGCTCCGCGAAACGCAGGAACTCCCCTCACTGAATGGCCGCGTCGCCCCGGTGGCAGGCAAAGCCGCTCCCGGTTCACTACAGCTTGGCGAGGCCGTTAATCGCGCCGTCACCTGGCACCCGGCGATCGCTGAAGCCGTGGGCAAACTCTACGAACAGAATGAAGAGGTCGACGTCGCCAAATCGAAATACTATCCGCAAATCAACGCCGGCATGGACAACGGGTATTCCCACGACGGCGACCAGAACGGCTTTACGCCGTCGCTGGTGCTCTCTCTTTCACAGATGCTCTACGACTTCGGCAAAGTGGCAAGCCAGGTGCGGGCCGAAAACGCCGGGGTCGCCCAGCAGCAGGCCAACGTGCTGGTCAGCATCGACACCATCGCCCACGATACCGCTATCGCCATGGTGCAGGTGCAAACCTGGCAGCAGATGGTCGACACCGCCAAAGAGCAGCTTGACGCCCTCTCATCAATAGGCACCCTGACCCGCCAGCGTAACGACGAAGGGGCCACTTCCCTGTCTGACGTGGTGCAGACCGACGCGCGCATTGAAGGGGCGCGCGCCCAACTGATGCAGTATCAGGCCAGCCTCGACAGCGCCCGCGCCACGCTGATGAGCTTTCTCGGCTGGAACAGCCTGAACGATATCAGCAATGACTTTCCGCAGAAGCTGGCCCGCAGCTGCGATATCGCCGAGCCGGACGATCGTCTGGTGCCTGCGGTCCTCGCCGCCTGGGCACAGGCGAACGTCGCTCAGGCTAACCTTGACTACGCCGACGCGCAGATGACGCCAACCGTCTCGCTGGAGCCGGAAGTCCGTCACTACCTGAACGATCGCTACGCGGGTAACGAAACGCGGGACCGTACCCAATATTCCGCCTGGGTGAAAGTCCAGATGCCGCTCTATCAGGGCGGCGGACTCACCGCCCGACGCAACGCCGCCGGTCACGCGGTGGAAGCGGCGCAGTCGACCATTCAGCGCACGCGCCTCGATGTCCGCCAGAAGCTGCTGGAGGCCCGCAGCCAGGTCATGAGCCTGCAAAGCACGCTGCAAATTCAGGGCCGCCAGGAGGCGCTCAGCGCCCGCACCCGCGAGCTCTACCAGCAGCAGTATCTCGATCTCGGCTCGCGCCCGCTGCTGGACGTGCTCAACGCCGAGCAGGAGGTCTATCAGGCGCGCTTTACCCAGCAGCAGACCCTCGGTCAGCTGCATCAGCTGCAGCTCAACTGCCTCTATAACACCGGGCAATTGCGTCATGCGTTCGATCTTGATAACCGCACCATCCAGACCGTGGAGATCCAGCCATGAAGCAACGCGACATCCCGCAGGGGGAAACGATGACGGATGAGGCGCTGGAGCAGTGGGCTCAGGCGTTTGGCTTTGTCGCCACGCGCTACCGCGTTGCCTGTTCGCCAGGCTCGCTCGTCGCGGGCGCGCCGTGGCTGAAAGGCAAACCGATGGTGCCCGCGCTGACTCAGCTTGCCCGTGAAGCCGGGCTGACGTTCCAGCTGCTGACGGCCGATCAGCAGTCGATCAACAGCTGGCGTCTGCCGGTGGTAGTGGCGCTGAACGACGGAAAAATCGGCGTGATCGAGAATTTCGACGGAGAAGATACGCTCGAGGTCAGCTTTTTCGACGACAAGACATACACCAACCGCCTGTCGATGAGCGCAATGCTGCCCGCCATCCGCCACGTTATCGCCCTGCGTCCGCTGGCCGCGCTGAAAGACAGCCGCGTGGACGCCTACATCTCAAAGTACCGTCCGGACTGGCTCTACCGGCTGGTGATGCGCGACCTGCGCCCCTACAGCTGGGTGATGCTGGCGGCGCTGTTTATCAATGTGCTCTCCCTCTCCGGCATTGTCTTTTCCATGCAGGTGTATGACCGGGTGATCCCCGCCCAGTCCTACCCGACGCTCTACGTGCTGACCATCGGGGTGCTGATCGCCACCCTGTTTGGCTTTGTGCTGCGCGTTGCGCGCGGGCACATTATGGATCTGCTGGGCAAACGCTCGGATCTGCGCGTCTCGGATCGCGTGTTCGGCCACGCGTTACGGCTGCGCCACAGCGCCATTCCGCGTTCCACCGGCAGCTTTATCTCCCAGCTGCGCGAGCTGGAGCAGATCCGCGAGATGGTCACCTCTTCCACCATCTCGACGATTGTCGATCTGCCCTTCTTCTTCCTGTTTGTGGTGGTGCTGGCGATCATCGCGCCGCAGCTGGCGTGGATCGCCCCGGTAGCGGCGGTAATCATGGTCCTGCCGGGCCTGCTGCTGCAAAAGAAGCTGGCCGAGCTGGCGAAGCAGTCGGCGCATGAATCCACCCTGCGCAACGCGGTGCTGGTGGAGAGCGTACAGGGGCTGGAGGACATCAAGCTGATGCAGGCGGAGAACCGCTTTTTGCAGCAGTGGAACAGCTATATCCAGATCACCGCGGAATCCGGCCTGCGCACCCGCGAGCTGACGCAGAACCTGATCAGCTGGGGGATGACCGTCCAGAGCCTGGTTTACGCCGCCGTGATCGTGGTTGGCGCGCCGATGGTGATTGACGGCACGCTGACCACCGGCTCGGTGGTGGCCGCTTCGATGCTGGCCTCCCGGATGATCGCCCCGATGGCGACGCTGTGCGGCGTGCTCGCCCGCTGGCAGCAGGTTAAGGCCGCTAAAGAGGGGCTGGACAGTATTATGCAGCTTCCTACTGAAAATCAGCGTGAAGAGACGCCGATCCGCCAGGACGTGCTGCGCGGACACTATCTTTTCGAGCAGGCGCAGTTCCGCTATCAGCCGGAAGATCCGCGCATGGCGCTGCGCATTAACCGTCTTGAGATCAGGCCGGGCGAGAAAGTGGCGATCCTCGGGCGTAACGGCGCGGGCAAATCCACTCTCCTGCAGGCGATGGCGGGCGGCATGGATCTGGCGGCCGGCGAGTTGCGGCTCGACAACCTCAGCCTGCCGCATCTGGACGTGGCCGACGTGCGGCGAAACGTCGGCTTTATGACCCAGAACGCGCGGCTGTTTTACGGCACCCTGCGCGAGAACATCACCCTCGGCATGCCGCGCGCCACCGACGAAGAGATCTTCGAGGTGCTGGAGATGTGCGGCGCGGCCAGCTTTGTGCAGAAGCTGCCGAAGGGGCTGGACTACCCGATTATGGAGAACGGCGTGGGATTGTCCGGCGGGCAGCGGCAGTCGATTCTGCTGGCGCGGATGCTGCTGCGCGATCCGAATATCGTGCTGATGGACGAGCCGACCGCTTCCCTTGACGAGCACACCGAGCGGGAATTTATCCAGCGCCTGGGGGCGTGGCTCGGCAACCGGACGCTGGTTGTCGCCACCCACCGCGTGCCGGTGCTGGAGCTGGTGGAGCGCGTGGTCGTGCTGAAAGATGGGATGCTGGTCATGGACGCGCCAAAAGCGCAGGCGCTGAACAACAGCCGCATGCAGCAACAGCAGCAGGCAGCAACCGGACGGGAGTGGAAAAATGAAAATCAGTCAGCGTGACGTGGCCGCGATGGACGATCTGGATAATGCGCTCGACTCCGAAAGCGGCTATACCGGCGCGCGGCGGATTGTGATCTTCTCGCTGCTGATGTTTGTGGCGCTGGGCGTCTGGGCGTGGTTTGGGATGCTGGATGAAGTCTCAACGGGAACCGGAAAAGTGATCCCCAGCTCGCGCGAGCAGGTGCTGCAGTCGCTGGATGGGGGGATCCTCACCGAGCTGAACGTTCACGAGGGCGATCAGGTGCAGGCCGGACAGGTGCTGGCGCGGCTGGATCCAACACGTTCCGAATCGAACGTCGGCGAAAGCGCGGCGCGCTACCGCGCGTCGCTTGCCTCCAGCGCCCGTCTGTACGCCGAGGTGAACGATCTGCCGCTGAAGTTCCCGCCTTCGCTGGAGAAATGGACCGAACTAACCGCCGCCGAAACGCGGCTCTACAATTCTCGCCGCGCGCAGCTGGAGGACACGCAGCGTGAACTGCGTTCAGCGTTAGATCTCGCAAACAAAGAGCTGGCAATCACCCAGCGGCTGGTAAAAACCGGTGCCGCCAGCCACGTGGAAGTGCTCCGCCTGCAGCGACAGAAAAGCGACCTGGAGCTGAAGCTCACCGACGTGCGTTCCCAGTATTACGTTCAGGCGCGCGAGGCGCTATCCAAGGCCAACGCCGAGGTGGATATGGTCTCGGCGATCCTCAAAGGCCGCGAGGATTCCGTCACCCGCCTGACGGTAAAATCCCCGGTGCGCGGGATCGTGAAAAATATCAAAGTCACCACCATCGGCGGCGTGATCCCGCCCAACGGCGAACTGATGGAGATTGTGCCGGTGGACGATCATCTGCTGATTGAAACCCGCCTCTCGCCGCGCGATATCGCCTTTATCCACCCGAACCAGGAGGCGCTGGTGAAGATCACCGCCTACGATTACGCCATCTACGGCGGGCTGCACGGGGTGGTGGAGACTATATCCCCGGACACTATCCAGGACGAGGCCAAGCCGGAGGTGTTCTACTACCGCGTGTTTATCCGCACCAGCCAGGATTACCTGGTGAATAAGGCGGGCAGGCATTTCTCGATCGTGCCGGGGATGATTGCCACAGTGGACATTAAGACCGGGGAGAAAACGGTACTGGATTATCTGATCAAGCCGTTTAACCGGGCGAAGGAGGCGCTGAGGGAGCGATAGTCTTCGCCGGGCAGCGGCTACGATCTTCTCCCTCTCCCCAAAGGCTGAGGGTTCCCCACACATTAATGCTAGCACTGAACAATCCCCTCGCCCCTTTGGGGAGAGGGTTAGGGTGAGGGGAACATACGGCTGTGGTGGTCATTCCGTTCACTTTAGCCACCTTTAATCCCCCACTGCCCCGGCGTTTTACCGGTCCATGCTCTGAAAACCTCAATAAATGCGCTGACGCTGCTGTAGCCGCAGGACAGCGCAATCCATCCCACCGGCTTCCCCGCCGCCAGCCACTCTATTGCCTGCATGACGCGCGCCAGCTGCCGCCAGTTGACGAAGTTCATTCCCGTCTGGGCGCTAAATCGACGGTTAAACGTACGTACGCTCATCCCGGCATGGCTGGCATGGCTCTTGACCGTTTGATTATCATCGACACACTGCAGCAAGTGGCTGACCACGTTCTTCAGACGCGGATCCGTCGGTACGGGCAGATAAAAGTGCACCTGAGGCGTCAGGGCAAGCTCATCCAGCAGCAGGGTGAGCTTTCGCGGATCGTACTCGTTTTCTGCAACGCTTAAGCGGGAAAACAGTGCATGAGTGAGATCGTCGGGCTCGAACAGCGCGGGGGCATCGGGAAGCATTGCACAGCACGGAGGGTCAAGATAGATAGCGCAGCCTTCTATCGCGCTTTCAGAAAAGGCGGCATGCTGCTGGCCCGGCGGGATCCAGCCAATATGGTTTGCCGGTACAACCGAACGCCCCTGTTGGGTCTCAATCACCAGCAGCCCCGTTGCAATACGCCAGAGCTGTCCGGTGGGATGGCTGTGCCACGCGGTGCGGTAACCGCCGGGATGGCGGAGCGTCTCTGTACCGATCATCTTATCCTGGCCGAAAATCGTTATTCATCGACGTATTACAGAAACTACGCCATCGACTGTCAAGGATAATGGTGGCTCAACTACACAAGGAGCCAACATGAGCATCATCACAACCCTGATAGCCCAGCCTGACAATACCCTACAGCGCGAAAAAATGGCGTGCCTGTTAAGCCGCTTGTTCAAAGGCGAATTAGATCCCGCAGAGGTGTTCACGCCCGATTACCAGCAGTACACGGATGGTCACGCGCTTGATTATCGGGGTTTTGTGCAGCACCTGAACCACGTCCGCTCGCAGATCCGCGCGATCGCATTCAGGGTAGAAGAGCTGGCCTGTCACGAGAATCTTTTAGCAGACCGGCACTGGGCTACGGTGACGTATCCAGATGGTCGCCAGGCGGAATTAGAGGTGTATATGTTTGCCACACTGCGCGAGGGGAAAATCTGTCGTATCCATGAAGTGACGCAGACGATCGGCGGCGATGCTTCAGACCGCGCGCTCGCCCACGCCACGCAATAAGCTCACCCTGCGCGCACAACGGCAACTGCCGTTATGCGCGCTCTGTTACAGGGAGATTTTCAGGCGTCGAACCGCTTCTTTAAGCTGCTCATCTGTTGGGGTGACGAATGACATGCGCAGCGTTGTCTGGTCCGGTTCGTTGCAGTAGAAGAACTCGCCCGGTACAAACACCACGCCGTTGCTTAAGGTTTTTTCCAGCCATTTCGTCGTATTCATGCCGTTGTTCATTTTTGCCCACAGGAACATCCCGCCCTTCGGCTTGTGGAATGACATCACATCGCCCAGCTCGGCTTCCAGTTCCGTTGCAAACGTCTGGTATTTCTGGCGATAGGCCTCGCGGATCATTTTAATCTGGTTCGCCAGACGCCCGGTTTTCAGGTACTCGTAGGTCATCAGCTGGGACAGCGTGCTGGTGTGCAGATCGGTGGTTTGCTTGAGGTTCACCACCGCGCGCTTCAGCCATTCCGGCACCAGCACCCAGCCCACGCGGGTGCCCGGCGCGAGGATTTTGGAGAAGGTAGAGGTGTACACCACGTTATCTTCATTGCCGATATCTTTCGCATGGGCAATCAGCGGGCGGAATACGTCGTCGGTGTAGTTAATTTCGCTGTACGGATCGTCTTCGATAATCACGAAATCATAGCGCTTTGATAATTCCACCAGCTGTTTACGGCGCGCTTCGGAAAGCGTTACGCCGCCAGGGTTACCAAAGGTTGGAACGATATAAACCGCCTTGATGGTTTTCTTCGCCACCAACGCTTCAAGTTCATCGACCTTCATGCCGTCGCCGTCGGTGCCGACGGATTCAAAATTCGCCTGTGCCAGGCCAAAGACCTGCAGCGCGGCGAGATAGGTAGGACGTTCAACGACAACCGTATCGCCCGGATTAATTAACGCACGCGCCAGCACGTCCAGAGATTGTTGAGAGCCGGAAGTAATGACCACGTCATCGGCCTTACAGGCGATGCCGCGCCCCTCGCAGATGCGTTTAATTTCTTCGCGCAGCCCCGGTACGCCTTCCGTCAGGCCATACTGGAACGCCTCGCCAAAATTCTGTGACAACACGGCATCGGCGGCAATTTTAAGCCCTTCGCGATCGAACAGGTCCGGATTGGGAATACCGCCGCCCAGCGAAATCACGCCCGCCATTTTGCTATGTTTTAATAATTCACGGATGGCAGATGATTGCAGGCCCTGCGCGCTGCTGGCGAGTTTGTTTGCAGACATTCTTTGATTACCTTCTTTTTTTATATTGTGCCCAATCTTAGCAGAATATGAGCAATAAATTCCGTTAGCTTAGGGAGGGGACGCAAATCCTGACGCCACAGTAAATGTACCGGCCTCGGCGCGGGCGTGAACGGCTCCAGCACGCGCACCAGCCTGCCGCTTGCCAGCTCTTCCGCCACCAGCACTTCCGGTTGCAGCAGCAGCCCTGCCCCGGCTCGCGCCGCCATGCGTAAGCCGTAGCCGTCGTTGCATCTTAAGATCGCATCACGCTTCCAGCGCACCTCCCCTTCCGCACCCGGCAGCCGCCACTCGTTGCGCGCGGTCCACACCGTGTGCGACAGGCACAGATGATCCACCAGATCGGCGGGCGTCTGCGGCGTGCCGTGTCGCGCCAGATAATCCGGCGCGGCGCAGATCACCATGTTGTAGGGACACAGATATTTCGCCACCAGATCGTCATTGCGGATATCGCCAATGCGAATGGCCAGATCGACCCCCTCTTCCACCAGATCGACCATCCGGTTGGTGAGATCCAGTTCGATACGCACTTCCGGGTAGCGCTGCAAAAATGTGGCCGTCAGAGGGGCGATCGCGCAGCCGCCAAACGACGTGGGGGCGGTGACGCGCAGGGTGCCGGCGGGCGCCGCGCGCAGCCGTTCAACCGCGCTTTCGGCAATCGAGACCTGCTCCAGCACGCGCCTGGCCTCTTCGAAATAAACGCGTCCGGCGTCGGTCAGGCTCTGGCGACGGGTATTGCGCTCCAGCAGCCGCGTGCCGAGCTGAGATTCGAGCAGCGCAATATATTTCCCGACCATCACCGCCGACATCTCCAGCCGCGCCGCCGCGCCGGTGAAGCTGCCGCTCTCTACCACCGCGATAAACGTCTCCATGCCGCGAAGCTTATCCATATTCCAAACCCCTGGTTAGTAATCATCTAACTTTAGCCCAGTTTATCTGACTTTTTATTTATTAAAGAATGAGGGCTCACAACATGAGGAGTCGGATATGAAAATCGTCATTATTGGTGCCAGCGGTACGGTCGGTCGTGCCGTAACCGAAGAGTTAAGCCGTCGTCACGAGGTCATCCGCGTGGGTCGCACGCGGGGCGACTACCAGGTGGATATCACCTCGCAGGCGAGCGTGCAGGCGCTGTTTGAGAAAATCGGCCCGGTGGATGCGATTGTCTCCGCCAGCGGTGGTCTCTACTTTGGCCCGCTCGCGACCATGAAGGACAGCGACTTCAACCAGGGCCTGCAGGACAAGCTGCTCGGGCAGGTGCGTCTGGCGCTGACCGGCCAGCATTATCTGAACGAAGGCGGCTCGATTACGCTGATAAGCGGGATTGTGGCGCAAGAGCCGATTGCGCAGGGCGTGAACGCCACCACGGTCAATGCGGCGCTGGAAGGGTTTGTCCGCGCCGCAGCCTGCGAACTGCCGCGCGGGATCCGCATTAACCTGATTAGCCCAACGGTATTGACGGAATCCGCCGAAGCGTATGACGGGTTCTTCCCCGGCTTTGAAAGCGTTCCCGCCGCGACCGTGGCCCAGGCCTACCGCCGCAGCGTGGAAGGGGTGCAGAGCGGGCGGGTGTATAAGGTAGGTTACTGAGCCTTACGGGCGGACATCAGCACCAGCATCGGGCGCTCCGCCTCTTCGGACAATGCAGGCCAGGCGTCAATCTGCGCCTGCGTTGGTCCCCACTCATTGACTTCACTTATCGTTAACCCGGCCTTTATCAGCGCGTTAAGCGTGGTGCCCAGCGTTCGGTGGTATTTAATCACTCCATCCGCCAGCCAGTTGCTGACGCGCTGGCTTTCGTCCTGATAATGGTTCACGCCCCAGAACCGCTCGCCGCTGTCGTCGGTCAGCCAGCCCTGACGGGTGGCGCAGGTGTAAATCGGGTGCTCCATCGAGAAGACCAGGCTGCCACCCGGTTTTAGCGCGCGCTGAACGTTGGCGAATAGCGTGTCCAGCTCCGGCAGGTAGTGTAGCGCCAGCGAGCTGTAGACCAGATCGAGACTGTTTTCGCGAAGCTGAAGAGATTCCAGATCGCTACGCTGATAGTGAATCTGCACGTCATCCGTCAGTTCAGCCGCGCGGGCAAGCATTTTTTCTGAGATATCGACGCCCGTAACGTCGCTAGCGCCCAGCGCGCGCGCCGCGCGGCAGAACCAGCCGTAGCCGCAGCCGAGATCGATAACCGCTTTGCCGGTTAAATCAGGCAGCATTGCTTTGAGCGCAGGCCACTCAGGCGCACCGTCCAGCCCGTGCACCGAACGCGGAAGCTGAGCGTAGCCTTCAAAAAACGCCGGGTTGTCGTAGATGTTTTGTGCCATGACGGACTCCTTTATCGCAACAGAGGCGAGGGTAAAGCACCCCTCGCCCGTTGGCAACGTATCCGTCTGATAAATCACAGCCTGCGCCGGATTTTCTCCACCATGGCTGTGGTTGAGATCCCGTAGCGGTCATGGAGGGTGGGCAACGCGCCCGCATCAAGGAACGCGTCCGGCAGCGCGACGGTATCGAAATCCACGTTCACGCGGTTGCGCATCAACAGCGACGCGACGGCTTCGCACAACCCGCCTACGCTGCTGTGGTTTTCCGCCACGATGACCAGCCGTCCCGGCTTCGCGGCCTGCGCCAGGATCGTCTCTTCGTCCAGCGGCTTAATGGTGGGCGAGTGCAGCACCGCCACGCTAACGTTATCCTTACGCAGCTGCTTCGCCGCCTCCAGCGCACGCATGGTCATCAGGCCTGAGGCGACGATCAGGACATCGCTCCCCTCTTCCAGCAGCGCAGCTTTGCCAATCTTAAACTGGTAGTTGTACTGGTCCAGCACGACCGGTACCTTGCCGCGCAGCAGGCGCATATAGACAGGGCCATCGTGCGCTGCCATCGCCGGCACCGCCTGTTCCGTGTCAATTGCGTCACAGGGATCGATAATCGTCATGCCCGGAATACCGCGCATAATCGCAATATCTTCCGTCGCCTGGTGGCTCGGCCCGTAACCGGTGGTTAGCCCCGGCAGCGCCGCACAGATCTTCACGTTCAGGTGCTCTTCAGCAATCACCTGATGGATAAAGTCGTAGGCGCGGCGGGTAGCGAAGACGGCATAGGTTGTGGCGAAAGGAATAAAGCCCTCTTTCGCCATGCCGCCCGCGGCCCCCATTAGCAGCTGTTCGGCCATGCCCATCTGGAAGAAGCGTTCCGGGTAGGCCTGGGCAAAGATATGCAGATCGGTGTATTTGGACAGATCCGCCGTCATACCGACGATCTCCGGTCGCTGTTCCGCCAGCTTTACCAGCGCGTGGCCGAACGGTGCGGCGCGCGTCTCCTGGCTCTCTTCCGCGATAGAGGCAATCATCGCCGACGTGGTTAAACGCGGTTTTTTCTCCGTGGTCTGGCTCATTACAGCACTCCTTCAGGTTTGTTGGCATCCAGCACGGCGAGTGCCTTTTGCCACTCGTCAGCATCCACGCGAATAAAATGGTTCTTGTCACGCTTTTCGAGGAACGGCACGCCCTTGCCCATCAGCGTGTCGCACAAAATGACGCGCGGCTGGTTTTCCGGGTAGCGTTTGGCGTTATCAAACGCCGTCACCAGCGCAGGAACATCGTTGCCGTTCACGCGCTGCACGTACCAGCCGAAGGAGGTCCATTTATCCTCCAGCGGCTCAAAGCCGAGGATCGCGTGCGAGTTGCCATCCGCCTGCTGGCGGTTAATGTCCACCAGCACGATCAGGTTCGACAGGCCGTGATGTGCCGCCGACATCGCCGCTTCCCAGGTTGACCCTTCGTCCAGCTCGCCGTCCGACATGGAGTTAACGACCCATGCCGCGCTCTGCTTGTGCTTCAGCCCCAGCGCCATGCCAACGCCAATGCTTAAGCCCTGCCCCAGCGAACCGCCGGAGATCTCCATACCTGGCGTGTAGGTTGCCATACCGGACATCGGCAGGCGGCTGTCGTCCGCACCGTAGGTCTCCAGCTCCTCTTCAGGAACGATCCCGGCTTCAATCAGGGCCGCATAACAGGCAATGGCGTAATGGCCGTGGGAGAGCAGAAAACGGTCACGCCCTTCCCACTCCGGCTCGCCCGGCTTAAGGTTCATTCCGTGGGTAAACGCGGTGGCCAGCACATCGGCATAGCCCAGCGCCTGCCCGATGTAGCCCTGCCCCTGCACTTCGCCCATGCGCAGCGCGTAGCGGCGAATGCGCCAGGCCGCAGCGGCAACCTGTTGAACTGTGGTATCCATCATCGTCGTATCTCCTTAATGGATCAGCATCCCGCCGTTCACGTCGAGCGTGATACCGGTGGAGTAAGAAGAGAGGTCGCTGCCGAGGAACAGCGCGGCGCGGGCAATATCCTGCGCGTCTCCGAGGCGGTTAAGCGGAATGCCCGCCAGAATGGACGTTTTCATCTCATCGCTCAGCTTGCCTGCGGTGATGTCCGTCTGGATAAGACCCGGCGTGATGCAGTTTACCCGCACATTGTCGGGCCCCAGCTCGCGCGCCATGGCTTTTGCCAGTCCCAGCACACCCGCTTTTGCAGCGCTGTAGTGTGGGCCGCCGAAGATGCCGCCGCCGCGCTGGGCCGATACCGATGAAATGCAGACGATGCTGCCCGACTTTTGCGCGCGCATAGTGGGAATAACCGCCTGGGACATTAGCAGCGTGCCGCGCAGGCTGACGTCGAGCACCGCATCGTAATTTTCGCGTTTGATATCCATCAGCTTGATCGGCTGAGTAATGCCGGCGTTATTCACCAGAATATCGATGCGCCCGTATTTCCCCAGCACCTGCTCAATGGCGGCATTAACCTGTAATTCATTGCTGACGTTCGCCGCAAGGCCCAGATGTTCGTCGCCCAGACTCGCGGCGGCAGCCCGGCTGGCTTCAGCGTTTAAATCGATAATCACCACTTTCGCACCCTGTTCGGCATATAATTTCGCCGTAGCGAAACCCAAACCGCGTACGGAAGCCGCGCCGGTAATAACGGCGACTTTATTTTTCAGTAGCATATATTTACTCCATTCGGACAAGAGATATTTAATGATTTATTTCGGTTCTTCCAGCAGCATAATCATAATTAAGCCAATGGCTGCGCAAATACCGAAATAAATAAACACGGAATTAAAACTACCTGTTTTATCCAGCAGATAACCTGCCAGCATCGGGGAAACAAATCCGCCGAGATTACCGCCGCTATTGATGATGGACGCGGCAATGGGATAGGTTTTACTGTCCGCAACAGCCATGCCATAAGCTGTAAAAGCGGGCCAGCCAATATTCAGACAGAGACCGACAAAAAATAGTCCGACGCAAACCGCCACGGTGCTTTGCGGAATATTCAGCATAATGACCATCATTAAAACGGTGCTGATGGCGGTAAACATCATGGTCGGTTTACGTCGGCGGCCGAGCAGTTTGTCGGAGACGTAGCCGCCAAAAATCGCACCGATAAATCCACCGATGCACGGCATGCTGGCGACCAGCCCCATGCTCATAAACGTAAAGCCTTTCTCTTTCACCAGATAGAGCGGGATCCACGTCAACAGTCCGTACAGCACGCTGACCATCATAAAATAGGCCAGGCAGTCGCCGAGAATATTCTTCGAGGTAAACAGCCTTTTCACCGTGCTTACCGGGGCTAACTCCCGCACGCGGATCAGCCGATCGAGGCGTGCAAAGCCCGGTGAAATCACGATGTTTTCACGTCTGGCGTCCGGCGTCTCCTGGCCGGCGGTAATGGTCTCCAGCTCCGCTTTAGAGACAAATGCGCTCTCGGACGGCTTCGTGCGTACCAGCAGATACCACAGGACGGCAATGACCAATCCTGGGATCGCAAAGGAGAAGAAGACCCAGCGCCAGCCCCAGGTCATGGCGATCCACACGGCCAGCGGCGGCACGAGGATGGGCGCGAACATGGTGGCGGCGATGTAGACGCCCGTGGCCGTGGCCTTCTCCTTTGGCGGAAACCAGTTATTGATGGTGGAGGCCAGCCCGACCGGGCACGGCCCCTCTGTTAACCCCAGCCCCAGGCGGATACACTTCAGGCCCAGAACCGAGGTTGCGGTGCCCATCAGCCAGGTAAAGGCAGAGAAGCCGAATATCGACAGTGCCACCATGCCGCGAATTCCCTTTTTGGCAATAAAAAAGCCCGCAGGAATTTGGCTCAGGGCGTATCCCAAAAAAAACATGCTGGCGATGGCACCGGCTTCGAAATTATTGATATGAAATTCGTCAATGATAAACGGCAGTACCGCACCAATATTTGTTCGGTCAGCATAGTTAATGGCATAAACAATAAAAATTAATGCCAGCACAACGAAACGGTAATTGGTTTTTTTAGTCTTTATGTAGGGGACAGCTTGTTCTATACGAGACATAACTTACCTCATTATTCGAACACCGTGAGTCGTTTTATTATTGCGTTCAACGTCAATATATCGGCTCACCCATGAAACGCCATTCAATAAAGCTCATTTATTGCTGAGATAAATTTGATTCGCGATACAGCTCAAAAAAATAACATCGGGATAAAATTGCCCGCTCGCAGTCTCAATGTTATGTTTTTTATCAATTATCGTGTAAGGAGTAGGCCATGTCCGCGCAGGATCGCCAGACGTTATCGCTGCCCTCGCTCAGAAATTTGCAGGCGTTTATCGCCGTTGCTAACGCCCTGAGCATCCATCAGGCGGCGGAACAGCTCAACGTCACGCCTTCGGCGGTAAGCCACCAGATTGCGTCGCTGGAATCGTGGCTGGGCAAGAAATTATTTATCCGCAGCGGCAAAGGGGTTCAACTCACCCCGACGGGAGAAAAATATCTGCGGGAGGTCTCGGCGGCGATGAGCGCCATTGGGCGCGCCACCGATCAGATCGTGAAAGAAAAAGACAATGCTGTGCTTCGCGTGCACTCTTCCCCCACCTTCGGACTGTCATGGCTGTTGCGCCGTCTGGGCAGATTCCGCGCCGAATATCCTGATATCACCATCAATCTCACCTGCTCCTATGAGAACCTGCAGTTCGCCAGAGATAATATCGACATTGATATCCGTCATGGTATTCCGGACTGGGATGCTTACCGGGTGATGACCATTAAAAACGACACGCTGGTAGTATTGGCCTCGCCGGGCTATGCAGAAGAGCATCCCATCAGCACGCCCGCCGATCTGCTGCAACAGTCGCTTATCTCCTCCACCAGCACTCTGGTGAACTGGGAAAAATGGTTCGCCTGGCACAATATCGACAGGCCCTGGCTCAATTTCAGCCTCAGCTTCGACCGTTCCTACATGAGCTTTGAAGCGGCGCGCATGGGGCTGGGGTTTATTCTGGAGAGCAAAATGATGGCTACCGATCACCTGAAGGATGGCTCGCTGGTACAGGTGCTGCCGGATGAGATGGGAATCGCCATTAACGCGCATCATCTGGTGATGCCGCACATGAACGAACGCGCGTGGAAGATCCAGCAGTTCGTCGAGTGGATTGATCGGGAGTTGCGATTGTCGGGGTATCACCTGTAGCGATACCCCATCGTGGCGTCAGGCGACCGTGCCCCAGACGAGATTCCCCTTGTGGAACGTCGCGGTGCGCGGAGAAATGCGCGCCACCGCCTCGGCGGAACAGGAGGCGTCCACCAGCACAAAGCTGGCGTCGTCCTGCGCTTTCGGCCATACGCGTTCACCTTTATCGTTCAGCGGCAGCACGTCGCCGGTAGCGATGCCGAGCGCGCGGGAGAGCGTCTGCTCGTTCGGGCGAATATAGAGCTGGGCGTACAGATTAGCTTTCTCCAGCATGTCACCCAGACCGTACGGCGACCAGTGGTCGATCACGCTGTCGGTGCCGGTCATAACAAACACACCCTTCTCCCGCAGCTGCTTCAGCGGCATGTGCAGGGTGCCAATCGGCACCGTGGAGGCGATGGTCACCTGCTGCGCCGCCATGCGGGTGGCAATCTCATCCACCTGCTGCTCGTTGAGCGTCGCCAGCGCGAAGGCGTGGCTGATGGTCAGCTTGCCCTTCAGCTCCGGCGTTTTCTCCACGGTTTCCACCATGTAGTTCACCGCCGCCACGCCCGCCGGGCTGGTTTCATGGAGGTGAATATCCACCCCTTTGTCGTAATCCAGCGCAATCTGGAACATAGTATCGAGCGATTTCTCCATCGCGCCGTCAACGCTGGTTGGGTCCAGCCCGCCTACGTAGTGCGCCCCCGCCTGCATCGCCTCGCGCATCAGCTTTTCAGAGTTGGAGAGCAGCAGGCCGTGCTGCGGGAAGGCAACGATTTCGCAGTCAAAACCTGCGCTGCGGCGCGCCAGCACCGCCTGCAAATTTTCCAGGTTTTTCAGGCCGGAAACCGGCTCAATATTGCAGTGGCTGCGGGCGATGGTGGACCCTTTGGACTGGATCAGGTCGATCAGCTTTTCGGCGCGTTCTTGCGTGTAGGGCTGTAACTCCGGCAGCAACTTCTGCTCCAGGCGGATCATGTCCTGAATGGTGGTGCCCGCCGGACGGTTCAGGGAGCGCCACGGGCCGCCGTAGAAGGTTTTATCCAGGTGAATGTGCATGTCGCGCATCGCCGGAAGCATCAGCTTTTTACCCGCGTCGTAGTGCGGCAGCGCGGCGTCGGCGTGGCTCCCGTTATCGCGCAGGGCGACAATTTTCCCGTCTTTGATCTCCAGCGTTTTCAGCTCGGTGCGGGTGCTCGTCGCCACGCTGCCCTCGAAGTTGAACCCGGCCTCCAGCAACACGTTGTCCAGATAGTAATGTTTTGCGGTGATGTTCATCGGTTTCCCCGTCTCGCAGGTTGCCTTTGCAGTGTCGGCAGCATACGCGACGGAGCCGGTTGCGCCAAACAGCGCGCAGGCGGTGACCAGTTTGCCGCTCTGGCTGATAAACTCGCGGCGGCTTTTGTTTTCACTCATCTTATCTTCCTTCATTAACAATGTGGGTACCCGTTTCACCGCGCAGCGCCGCGGGCAGGCAGTCCGGCGAGGTAATGATCACGCGCCTGCCGCCGTGGCGTAAAAATGCCAGCGAGGCGACGATTTTGGGCAGCATGCTGCCCGCCGGAAAGTGTCCTTCATCCATGTAGCGCGTCATCTGCGCCACGCTGACGGTGTCCAGCGCCTGCTGGTCTGGCTTGCCGAAGTTAACGCAGACTTTCTCCACGCCGGTGGTTATCACCAGCACGTCGGCGCAAATCTCACGGGCCAGCAGCGCGGTGGAGAGATCTTTATCGATAACCGCATCCACGCTCTGATAATCCCCCTGCTCGCTGCGCACCACGGGAATGCCTCCGCCGCCCGCGCCGATGACCACAAAACCTTTCTGCGTTAGCGCCTTAATCGCATCCGCCTCGACGATGCGCAGCGGCTGGGGCGAGGCCACCACGCGGCGATAGCCCCGGCCTGAATCCTCGACAAAATGCCAGTCCGGGTGCGCGAGCTGTAGCTCGTCGCGCTGCACCTCGCTGAAGAACGCGCCGATCGGTTTTGTCGGGTGCGTAAAGCCGGGATCGTTTTTATCCACCTCCACCTGGGTGACGACCGTGACCGCCTTTTGCTCGCCACGCGCCGCCAGGCGGTTGTTGAGCGCCTGCTGGATCAGATAGCCGATACCGCCCTGGGTATCCGCCACGCAGTTTGCCAGCGGGGTCAGCGGCAGCCCTTCCCGCTCGTGAGCGATCTCGGCGCGGCGCAGATCCAGCCCCACCTGAGGGCCGTTGCCGTGGGTAAGCACGATGTCATAGTCGGAGGCCAGCATTTCGAGCACGGACTCGGCCACCGCTTTGACCGCCTGCGCCTGATGTTCCACCGACTGGCTGGCGTTGTCTTTGATAATGCTGTTGCCGCCAATGGCGACGACCATAAGCTCTTTCATTTTGTTTCCTTTAGAAGGTGCGTTCTGGTGCCCTCACCCCGGCCCTCTCCCACAGGGAGAGGGGGATTAACAGAGGTATCCAGCACATGCTTCACCACAAACATGCCGCCCATCATCAGATACGCGGTGACGAACATCAGCGAACTGCCTTCGGCAAAGCCCACGACCGGAGCGTGGATCACCCCGAACAGCGCCAGCAGCGCCCCGCCCGCCGCAGCCACGGCACCGCGCAGCGGTTTGTTGATGATGGCGAAGATAGCGATACAGCCCCAGAGCATGCTGGCGAGCGGCGCACCGTTGCCGAGGTGCATCAGCCCCTCGTAGTAGATCCCTTTGCTGTGCAGCACGTCGGTGCCAATTTTCGCCGCGCTGGTTCCCGCCGCGCTCATCACGCTGTTCATCATGGTCAGCGCCCAGTTAGCGATCCACGGGAACAGGCAGATAAAGATGACGGGCACCTCCACTTTGGGGGTTTCCCGCACCACCTGGTTGGCGGTGACGACGCCGATAAACACCAGAATCGGCACGATAGCGGTCATCGGTATGATGGCGAGCATAAAGGCCCCCAGCCCGAACAGCGGCACGATGAACATGGTCACGCCGGACGCCAGCGTGTAGCCGATGCTCGCCCCCATCGCCTTCCAGCCGGGATGGCCCACGTAGACCGTGACCGGGAACGGGTTGCCCATCAGGCAGCCGAGCATGGAAGCCAGGCCGTTCGCCAGCATCACCTTGCGGGTCGGGTACTCATCCCCCGCCGCGTGGGCGCTTTCGATGTTCTCCAGGTCAAAGATGTAGTTCGCCAGCCCCAGCGGTACGGCGGACGCCAGATAAGGCAGCGCGTGCGGCAGGCCCTGCATAAAGCTGTCCACGTGCACTTCCGGCGGGTTAAAGCCGAAGGATGACATGGACGCCTTAATGGCATCCGGGCTTTGCAGTCCGGAAATCCACGCCAGCGCCGTTCCGGCAATCAGCAGCAGCAGGCCGGTCGGGATTTTGGCGAAAATCGGCTTTTTACCGAACCAGTTAATGAAGATCAGCAGCAGAACGATGAACGACACGGTGGGCGCTTCGAACGCCTGCAACATCGGGTTCATCGCCAGCAGCAGCAGGCCAAGACCGGACAGGCACGACAGCAGCACGGTGCGCGGGATCATCTTGCGGATGGTCTCACCCAGGAACGAGCCGCCCGCGAGGATCATTGCTTCCACAAAGCACCACACCAGGCCAATCTGAATCGCGAAATCCGCATCGCCGGTTTGCTGGTAGACGGGCATCAGGACCAGGAAGGTCACGGTAAAAATCGAGGGTGCGCTCGGGCCGGACGGCAGCGCGGTGACGTCCGTACGTCCGGTGGCGCGCGCCATTTGCAGACCAAACCATGTGTAGCATAAGCTTGCTACCAGCACCGCCAGCCCGAAGGCCGGCGCGATGCGTCCATAAACAATCTCCTTCGGGATGCCGACGACAAAAATGAGCAGCCCCATCATGGTCAGCAAATTAGTCAGGTTGTTGGTCATCAACCCGAAATAGGCCGCCCAGTCACCTCTTTTCCACTCCAGTTTCATGTTTTTCATGGATGCATACCTTATAGAACGTAGCGATCGCGGAAGGTCAACAGCGCCTTTTCAAAACAGCTAAACGGCGGGTGAACGATGCCCGCCCCAATCATGCCGATACCCGCGTCTTTGTGGGCAATGGCGGTGTTGATCACCGGCAGAATGCCGCTGCCCGCCACTCTGGTGATGTCGATGGCGGTTGGAATGCCCATAAACGACAGCAGCGGAATGGTGACGTTCGGGTTCTCGCCGAGGGTGATCTCGCGCATCTGGCGCGAGAAGTCGATGGCTTCCTCCACCGTGCCGCCCACCAGCGCAACGATGGCCGGTGCCGTCGCCATCGCAAAGCCGCCGATGCCGTAGGTTTCGGTGATGGCGCTGTCGCCAATATCCAGTCCGGAGTCTTCCGGCTTGTAGCCCGCGAACATCGGGCCAATCACCTGCTGCGCCGGGCCGGTGAACCACTGCCCCGGCAGGCCGGAAACGCGCAGGCCGAACTCGTAGCCGTTGCGCGCCATGGTGGTAACCACGGTGCTGTATTCAATGCCGTGAGCGGCATCCAGCGCGGCTTTACACATCGCCATCCACGTCGGGCCGGAGAAGTAGTCGCTGCTGGCGACAAACTCGAACACCTCACGCTGCTGCTCCACCGGATAGCCCGCCTGAATCAGCCCCGGCGTCAGCGCCTGGATCAGCAGCGTGGTGCCGGCGTTGTTGCGGTTGTGGCACTCGTCGCCCATGTGCAGCGCCTGGGCCAGCATCAGGCGCAGGTCGATTTCGCCGATGATATTCATCGCGTCGCGCAGCATCGGGTCGAGCACGTCGCGCATCCAGTTCAGACGGTCGATCACGCTCTGGTCGTTAGCCCCCATGCGCAGGATCTTCGCCATCTGCTCGCTGAGGTTGGTGAAGGCGCGGTTGCCGTAGGTTTTGTTTTCAACAATGTGCATAAACATCGACGCGGAGGTGACGCCCGCCATGGAGCCCACGCAGTCGTGCTCGTGGCACGGCGAGAAGGTGATCTCGCCTGAAGCCGCCAGCCTTGCGGCATCCTCCAGATCCGTCGCCAGCCCTTCAAATACCAGCGCACCGGTAACCGCGCCCTTCATCGCCCCGCACATGTTTTCCCAGGCGACGGGCGGACCGGCGTGCAGAATGGTGGTGCGGGTCATGCCCGGCACTACGTTAATTGCCTGGTCATAGCCCACCAGCACCGGGTGAGACTGGATGATGCGCTCAAGGGCGATTTTGTTCGCGGCGGCGATCTTCTCCGCCAGCGGTTTCTCTGCCAGCTGGTCGAGCGCTTCTACCACCTGCATGTTGCCCTGCCCCGGCGGCGTCCAGTCGAGCTGGGTCACGGGAACGTGCTGCTTTTTGAGGTCGTCGCTGAACATCGCAATGCCGACGTTAATGACGTTAAGCGGCTGGTTGAATAAAGTGGTCATTATGCGTTCTCCCCTTTGCAGACAAATTCGCGTGCCAGTAATCCGGTGTTGGTGCTGCTGCTGGCCCAGATGACGCCTGCGTCGGTCAGCCGCTGGCACTGCTGCGCCAGCGACTGCGGATCCTGGTCGGTGCCGAGCACGTAGCCGAGGATCTCCAGCGGACGGTTATCGGCTTTCGCGATCGCCTGTGCCTCTTTGATCGCGTCGATCATCCCCCCCACCGGATCCTCGTGCGCGCCGAAGCCGAGCACGAAGTCCATCACGATAACGCCCACCTGCGGATCGCTCGCCTCCTGCAGCAGGCGGCTGATGCGGTTGGTCGGGTCGATCATTGGGTGCGGTTTGCCGTTGGTGAAGTCGTCGTCACCGAAGTCAAGGAAGGTGTGGGCCTGGCTGACGCTGATGTCCTTCAGGCGCTTAGCCGGATCGGGCTGGATGTTGCTCCAGACATCGTCGAACTTCTCCAGCGCGGCAAACATCGCTTCGTCGCACAGGGTGCCGCCGCAGAACAGGCCGCGAATGTACTTCTGCTGTGGGGTCAGGCGGGCGCGCACCTCTTCAATCAAAGGCCAGTTGAGCGGATGCAGATCCAGGGACTCTTTTTTAATGCCGGTAAGCAGCACCGCCTTCAGCGCCGCCTCTTTGGTGCCGCGCGCAAACTGCAAGCCGTCTTCGTCGGTGGGCGGGTCGTTACGGCCAAGGAAACAGACGACCACGGGCTTGCGGCAGGCACGCGCACGGGCCAGCACTTTCCCGGCCACCGCGGGTGCAGGCGGCTTGGAGATGAGCGCAATCACCCGGGTGCCCTCATCCGCCTCAAGCATGTCGATGGCGTCGAGCATCATCAGGCCGCCGATTTTCTCGCTGAGATCGCGCCCGCCGGTGCCGATCAGCTGCGATACGCCGCCGCCGAACTCGTGAATGCGCACGCTCAGCTCCTGGCTGCCGGTGCCGGAGGCGCCAACAATCCCAATCGGCCCGCGACGTACCGCGTTGGCGAAGCACAGCCCCGCACCGTTGATGATGGCGGTTCCGCAGTCAGGCCCCATCATCAGCAGCCCTTTCTCATGCGCCAGCTGCTTCAGTGCCAGCTCGTCGTCGAGCGACACGTTATCGGAGAACAGCATGACGTTAAGATCGTTTTCCAGCGCCTGACGCGCTTCGCGGGCGGCAAAGGTGCCGTTGACGGAAATGACCGCCAGGTTGCTGTCCGGGCGATGAGTTTTGGCGCTGGCAATCGTCGCGTAGCGTGCTTCATGGGTGCCGCCGCTCGCTTTATGGGTAAATAAAGCCTCTATTTCCGCCAGCGTTTCATCGTTCGCCGCGTCGCCTTTAATCACGATCATCAGGTCGCCATTTTTGGCTTCCGCTAATTCCGGCGTGAGCAGCCCGAGATTTTTCAGAACGCCTTTATTCATTTCCGTCGCCATTGCCACAAACGCCTGTTCGACGCCCGGCAATTTATTGGCTTTGGTGGAAACCGACATTAAGGAAACCGAATCGAAATACGTGTTCTTTTTTATGACGATTTTGGTTGGCATTGTTTTCTCCTGAATACGGATAAAAGGGGGCCGCCGTCGCGCAGAATGCACGTCGGTAAAAATACTGTTTGAATTAACGGCCAGCCGGACGTGGCTGGCCGAATGCGTTATGCGCCCGCCGCCAGCAGCAGATCGGCTATGGCATCGAAGCCTTTTTCCCGCGCCAGTTCGAGCGGGGTTTTGCCGTATTTATCGGTCATGTGCGGATTCGCGCCGTGATCCAGCAGCAGCTTCACAATTTCCTGCTGCTTTGCGCCGCCGTCATTCAGCACGATGGCTTCCAGCAGCGGCGTCCAGCCGACAAAGTTAGTGTGGTTGACGTTGATATCGGTTTTTTCCAGCAGCTCGCGCACGATTTCAACGTGGCCTTTTTCACTGGCAGGGGTAATGCCCACGCCGCCGAAGCGCGTCAGACGGTCGAGATCCGGATTCGCCGGAAGAACGATGCGCAGCAGGGTTAAATCATTGGTCAGGCAGCTTATCAGGAAGGGGTTAAAACAGGTCTGGTCCTGTTTATCAATATCCGCGCCGGCGGCAATTAAAAATTCCACGCAGGCATAATGCTTTTTCAGGCTGGCAATAATAATGGCGGTTCTTTTCTGGCGGTTGGTGGCGTTAATATCCACGCCGTTATCCAGGCAGGCTTTTAGCGCGTCGATGTTGCCCTCTTCTGCCGCCAGCAGAAATTCCGTAACGAGTGCGTTTGCAGACATATCCAGTCTCCCAATGTTTCACTTCTGATGACCTGAGAATAGCAACAGCCTGGTCACAAAAGAATCCGCTTAAAAATGATTCATCGACACGCAATTCATTGTTGAGTTAAATTCAACAGTCAGGCTAAAACGTGCGTCTGTGCAACCTTTTTCTTATGGTTTACCGCTTTTTAGCGCCTCAGACAGCATTATCCTTATGGTTGTAAAAGCCTTGCAGGACGCGGCTCCGCGTAAATAGTCAGAACTGTGACACACTTCAAATATGATGTAACGGCGCCGTTAAAATATGTTCAAAACTGATGGCTGAGGATGCTGTGATATGAATTCCATCTTTACCGAAGAGAACCTGCTGGCCTTCACCACCGCGGCACGCTTCGGCAGCTTCAGCAAAGCCGCCGCCGAGCTGGGTGTGACGACCTCCGCCATTAGCTACACCATTAAACGCATGGAGACCGGGCTGGACGTGGTGCTGTTTGTGCGCAACACGCGCAGCATCGAACTGACGGAGTCCGGGTTTTATTTTTACCGTAAGGCCACCGACCTGCTGAACGACTTCCACGCCATCAAGCGCGGGATTGATACCATTTCGCAGGGCATCGAGGCGCGAGTGCGCATCTGCATTAATCAGCTCTTGTATACGCCGCGCCATACCGCGCGTTTGCTGCAGGTGCTGAAAAAGCAGTTTCCCACCTGCCAGATCACGGTGACGACCGAGGTGTATAACGGCGTCTGGGATTCGATCATCAACAATCAGGCCAACATCGCGATTGGCGCGCCGGATACGCTGCTGGACGGCGGCGGGATTGATTACACCGAAATTGGCGCCATTCGCTGGGTGTTTGCCATCGCGCCGGAACATCCCCTCGCCTTTGTTCCCGAACCGATAGCGGAGAGCCAGTTGCGCCTGTACCCCAACATCATGGTGGAAGATACAGCGCATACCATCAACAAGAAGGTCGGCTGGCTGCTGCACGGGCAGGAGGCGATTCTGGTGCCGGATTTCAACACCAAGTGCCAGTGCCAGATTCTGGGGGAAGGGATTGGCTTTTTGCCGGAATACATGGCAAGAGAAGCGATGGAAGACGGTCTGCTCATCACGCGGCGTATTAACAATCCGCGTCAGGACTCGCGCATGCTGCTCGCCACGCAGCATGCGGCGACCGGCCAGGTGACGCGCTGGATCAAACAGCAGTTTGGCCCGGAAGGCGTATTAACCGGTATATACAGTGATTTACTGTGGCGTGCTTAGTTTTTCGTCTGCACCCAAAACGCGTGGATAAGGCCCGGGAAGTAACCCAGGATGGTCAGAAGGATGTTCAGAATAAACGCCCAGCCCAGTCCCTTGCCAAGCAGCACGCCCAGCGGCGGGAGAATAATCGTAAAAACAACGCGCCAAAAACCCATAATCACTCCGTGCAAGCTAACCAATTGAAAATTAAAAAGAGACATTTCTCTAAGCATAGCCAGTTTACGGGTTACTGCCATTCGTCTCTCGCGCTTTTACCTGCCTTTACCCTCTTTACACTGGCTTAAGCCCTTCCTTAAATGTTCTACTACTCATAAATTGACCGTAAGGAAACACCATGTCTCTTTCTCTTATTTCGCCACAGCAGGCGAACGCGCTTATTAAAGAAGGCGCAAAACTGATTGATATTCGCGATCCCGATGAGTATGCCCGCGAGCATATTCCGGCAGCACGCTCCATACCGCTGGATTCTTTACCCGGCGGGCTCAACGCTGCCCCTGGTGAAACGGTGATTTTCCACTGTCAGTCCGGGACACGGACATCAAACAATGCTGCGCGACTTGCGCAGGCAGCGTTGCCGGCTCAGGCCTTCGTGGTTGAGGGGGGCATTCAGGGCTGGAAGCAGGCCGGGCTGCTGACCGTTGAAGATAAATCCCAGCCGCTCCCGCTGATGCGGCAGGTACAAATTGCCGCCGGGCTGCTGATCCTCTGCGGCGTGGTGCTGGGTTATAGCGTCTCCAGCGGCTTTTTCCTGCTAAGCGGTTTCGTCGGTGCCGGGCTGCTGTTCGCCGGTGTGACAGGTTTTTGCGGTATGGCACGGTTGCTGAAAGTGATGCCGTGGAACCGTCATACCTCATAAGCAGTAATCAATGAATTACGCTGTACCCGGCATCAGACGTCGGCTAAGGTGAAGATCGCTAAAACGATGAGGAGGTTATATGTTTTCTGTCGGTGATTATGTGCAACCGCTTAAAGGCGGCCCAAAGCTGAAAGTGCTCGAAGTGAACGGTGAAAACGTGGTGGCGGTACAGGCCAGCAATGAACAAGGCGAGAAATATACGCTGAAAGCGGCCGATTTGGCGCCGTATACCGAAGAAGGTGATTTCGGCGTCTGCTGAACAGACAACCGGGCGGCTTGTTCCGCCCGGTCCACGTATTAGATCAGAAAATCATCCAGTGATTTACCCTCTGCCAGCGCGCTGGCAATAGGCTTCGGCGTGCGGCCCTGGCCGGTCCACGTTTTTTCTTCACCGTTCTGGTCAATAAAGCGATATTTCGCTTCACGCGGTTTACGCTTTTTAGTCGGTTTACCCGCCTGCGCCAGTTCTGAACCCAGCAGGTCAGTCGGAGAAATACCATCGGCTTTCATCAGTTCCAGCAGGGTATTAATTTTTTCCTGCTGTTCAGCGCGCTGCTGCTCTAATTCCGCCAGCTCATTGCGTTTTTCTTCAGTAACGACCCTGACCTTTTCCAGCATTTCCTCAAGAACGTCCAGGGTTAATTCTCGCGCCATCGCGCGCAGGGTTCGGATATTATTAAGATTCTGTAACGTCAAAGACATATTATTGAAAACCTTTTCTTTGGGGTAAATAGATAAATCGCCCCAAGAATAATTCATTTCAGTTGAAATATCTACCCAAGGATCCAAACGGGCATAAATGTAAATATATTTAAATATCGCCGTTAATAATAGCGCATAGCATTGGCGGGAAACACGTAGATCTAATCACTGAATCAATATAAATGGTCAACTTTAATCCAAATCACAGCATACTGCGCTCACATCAGGGGAGTGGATTTCTGCGTCAAAAGCAAAACACATAAGACACTGATTTATATAAGTAAAACATTTGATGAGACAGATTATAACGAACCGGATAAAAAACAATCAATTTTAGAGAATTTTGTGGACAAAAGGCGAGTAAATAAAAATTAATCACTAGTTGTTAGTTCAAACATAGAGATATACGCTATACACCTCAAACAAACCAACCTAAAGCACTAGCCGCTGAAGGAAAACCGATTCCACTGCGTTCTTCTCAAGGAGTTCAGACATGTTCTCGCCGCAATCTCGCCTGCGCCACGCGGTGGCGGATACTTTCGCGATGGTTGTCTACTGTTCCGTTGTGAACATGCTGATTGAAATATTCCTCTCCGGAATGACCTTCGAGCAGTCACTTTCTTCTCGTCTGGTGGCGATCCCGGTCAATATTATTATCGCATGGCCTTACGGGCTATACCGCGATGCCGTTATGCGTTTCGCGCGCCGCATCAGCCCGGCGGGCTGGATGAAAAATCTTGCCGACGTGCTGGCGTACGTCACGTTCCAGTCGCCGGTCTACGTGGCTATTCTCCTGACAGTGGGCGCGGACTGGCACCAGATCGCCGCAGCGGTCAGTTCGAATATCGTGGTATCAATGCTGATGGGTGCGGTATACGGCTATTTCCTCGACTACTGCCGCCGCCTGTTTAAGGTCAGCCAGTATGGCCAGGTAAAAGCGTAATGTGAAGCGACTGGCGAAAGCCAGTCGCAGATTTACTGTACGTCGCCAAACAGTCCCTTCAGAAACCGCTCCAGCGCCATACGCGAACTGAAACCGTGCGGAATACCATAATGCTCATGCCGTTCACCGCCTAAATAGAGCGGAAATTGCTGATAGTGATCGCAGGTTTTAATATCCGAGGCAGGCTCAGCAAATGACAGACTTCTGTCTTTCAGCGTCGGGTGAATAATGAGAGCGGTACGTCCCATCCTGGCTTCACGATTAACATAAACATAATTCTCGCCGCGGCGATATCCATACGCTTTTGGCGTCACCTCATCCATGGTGAATCCCTCTTTTTCAAGAACGCGTGCCACCTCGTCAGGTCGTAAATACATATCTTTTCCTCGTTATCTTTTCCTGCCCGGCAACCTTACAGTAATCAGCATTAGCAGGGCTTTCAGAATAGTCCATAAACTGGCGGATAACGCGTGACGCGCTTCAGATATTAAATTTCTGAACTAAACTAAACGGGAACACAAAATTACGGAGGATCGTATGTTTAACAGACCGAACCGAAACGATATTAACGACGACGCGCAGGATATTCGTAATGATGTCAGCCAATTAGCGGACACGCTTGAGGAAGTGCTGAAATCCTGGGGATCGGATGCGAAGGATGAAGCAGATGCTGCGAAACGTAAGGCTCAGTCTCTGCTCCGTGAAACCCGCGCCCGTATGAACGGACGTTCACGCGCTACGCAGGCGGCCTGCGACATGGCAAGCTGTGCTACGACCTTCGTACGTGAAAAACCACTGTGTACGCTGGGAACCGTCGCGGCGGTCGGCATTTTTGTCGGAGCCCTGCTCAGCCTGCGTAAGTAAGCCCGCATTCTCAACCCCGGTAGCCTCAGGCGCCGGGGCTTTTTTATGCCTGTAAGCCTGAAAAACCCGTACAGCCCGCCCTGCCCCGCTGTGCTCATCACCAGGGCAATATTAATCTGAATTTCCCATATCTTGTATGGTTGAATCTTTTCTCAACTACATCTAGTATTCCCTTAAGAAAGACACACACTCTATGACGCGTTAACTCGCGCCGTTTTCTCATTCTAAATGGAAATACGAATCATGAGCATTATTATTTACACTCGTAACGATTGTGTTCAGTGCCACGCCACCAAACGGGCGATGGAGAGCCGCGGCGTGGCGTTTGAGATGGTAAATATCGACCTGGTGCCCGATGCCGCGGATACCCTGCGCGAACAGGGATTTCGTCAGCTTCCGGTAGTGGTTGCCGGTGATACCAGCTGGTCTGGCTTTCGCCCGGACATGATTAACCGCCTGAGCGCTCAGGCCACGCGTGCATGAGTGGGCTGGTCTTCTTCTCCAGCAGCTCAGAAAACACGCTGCGCTTTATTGAGCGCCTCGGGCTGCCAGCGGTGCGTATTCCGCTCAATGAGCGGGAGCGCATTCAGGTAGACGAACCTTACATACTGGTGGTGCCCAGCTATGGCGGCGGCGGTACGGCAGGAGCAGTACCTCGCCAGGTGATCCGCTTTCTGAACGATCCTCATAACCGGGTACTGATTCGGGGCGTGATCGCGGCGGGCAATCGTAATTTTGGCGATGCCTTTGGCCGCGCCGGGGATGTCATCTCTCAAAAATGCGGCGTGCCGTATCTCTATCGTTTTGAACTGATGGGGACACAGCAGGACGTAGAAAACGTGCGTAAAGGAGTGAACGAATTTTGGCAACGACAACCGCAGAACGGGTAATTCAGGCGACGCCGGACTACCACGCATTAAACGCGATGCTTAACCTCTATGACCGGGAGGGGCGCATTCAGTTTGGCAAAGATCGCGAGGCGGTAGAGGCTTTTTTCGCCGCCCACGTGCGGCCCAACAGCGTGACGTTTGCAAGCCAGAATGAACGTCTCGACTATCTGGTTAACGAGGGCTACTACGAGGAGCGCGTCCTGGCCCGCTACGATCGTCCCTTCGTGGTAAGACTGTTTGAACGTGCGCACGCCAGCGGTTTTCGCTTCCAGACGTTTCTTGGCGCATGGAAGTATTACACCAGCTACACCCTGAAAACCTTCGACGGCAAACGCTATTTAGAAAGCTTTGAAGATCGCACCGTGATGGTGGCCCTGACGCTGGCCCAGGGCGATGAAGCGCTGGCTGAACGGCTGACGGAGGAGATCCTCTCCGGCCGCTTCCAGCCCGCTACGCCCACCTTCCTCAACTGCGGCAAGGCCCAGCGCGGCGAGCTGGTCTCCTGCTTCCTGCTGCGCATCGAAGACAATATGGAGTCGATTGGCCGTGCGGTGAACTCGGCGCTGCAGCTTTCCAAACGCGGCGGCGGCGTGGCGTTTCTGCTCTCGAACCTGCGGGAAGCGGGCGCGCCGATCAAACGCATCGAAAACCAGTCTTCCGGCGTCATCCCGGTGATGAAGATGCTGGAAGATGCCTTCTCCTACGCCAACCAGCTTGGCGCGCGCCAGGGGGCGGGGGCGGTTTACCTGCACGCGCACCACCCGGACATCCTGCGTTTTCTCGATACCAAGCGCGAAAACGCCGACGAAAAAATCCGCATCAAAACCCTGTCGCTCGGCGTGACGATCCCGGATATCACGTTTAAGCTGGCCAAAGAGAATGCCGACATGGCGCTCTTCTCGCCGTATGACGTGGAGCGGATCTACGGCAAAGCGTTTGGCGACGTGGCGATAAGCGAGCTTTATGACGAGCTGGTTGCAGACGATCGCATCCGCAAGAAATACATCAACGCCCGCGATTTCTTCCAGACGCTTGCGGAAATTCAGTTTGAATCCGGCTATCCGTACATCATGTACGAGGATACGGTAAACCGCGCCAATCCGATTGCCGGGCGCATCAACATGAGCAACCTGTGCTCGGAAATTTTGCAGGTCAACAGCGCCTCCGCTTACGACGAAAACCTGGACTACGCGGAGATCGGCAAAGATATCTCCTGCAACCTCGGGTCGCTCAATATTGCCCACACCATGGATTCGCCAGATTTTGGCCGCACGGTGGAGACTGCCGTTCGCGGGCTGACGGCGGTATCGGACATGAGCCACATCCGCAGCGTGCCGTCCATCGAGGCGGGCAACGCCGCATCGCACGCCATCGGCCTGGGGCAGATGAACCTGCACGGCTATCTGGCACGGGAAGGCATCGCCTACGGCAGCCCGGAAGGGCTGGATTTCACGAATCTCTATTTCTACACCGTCACCTGGCATGCGCTGCATACCTCAATGATGCTGGCGCGCGAGCGCAACCAGCGGTTCGCAGGCTTTGAGCAGTCGCGCTACGCCAGCGGGGCGTATTTCAGCCAGTATCTGGAAGGCGACTGGCAGCCGAAAACCGAAAAAGTGCGCGCGCTGTTTGACCGCGCCGGCATTACCCTGCCGACGCGCGAGATGTGGCAGCAGTTGCGCGACGACGTGATGCGCTACGGCATTTATAACCAGAACCTGCAGGCGGTGCCGCCAACCGGTTCGATTTCCTACATCAACCACGCCACGTCGAGCATTCACCCGATCGTGTCGAAGATTGAAATTCGTAAGGAAGGCAAAACCGGACGCGTCTACTACCCTGCCCCGTTTATGACCAATGAAAACCTGGCGCTGTACCAGGACGCGTACGAGATCGGCCCGGAAAAAATCATTGATACCTACGCCGAGGCCACGAAGCACGTGGACCAGGGGTTGTCGCTGACGCTCTTCTTCCCGGACACCGCTACCACGCGGGATATCAACAAAGCGCAGATTTACGCCTGGAAGAAAGGCATCAAAACGCTGTACTACATTCGCCTGCGCCAGCTTGCGCTGGAAGGCACCGAAATCGAAGGCTGCGTGTCCTGCGCGCTGTAAGGAGAAAGGATGAAACTGTCACGCGTGAGTGCCGTTAACTGGAACAAGATTCAGGACGATAAAGACCTGGAGGTGTGGAACCGCCTGACCAGCAATTTCTGGCTGCCGGAAAAGGTGCCGCTCTCCAATGATATTCCAGCCTGGCAGACGCTGAGCCACGCCGAACAGCAGCTGACGATCCGCGTCTTTACCGGCCTGACGCTGCTGGACACCATTCAGAATACCGTCGGTGCGCCCGCTCTGATGAGCGACGCGCTGACGCCGCACGAAGAGGCGGTGATGTCGAACATCAGCTTTATGGAGGCGGTGCACGCCCGCTCCTACAGCTCGATTTTCTCCACGCTGTGCCAGACCAAAGACGTGGACGCGGCCTACGCCTGGAGCGAAGAGAGCGCGTCATTGCAGCGCAAGGCGGAGCTGGTGCTGGAGTATTACCGCGCCGACGAGCCGCTGAAGAAGAAGATCGCCAGCGTGTTCCTGGAATCCTTCCTCTTCTATTCCGGCTTCTGGCTGCCCATGTACTGGTCGAGCCGGGGCAAGCTCACTAACACCGCCGATTTGATTCGCCTCATTATCCGTGACGAGGCGGTGCACGGGTATTACATCGGCTATAAGTATCAGAAAGGGCTGGAGAAAGTCAGCCCGGAAAAACGCGAGGAACTCAAGGGTTTCGCCCTCGATTTGCTGATGGATCTGTATGACAACGAGTTGAGCTATACCGAAGAGCTGTACGCCGGAACGGGCTGGGAAGAGGACGTGAAGGCGTTTCTCTGCTACAACGCGAACAAAGCGCTGATGAACCTGGGCTACGACGCGCTTTTCCCGCCGGAGATGGCGGAGGTAAACCCGGCGATCCTCGCGGCGCTGTCGCCCAATGCGGACGAAAACCACGATTTCTTCTCCGGGTCCGGATCGTCGTACGTGATGGGTAAAGCGGTGGAGACAGAAGATGAGGATTGGGATTTTTAATGTATGAATTAACGTTCATTAATTAAATATAAATCTCATTATTTCCACACCACTATTTCACCAGGCACTACACTGTAATTTCCCCGTCATATTCGCCTGAATCACTCCGATTCAGGCGAATTTCCCGACGCAGCAGCAAAAAATTGAGAAAAATTCAAACCGTCCTCAGCCCTTTATTCATGGGAAATTCAGCCGTTTCGCTTGCAGCAAAATTCCGGCGTCAGGCCAACTCAGGGTTGTCTCAGATTCTCAGTATGTTAGGGTTATGCCCGTTAACAATTTACCATGGTAATCATATCGACATAAACAAATAACAGGACACTCTCTATTGCATGGCAATTAAATTAGAAGTGAAAAATCTTTATAAAATATTTGGCGAGCACCCGCAGCGCGCATTCAAATATATTGAGAAAGGCCTTTCGAAAGAGCAAATTCTGGAAAAAACCGGGCTGTCGCTTGGCGTTAAAGACGCCAGTCTGGCCATTGAAGAAGGCGAGATTTTTGTCATCATGGGGTTATCCGGTTCGGGTAAATCCACTATGGTTCGCCTTCTCAATCGCCTGATTGAACCCACCCGCGGACAGGTGCTGATTGACGGCGTGGATATCGCCAGAATCTCAGACGCAGAACTCCGCGAGGTGCGCAGAAAGAAGATCGCAATGGTGTTTCAGTCATTCGCGCTGATGCCGCATATGACGGTGCTCGATAATACCGCCTTCGGTATGGAATTAGCCGGCACGCCCGCTCAGGAACGTCAGGAAAAAGCCCTGGATGCTTTGCGTCAGGTTGGGCTGGAAAATTACGCTCATGCCTACCCGGACGAGCTTTCGGGCGGGATGCGTCAGCGCGTCGGATTAGCCCGCGCGTTAGCCATTAATCCAGACATATTATTAATGGATGAAGCCTTCTCCGCCCTCGATCCTTTAATTCGCACCGAGATGCAGGATGAGCTGGTAAAATTACAGGCCAAACACCAGCGCACCATTGTCTTTATTTCTCACGATCTCGATGAAGCCATGCGTATTGGCGATCGCATTGCCATTATGCAAAATGGCGAAGTGGTGCAGGTCGGCACGCCGGATGAAATTCTCAATAATCCGGCAAATGATTACGTGCGCACCTTCTTCCGCGGCGTGGATATTAGCCAGGTATTTAGCGCGAAAGATATTGCCCGACGAACGCCAAACGGCATTATTCGAAAAACGCCAGGCTTCGGCCCGCGCTCCGCGCTGAAGCTGTTGCAGGATGAAGACCGTGAATACGGTTATCTGGTTGAACGCGGCAATAAATTTGTCGGCGTTGTCTCCATCGACTCTCTGAAAACCGCCCTGAGCGAAAACCAGGGAATCGATGCGGCGTTGATTGACGCTCCGCTTGCCGTGGATGCCGAAACGCCGCTCAGCGAGTTGCTCTCTCACGTGGGTCAGGCGCCTTGCGCCGTGCCGGTTGTCGGTGAAGAACAACAGTACGTTGGCATCATCTCAAAACGGATGTTGCTACAGGCTTTAGATCGCGAGGGGGCAAACAATGGCTGATCAATCAAACCCATGGGGTACCACTGAAGCGGCGGATAACGCTGCACAATCCGCCGACGCGTGGGGTTCCACGCCCGCACCTGCCGACGGCGGCGGCGCGGCAGACTGGCTGAACAGCGCACCCGCGCCTGCGCCAGAGCACTTCAATATTATGGATCCGTTCCACAAGACGCTGATCCCGCTGGACAGCTGGGTGACGGAGGGGATCGACTGGGTGGTCACGCACTTCCGCCCGGTTTTCCAGGGGATCCGCATCCCGGTGGATTACATCCTGAACGGCTTCCAGCAGCTGATGCTGGGCATGCCGGCGCCCGTGGCGATTATCCTGTTCTCCCTGATCGCCTGGCAGTTTGGCAGCGCCGGGATGGGTGTCGCCACGCTGATTTCGCTGATTGCCATCGGCGCGATTGGGGCCTGGTCGCAGGCGATGATCACCCTGGCGCTGGTGCTGACCGCCCTCCTCTTCTGCATTGTCATCGGCCTGCCGATGGGGATCTGGCTGGCGCGCAGCCCGCGGGCGGCGAAGATTATTCGTCCCCTGCTGGATGCGATGCAGACCACCCCGGCGTTCGTCTATCTGGTGCCTATCGTGATGCTGTTCGGCATCGGTAACGTGCCGGGCGTGGTGGTGACCATTATCTTCGCCCTGCCGCCAATTATTCGCCTGACTATCCTGGGCATTAACCAGGTGCCTGCGGATCTGATTGAGGCCTCGCGCTCGTTCGGCGCCAGCCCGCGTCAGATGCTGTTTAAGGTTCAGCTTCCGCTGGCGATGCCGACCATTATGGCGGGCGTTAACCAGACGCTGATGCTGGCGCTGTCCATGGTGGTGATCGCCTCGATGATCGCCGTTGGCGGTCTCGGCCAGATGGTGCTGCGCGGTATTGGCCGTCTCGACATGGGGCTGGCGACCGTCGGCGGCGTCGGGATTGTGATCCTCGCCATTATCCTTGACCGCCTGACCCAGGCTGTCGGTCGTGATTCACGCAGTCGCGGCAACCGTCGCTGGTACACCACCGGCCCTGTCGGGTTACTGACCCGCCCATTTACAAAATAAGGAACAACGATGCGACATAACGTACTTTTTGCCACAGCGTTTGCCACCCTTGTCTCCACCAGCGCGTTTGCCGCTGACCTGCCGGGCAAAGGCATTACCGTGCAGCCGGTGCAGAGCACCATTTCAGAAGAGAGCTTCCAGACCCTGCTCGTCAGCCGCGCGCTGGAGAAGCTCGGCTACACGGTTAACACGCCGAGCGAAGTGGATTACAACGTGGGCTACACCTCGATTGCCTCCGGTGACGCCACCTTTACCGCAGTGAACTGGCAGCCGCTGCACGACGACATGTATGCCGCCGCCGGTGGTGACAAGAAATTCTACCGCGAAGGCACCTTCGTGACGGGCGCAGCGCAGGGGTATCTGATCGACAAGAAAACCGCCGACCAGTACCACATCACCAATATTGAACAGCTGAAAGATCCGAAGATCGCCAGACTGTTCGACACCAACGGTGACGGTAAAGCCGACATGATGGGCTGCTCGCCGGGCTGGGGCTGTGAAGCGGTGATTAACCACCAGAACAAAGCCTTCGATCTGGCGAAAACCGTCGACGTGAGCCACGGCAACTACTCCGCGATGATGGCCGATACCATTGCCCGCTTTAAGGAAGGCAAGCCGGTGATCTACTACACCTGGACGCCATACTGGGTGAGCGACGTGCTGAAGCCGGGTAAAGACGTGGTGTGGCTGCAGGTGCCCTTCTCCTCCCTGCCGGGCGAGCAGAAAGATATCGACACCAAACTGCCGAACGGCATGAACTATGGCTTCCCGGTGAACACCATGCACATCGTGGCGAACAAAGCCTGGGCGGAGAAAAACCCGGCTGCGGCGAAGCTGTTCTCGGTGATGAAGCTGCCGCTGGCGGACATCAACGCCCAGAATGCGATGATGCATGCGGGCAAATCCTCTGAGGCGGATGTCAAAGGCCACGTGGATGGCTGGATCAAAGCCCACCAGCAGCAGTTTGATGGCTGGGTGAAAGAGGCGCTTGCGGCGCAGAAGTAAAAACACAACACAACCTTACCCCTCACCCCGGACCGTACACCCCTCTGGGGAGAGGGTTAGGGTGAGGCGATTAACCGCACAAACACACACATAACAATCCCCCAACATTCACAATCATTAGCTATTATGGTTTCCGGAAAAATAATCACTTAACTCACGATTCCTGAAACTAATGACAAAAACATCTCAGGGGCTTAGCCCCGCACTCATCCTTTTAATGTCCGTGGCAACGGGTCTGGCAGTCGCCAGCAACTATTACGCACAACCTCTGCTTGATACTATCGCGCGCGCCTTTGATCTCTCAGCCAGCTCCGCCGGCTTTATCGTCACCGCTGCGCAGCTAGGCTATGCGGCAGGGCTGCTGTTCCTGGTGCCATTGGGCGATATGTTTGAGCGCCGGATGCTTATCGTCTCTATGACGCTTCTGGCGGCAGGCGGCATGCTGATCACCGCCAGCAGCCAGTCGCTGACGATGATGATCGTCGGTACCGCGCTAACGGGGCTTTTCTCCGTCGTGGCGCAAATCCTGGTGCCTCTCGCCGCAACGCTCGCCTCGCCGGAAAAACGCGGCAAAGTGGTCGGCACTATCATGAGCGGCCTGCTGCTGGGCATTCTGCTGGCGCGAACCGTTGCCGGGCTGCTGGCAAGCCTCGGCGGCTGGCGCACCGTTTACTGGGTGGCGAGCGTATTGATGGTGGTGATGGCGCTGGCGCTGTGGCGCGGGCTGCCGAAGGTGAAGCAGGAGAACCACCTGAATTACCCGCAGCTTCTGGCCTCCGTGTTTAGCCTGTTCACGCAGGATAAACTGCTGCGCACCCGCGCTCTGCTGGGGTGTTTAACCTTCGCCAACTTCAGCATTCTCTGGACGTCGATGGCATTTCTGCTGGCCGCACCGCCGTTCAATTATTCCGAAGGGGTGATTGGTCTGTTCGGTCTGGCCGGTGCAGCAGGTGCACTGGGCGCTCGCCCGGCAGGCGGGCTGGCTGATAAAGGCAAATCGCACATGACCACGACAGCCGGACTGATTTTGCTCCTGCTCTCCTGGGCGGCCATCTGGTATGGGCACGTCTCGGTGCTGGCGCTGATCGTCGGTATTCTGGTGCTCGATCTCACCGTACAGGGTGTGCACATCACCAACCAGACCGTGATTTACCGCGTGAAGCCCGAGGCGCGTAACCGCCTCACGGCCGGATACATGACCAGCTACTTCATTGGTGGTGCGGCGGGTTCGTTAATATCAGCGTCGGCGTGGCAGCATGCCGGCTGGTCAGGTGTGTGCGGGATAGGGGCACTCGTCGCCGCGCTTAACCTGGTTGTATGGTGGCGCGGCTATCATCGTCAGGAAGCAATTCATTAAGTTTTACATTGCTTTGGGCCTCTTAGGGTGTAAAGGGGCCCGGCAGTCTGTTAATGTAAACGTAATCATTTATCCCAGAAATTTTAATGTGGGTGACATATCTACAATTGGCATGAATAGTTCAGACCCCCGTCCCCACATCCTCTCTTCAGCGGGTTTATACCCTACGCTTTCTGTGCTCACCGGGTCACGGACTTACCCGGCGCTCTTTGATGGTGGCATTCGTTTGGCGGATATAACCGCACAAATAATTCATTTACATTATTTGTCACCATCGTTACTATATCGGCTGTAATTAATGAGGTTATGCCCAAAATGGATAGTTCGTTTACGCCCATTGAACAAATGCTTAAATTCCGCGCCAGTCGTCATGAGGACTTCCCGTATCAGGAAATCCTGCTGACACGCCTGTGCATGCACATGCAGGGTAAGCTACTGGAAAATCGTAATAAAATGCTGAAAGCTCAAGGGATTAACGAGACGTTGTTTATGGCGTTGATTACGCTGGAGTCTCAGGAAAACCATAGCATTCAGCCTTCTGAGCTGAGCTGCGCGCTGGGATCGTCCCGTACCAATGCGACCCGTATTGCCGATGAGCTGGAAAAGCGCGGCTGGATTGAGCGCCGTGAAAGCGATAACGATCGCCGCTGCCTGCATCTGCAATTGACCGATAAAGGTCACCAGTTCCTGCGTGAGGTGCTGCCACCTCAGCACAATTGCCTGCACAAACTCTGGTCTGCCCTCAGTACTTCCGAGCGCGACCAGCTTGAGCACATCACTCGCAAGCTGCTCACCCGTCTGGACCAGATGGATGAAGAAGGCGCTGTTCTTGAGGCGCTGCGCTAACGCGACGACACGCTCAACAATCCAGATTTATATAAGAAAACCGACAGGCCAGCACGTCACACTGCTGGCCTTTCTGACAACAGGTCGGCTCAGCCGATGTGAAAATAAGAAGATCGTGGAGAACAACAATGAGCGCAAATGCGGAGAGCACTACCCCGCAGCAACCGGCCAATAAGAAAGGCAAACGTAAAAGTGCCCTTCTTCTGTTGACCTTGCTCTTTATTATTATTGCCGTGGCATATGGGATCTATTGGTTTTTAGTATTGCGTCATGCAGAAGAGACTGACGACGCATACGTGGCAGGGAACCAGGTACAGATTATGGCGCAGGTGTCGGGCAGCGTGACGAAAGTCTGGGCTGACAATACCGACTTTGTGCAAAAAGGCGATGTGTTGGTGACCCTCGATCCAACCGACGCCCAGCAGGCATTTGAGAAAGCCCAGACCGCGCTGGCCTCCAGCGTCCGTCAGACCCGCCAGCTGATGATCAACAGTAAACAGCTGCAGGCCAACATCGACGTGCAGAAAACCGCACTCGCGCAGGCGCAGAGCGACCTGAACCGCCGTGTACCGCTCGGCACGGCCAACCTGATTGGCCGTGAAGAGCTGCAGCACGCCCGCGACGCCGTCGCCAGCGCTCAGGCACAGCTGGATGTGGCCATTCAACAGTACAACGCCAACCAGGCGATGGTGCTCGGCACCAGCCTCGAAAACCAGCCCGCCGTACAACAGGCGGCGACTGAAGTACGCAACGCATGGCTTGCCCTGCAGCGTACCAAAATCGTCAGCCCGATGACCGGCTACGTCTCCCGCCGTTCCGTCCAGCCAGGGGCGCAGATTAGTCCGACCACGCCGCTGATGGCGGTCGTGCCGGCAGACAACCTGTGGGTAGACGCCAACTTTAAAGAGACGCAGCTCGCCCATATGCGTATCGGCCAGACCGCAACCGTGGTCAGCGATATCTATGGCGATGACGTGAAGTACACCGGGAAAGTGGTGGGTCTGGATATGGGGACCGGCAGCGCCTTCTCCCTGCTGCCTGCGCAAAACGCCACCGGTAACTGGATTAAAGTGGTTCAGCGTCTGCCCGTGCGTATCGAGCTGGATGCCAAACAGCTGGCGGATCACCCGCTGCGTATCGGCCTCTCCACGCTTGTGACGGTCGATACCGCCAACCGCGACGGTCAGATCCTGGCAAGCCAGGTGCGTAGCAGCCCGGTTTATGAAAGTAACGCCCGTGAAATTAGCCTCGATCCGGTCAACAAACTGATCGATGACATCGTGAAGGCAAACGCCGGTTAATCCGAAGGTGAGCGTTATGCAACAGCAAAAGCCGCAAAAACCGCTGGAAGGCGCGCAGCTGGTCATTATGACCATTGCGCTGTCGCTGGCGACATTCATGCAGGTGCTGGACTCCACCATCGCAAACGTGGCGATCCCAACCATCGCCGGTAACCTTGGCTCGTCGCTGAGCCAGGGGACCTGGGTCATTACTTCGTTTGGGGTGGCAAACGCCATCTCCATCCCTATCACCGGCTGGCTGGCGAAGCGCGTCGGTGAGGTGAAGCTGTTCCTCTGGTCCACGGTAGCGTTTGTTCTTGCCTCCTGGGCGTGCGGCATGTCCAGCAGCCTGACGATGCTGATTTTCTTCCGCGTCATTCAGGGGATTGTCGCCGGGCCGCTGATCCCGCTGTCGCAGAGTTTGCTGCTGAGCAACTACCCCCCAGCAAAACGTTCGGTCGCGCTGGCGCTATGGTCAATGACCGTTATCGTCGCGCCTATCTGCGGACCGATTCTGGGCGGGTACATCAGCGATAACTACCACTGGGGCTGGATCTTCTTTATCAACGTACCGATTGGCGCCGTCGTGGTATTGATGACGCTGCAGTCGCTGCGGGGACGAGAGACGCGCACCGAACAGCGCCGTATCGACAGCATCGGGCTGGCGCTGCTGATCCTGGGTATCGGCAGTCTGCAGATCATGCTCGACCGCGGTAAAGAGCTCGACTGGTTCAACTCGCAGGAGATCATCATCCTGACCATTGTCGCGGTGGTGTCGATAAGCTTCCTGATTGTCTGGGAGCTGACGGACGACAACCCGATTGTCGATCTCTCGCTCTTCAAATCGCGAAACTTCACCATCGGCTGCCTGTGTATCAGCCTCGCCTATATGCTCTACTTCGGCGCGATTGTTCTGCTGCCGCAGCTGTTGCAGGAGGTGTATGGCTATACCGCGACCTGGGCGGGTCTGGCCTCAGCGCCCGTTGGGGTGATCCCGGTTCTGCTGTCGCCGATTATTGGCCGCTTCGCCCACAAGCTCGACATGCGTCGGCTGGTGACGTTCAGCTTCATTATGTACGCCGTGTGCTTCTACTGGCGCGCGTATACCTTTGAGCCGGGAATGGACTTTGGCGCCTCGGCGTGGCCGCAGTTCATTCAGGGCTTTGCGGTGGCGTGCTTCTTTATGCCGCTGACCACCATTACGCTCTCTGGCCTGCCGCCTGAGCGTCTGGCGGCGGCATCAAGCCTGTCGAACTTCACCCGTACGCTAGCGGGTTCCATCGGGACGTCGATCACCACCACCCTGTGGACCAACCGTGAATCGATGCACCATGCCCAGCTGACCGAAGCGGTGAACCCGTACAATCCGAATGCCCAGCAGATGTACAGTCAGCTTCAGGGCATGGGGATGACGGAGCAGCAGGCATCCGGCTGGATTGCCCAGCAGATCACCAACCAGGGGCTGATTATCTCGGCAAACGAGATTTTCTGGATATCAGCGGGGATCTTCATCGTCCTGCTGGGGCTGGTGTGGTTTGCCAGACCGCCGTTTGGCGCCGGTGGCGGCGGCGGAGGGGCGCACTAATTCGCGTTGTCCAGAACGCGACAGCGATTGTCAGTTTCGATAAAGCAGCGCTCCTGAAATCACTTCACGATAGTGAAAAGACAACAGGAGCGCATCATGCTGAACACACCCGCCAACAAATACCAGCCTTATCCCACCGTTTCATTGCCCGACCGCCGCTGGCCGGAGCAGACCATCACCCGCGCGCCGCGCTGGCTTTCGACAGACTTACGCGACGGCAACCAGGCGCTTGCCGAGCCGATGGACAGCGCGCGCAAGCTGCAGTTCTGGGATTTGCTGCTGGGCTGCGGATTTAAAGAGATTGAGGTCGCCTTCCCGTCCGCCTCGCAGACCGACTTCAACTTTGTCCGCCAGCTCATCGAAGAGAACCGCATTCCGGATGACGTCACGATTCAGGTGTTAACACAGGCGCGGGAAGATCTTATCCATCGTACTTTTGAATCCCTGCGCGGCGCGAAGCAGGCCACCGTCCACCTGTATAACGCCACCGCCCCGCTGTTCCGCCGCCTGGTGTTCGGCATGGAGAAAGCGCAGATCGTCGAGCTGGCCACCCGCGCCACGCGGCTTATCCGCCAGCTTTGTGAAGAGAACCCTGAAACCCGCTGGCAGTACGAGTACTCCCCGGAAACCTTCTGCTTTACCGAGCCGGAGTTTGCGCTGGAGATTTGTGAAGCCGTGGCGGAGATCTGGCAGCCGTGCGATGAACGGCCAATGGTGATCAACTTACCCGCTACCGTCGAGGTCAGTACGCCGAACGTCTATGCCGATCAGATAGAGTATTTCTGCCGCCACTTCAGCCGTCGCCGCGACGTTTGCATCAGCGTGCATCCGCATAACGACCGCGGAACGGGCGTCGCCAGCGCGGAGCTGGCGGTGATGGCCGGGGCCGACCGCGTAGAGGGCTGCCTTTTTGGCAACGGCGAACGCACGGGCAACGTTTGCCTGGTAACGCTGGCGATGAACCTCTACAGCCAGGGCATTAGTCCCAATCTGGACTTTAGCGATATGAATCGGGTGGTCGAAACGGTAGAGGCCTGCAACCAGTTGCCTGTCCATCCGCGCCATCCGTGGGCAGGACGGCTGGCCTATACCGCCTTCTCCGGCTCGCACCAGGACGCCATTAAGAAAGGCTTTGATGCCCGCAGGCCTGGCGATCGCTGGGAGATGCCCTATCTGCCCGTCGATCCGCAGGACATCGGCTGCACCTACGAAGCGGTGATCCGCGTGAACAGCCAGTCAGGAAAAAGCGGCAGCGCCTGGCTTATTGAGCAAAACCACGGCCTGAAGCTGCCCCGCGCCCTGCAGCAGGATTTTAGCCAGCACGTGCAGCAGGAAACGGATCGCCACGGGAAAGAAATGACGCAGAACGCGCTGTGGCAGCTATTCCGCACCCGCTACGGGCTGGTAACGACGCCGCAGCTGGCGCTGCAATCCTACCGCAGCGACGGCCAGCAGAACGGCCAGCTGCGGCTGACGGCAAGCGTCGTCACGCAGGGGGGAACGCGCCAGCTGGAGGGTCAGGGCAACGGTCTGCTCTCCGCTGCCGCGCAGGGCCTGAGCCGCTGGGTCAACGCGCCGTTTGTGATTAAGGATTATCACGAACATACGCTGGGCGAACGCAGCGACAGCCGTTCGGTGGCCTATATCCGCTGCCTGTTCCAGGACGGCACCAGCAGCTGGGGCGTGGGCATTGACAGCGACGTGGCGCGCGCGTCGCTTCAGGCGCTGTTTAACGCGGTTAGTCGTTCTTAAAGTAATCGCTGGGTGAGATACCCATCGCCCGGCGGAACATCGCCGTAAAGGCGCTGTGGCTGCCGTATCCCAGATCCAGCGCCACGCGCAGCACCGGCTGGCCCTGCGCCAGCCGCACTAAGGCTTCCAGCAGGCGCGCCCTTCTCACCCACTCGCCGTAGCTTAACCCGGTCTGCTGCTGAAAATGGCGGTTCAGCGTACGCTCGCTCATGCCGAGCAAGCTCGCGCTCTGTTGACCGCTCCAGCTTTCACCTGGTAACTGACGGATCTGCCGACACAGCTGGCGTAACGCTTCACTTTCCGGTTCCGGCAGGTGAAACGGCAGCACCGGCATGATGCGAATTTCATCCAGAATGAGCTCATACACGCGCTCGTCACGGCTTCCCGGCGAGTACGATTCCGGTAGCGTCAGGGAGGTGAGGATCAGCTCGCGCAGCAGCGGGGAGATCTGCACGATCTGACAGGTCGCCGGGAGATCGGCTCGCGCCAGCGGATCGATAAACAGCGTGCGGGCTGCAACGTTGCCGGTGATGCGAAGCGAGTGCTGTGTTCCCGCCGGTAGCCAGACGCCGCGCCCGGGCGGCACTACCCAGCAGCCGGATGCGGTATCGACCCGCACGACGCCCGTCAGGCTGTGCAGCAGCTGCGCGCAGTCGTGCTCATGCCACGGCTCGCTATCGCCATGAGCATAATCATGCGAAAACGGCACAAGCGGGCGATGGGTAAAGGAGAAGGTGGTGGTTGTCGTCATGAGGATTGTAGGCCCGGCCAGCGAAGCGCCACCGGGCATCCACAGGCACAATACTAGATGTGCAGTTCCTGCAGTTTTTCTTTTGGCAGGGCCAGCTCTTCATTGCTGTTCACGCGAACGTCACGCTCGATGATGTGACGGGCAATTTCCTGGGCTTCTTCCAGAGAGTGCATCTGGTAAGTGCCGCACTGGTAAACGTTCAGCTCAGGGATCTGGTTCTGCTCTTTCACTTTCAGCACGTCTTCCATCGCCGCTTTCCACGCATCGGCGACGCGTTTCTCTTCAGGCTGACCAATCAGGCTCATGTAGAAGCCGGTACGGCAGCCCATCGGAGAGATGTCGATGATCTCAACGCCGTTGCCGTTCAGGTGGTCACGCATGAAACCGGCGAACAGGTGTTCCAGGGTGTGAATGCCTTTCTCCGGCATCACTTCTTTATTCGGCACGCAGAAGCGCAGATCGAAGACGGTGATCGTGTCGCCGTGCGGGGTGTGCATGGTCTTCGCCACGCGGACTGCAGGTGCTTCCATACGGGTATGGTCGACAGTAAAGCTATCTAATAACGGCATACGTCACCTCCGATAGTGATTTTTTTTTAAATAAACTGAACTCTTCTACAGAATGCACGTCTGAGTATATGAAAGACGCGCATTTGTTATCATCATCCCTGAATTCAGAGATGTATATTTTGGCCACAGCGATGTGGCCTTTTTCTTTTCTGCTTAAGCCTGCTTCGCCAGAAACGCCTCAAACGACTCCGTATCCGCCGCTTCAACCTCTTTCTGACGCACCAGGGACGCGTCGCGCTCCGCGACAAAATCCGCTTCGCTCAGGATCTCTAACGGCTCCTGCATCAGCATCTCACGGTACTCCGCTGAGAGTGAACGCCCCGTGCCGCCAATCCCCTGCTCGATCATGGTGCGCAAAATGCGCGCAGAGAACGTCAGTTCCGGGTTATCAAAGCATTCAACCAGCTGGTCGCAAATCTGTTGATACGCGTCGCCGCCGTCGATGCTGTCCAGGGTGCGGGCAACACGCTTCAGGTCACGGAACAGATCCTTACCAACCTTAGCCAGCGGGAACTGCGCCGTTTCGCAGCCAATACCCAGCGTCAGACCCGGTTTACGGCCTTCCAGAATCACGCGGTTCCAGTTCGTGCGCGTACAAAGCAGTTCGTCTGAACTCATTTCCGGCGCATCCGCCAGCGCGCACCAGACCATAAACAGATCCAGGAAGCGAACCTGCTGCTCGTCAACGCCAATCGGTGAGAACGGGTTGATGTCCAGCGAGCGCACTTCAATGTATTCAATGCCGCCGCGCTGCAGCGCATCCGACGGCGTTTCACCGCTGCGCGTCACGCGCTTCGGACGAATTGGCGCATACAGTTCGTTTTCAATCTGCAATACGTTGCTGTTGATTTGCAGGCGCTTTCCGTCTTTTTCGAGGCCGATTTTCGCGTACTCTTCCGACGGAGTTTTAATCGCCCGCTTCAATCCTGCCACATATTCGTGCAATTCGTTAAACGTAATACCGAGATTGCTTTGCGATTTATTGGTATAGCCCAGATCGCTCATGCGCAGAGAAGTCGCGTACGGGAGATAGTACATGCCACACTCGGTTTTTTCGAACGGCAGCGTGGTCGGTTTCCCCTGCAGGAACGATGAACAAATGGCAGGCGACGCGCCAAACAGATACGGAATCACCCAGCCAAAACGGTAATAGTTGCGGATCAGACGGAAATAACCGGCGGAGATCGCTTCTTTATCCGTTTCTCCCCCCTTCGCCTGCCAGAACGCCATCGGCAAAGAGAAATTGTAGTGCACGCCAGAGATCGTCTGCATCAGCGCGCCGTAGCGATTTTTAAGACCTTCGCGATAGAGCGTTTTCAGCCGACCAATGTTTGACGTGCCGTACTGCGCCAGCTCAATCTCCTGGCCCTGCTCGATATAGCACGGCATGCTGAGCGGCCACATACGTTCATCGCCGAGATTGCGCGCGGTGTAGCGATGGATGTCGCGCAGGATCGTCAGCATATGATCAATATCGCCGTCCACCGGCGTAATGAACTCCAGCAGCGCTTCAGCGAAATCGGTTGTGATCCATTTATGTGTCAGCGCCGAGCCTAACGCCTTCGGGTGACCCGTCGTCGCTAAGCTACCGTCCGCGTTAACGCGCAGCGTTTCACGCTCAAGACCACGCTGAATACCCTTCAGAGCCTGAGGGTGGTTTTCCAGCCAGGCCAGCGCCTGAGATACGTCCGGGATCAAATTGACCTCCCGCCTGTCAAAGTAATGTTACTCAGCATAATTGTAATGGTTGACGATTGAAGGTCGCGTATTCATTCCACCAATTAGTGCCACCACGTCATACCCTGTAGTGTTGCCCACGCCACGAGAACATAGCGCAACGCCTTGCCAAGGCACAAAAAAAAGAGCACCGGTCCCCAGGAGATCCGCATCCATCCCGCCAGCAGACACAGTAAATCGCCTATTACAGGCATCCAGCTTAATAACAGCGTGGCAGCGCCATAGCGTTTTAGCCAGCCGACTGCCTTTTCCTGCCAGCGCGATTTTTCGCGCAGCGGAAAGAAACGCCCAAGAATAACGTTAGTCAGCCCTCCAAGGCTATTACCCATTGTTGCTATTAATACAAGCAGCCAGGGCTGACTCACGCCGGACAACAGCATCGCCACCAGCACCACTTCCGAATTGCCCGGTAACAGCGTGGAGCTTAAAAAACTGCTGGCGAATAATGAGGCAAGTGACAGCGCGTCACTCACAGTAAGCGAACGTCCACCGCCGCCATTCCGGCATCACGCGCGGCCTGAATGCCAAAATCAGCATCTTCAAACACCACGCATTTTGCGGGTGGAACACCCATTAATTCTGCGCAGAGCAGGAAGGTATCCGGTGCGGGTTTGTGATGCTTAACATGATCGGCAGCAACGACGGCAGAAAAATAGTGGCGCAGGCCAAGGTGGTTGAGTAGCGCTTCAGCAATCGCGCTCTCGCTGCCCGTGCCGACAGACATAGGACGACGCCCGTGCCACTCCTTGACGACGTCAATGAGTGGTAGAGGCTGCACGGTGTCTAACAGTATGGCTTTTACCGCATCGGTTTTTTCACGCGCGAGCTGATGCGGGTCGAGATCGGCCTGATTCAGCTCAATCACGGCCTGTGCGATACGCCAGGTGGGCGATCCGTTGAGGGCAATCATCGCCTGTAAATCGAAACGCATACCGTAACGGCCCAGGACGTCGGTCCAGGCCTGACGATGCGTGGGTTCGGTATCCAGGAGGGTGCCGTCCATGTCGAAGATCAAACCGTCATACTGTGCGTACATCGTGCTCTCGCTAAACGATTAACAAAGCATTACTTTATCGTAAAAGGGGATTTTTGTCGCTGATTGCGAAGTGATAACAATGAGAGTGATTAAGAACTAAACATCGAAGGGGATCACTAGAAGAGATGGTGCATCCGGGAGGATTCGAACCTCCGACCGCTCGGTTCGTAGCCGAGTACTCTATCCAGCTGAGCTACGGATGCATCAGGATTTACTACTGTACTGCTCGATATTCACATCACTTCGAAAGCAATATGAAGTAATAGATGGTGCATCCGGGAGGATTCGAACCTCCGACCGCTCGGTTCGTAGCCGAGTACTCTATCCAGCTGAGCTACGGATGCA
>NZ_JADBRK010000004.1:0-404696 GCF_014930595.1 Enterobacter cloacae complex sp. P42RS
TGCATCCGGGAGGATTCGAACCTCCGACCGCTCGGTTCGTAGCCGAGTACTCTATCCAGCTGAGCTACGGATGCATCGGGATTTACTACTGTACTGCTCGATATTCATATCACTTCGAAAGCAATATGAAGTAATAGATGGTGCATCCGGGAGGATTCGAACCTCCGACCGCTCGGTTCGTAGCCGAGTACTCTATCCAGCTGAGCTACGGATGCAAAATGGCGGTGAGGCGGGGATTCGAACCCCGGATGCAGCTTTTGACCGCATACTCCCTTAGCAGGGGAGCGCCTTCAGCCTCTCGGCCACCTCACCACACAACGCCTCTTTCGAGTGCTTCGAGTGACTCGTTAAGAGCTTCTCGTCGCTGCGTGGCGCATATATTACTTTCTGGGACTTATAAGTCAAACAATTTTCCAAAAGCTTTTATCGTTTGCACAAATCACACGCAATTCGCATGTAAAAGCCGCAAAGAGGGTGTTTTATAAGCGGATTTTGCAGGCAATGCCACAGAAAACATCTGCCGAAATGGCGGTATTGAGACGAGTTAAGGGTAACGGAGTGGTTAAAAAGAGAGCGATTGAAATTAAACGGTAACTTTGAGCAGGAAAAATACCGGGAGGGTTGCGTCTCGCCCGACAGCGAGACGCGACAATATCAGTAACTGGACTGCTGGGATTTTTCAGCCTGGATACGCTGGTAGATCTCTTCACGGTGGACAGATACTTCTTTAGGAGCGTTAACACCAATACGTACCTGGTTACCCTTTACCCCTAAAACTGTCACGGTGACCTCATCCCCAATCATGAGGGTCTCACCAACTCGACGAGTCAGAATCAGCATTCTTTGCTCCTTGAAAGATTAAAAGAGTCGGGTCTCTTGTATCCCGGCATTATCCATCATATAACGCCAAAAAGTAAGCGATGACAAACACGTAAAGTGTAAGCAGTCACGGCATCACATTCTGTTAAACGTAAGTTTAGCCGATATACACAAACTCAACCTGACTTTATCGTTATCGATAGCACAGTGAACAAGACGCCATAACGTTGCCGCTATGGCGTCTGCTTGTGCTTTGTAGTTATTACAGTTTCGCGCTTACCCAGCTTTCAACGCTGGCTAATGCCGCAGGAAGTGCCGCCGCATCCGTACCACCGGCTTGCGCCATGTCCGGACGACCGCCACCCTTGCCGCCCACCTGCTGAGCGACCATACCAATCAGTTCCCCTGCTTTAACGCGGTCGGTCACATCCTTAGAGACGCCCGCAATCAGAGAAACCTTACCTTCTGCCACCGTCGCCAGCACGATAACGGTAGAACCAAGCTGGTTCTTGAGATCGTCGACCATAGTACGCAGCATCTTAGGCTCAACGCCCGCCAGATCGCTGACCAGCAGTTTGACGCCCTTAATGTCTACCGCTTTACTGGAGAGGTTTGCACTCTCCTGCGCCGCAGCCTGTTCTTTCAGCTGCTGGAGTTCTTTTTCCAGCTGACGCGTGCGATCCAGCGCAACGCGCACTTTCTCGCCCAGATTCTGGCTATCGCCTTTCAGCAGCTGCGCGATGTCGTGCAGCTGATCGCTCTGCGCATGCAGACTGGCGATTGCGCCTTCACCGGTCACCGCTTCAATACGACGCACACCTGCAGCCGTACCGGATTCGGAAACAATGCGGAACAGGCCGATGTCACCGGTGCGCGAGGCGTGAGTACCGCCGCACAGTTCGGTAGAGAAGTCGCCCATGCTCAGCACGCGAACGCGCTCGTCATATTTCTCGCCAAACAGCGCCATCGCACCTTTTTTCTTCGCGTCCTCAAGATCCATGATGTGGGTCTCAATTGGCAGGTTACGACGGATCTGCGCGTTCACCAGGTCTTCCACCGCGCGAATTTCAGACGGCTTCATCGCTTCAAAATGCGAGAAGTCGAAGCGCAGCACTTTATCGTTTACCAGAGAACCTTTCTGTGCAACGTGGGTACCCAGCACGTCGCGCAGGGCTGCGTGCATCAGGTGGGTTGCAGAGTGGTTCAGACGAATGCGCGCACGGCGTGCTTCATCAACGTTAGCCTGTACGCCCTCGCCCACTTTCAGAGAACCGGATACCAGTTTGCCCTGGTGACCGATCGCCTGACCGTATTTCTGGGTGTCGCTGACGCTGAAGCTAAAACCGTTGCCTTTCAGTTCGCCTTTATCGCCAACCTGACCGCCGGATTCCGCATAGAACGGCGTTTTGTCCAGAATGACAACGGCTTCCTGACCCGCGCTGATGCTGTCTACGGCTTTACCGTCAACAAACAGGGCGGTCACTTTGCCGGTCAGTTCCAGCGCTTCATAACCTTTGAATTCAGACGCGCTATCAACGCGGATCATCGCGTTGTAGTCTGCACCGAAACCGCTGGACTCACGCGCACGACGACGCTGCTCTTCCATCGCAGCTTCAAATCCTGCTTCATCAACTTTGATGTTGCGCTCGCGGCAAACGTCCGCCGTCAGGTCAACCGGGAAGCCGTAGGTGTCGTACAGGCGGAAAGCGGTTTCGCCATCCAGCGTGTCACCCTTAAGCTTCGCCAGTTCTTCGTCCAGCAGCGCCAGACCGCGCTCCAGCGTACGAGCGAACTGCTCTTCTTCGGTTTTCAGAACCTGCTCAACCTGCGCCTGCTGGCGTTTCAGCTCGTCGCCGGCTGACCCCATCACGCCAATCAGTGGCCCAACGAGTTTATAAAAGAAGGTGTCCTTCGCGCCCAGCATGTTGCCGTGACGGATCGCACGGCGAATGATGCGACGCAGCACGTAGCCACGGTTTTCATTCGACGGAATAACGCCGTCGGCAATCAGGAACGCACAGGAACGAATATGGTCTGCGATAACGCGCAGCGATTTGTTGTTCAGATCGGTCGCGCCGGTAACGTTCGCAACGGCTTTGATCAGAGTGCTGAACAGGTCAATCTCGTAGTTGGAGTTAACGTGCTGCAGAACCGCGGCGATACGCTCCAGGCCCATACCGGTATCAACGGATGGCTTCGGCAGCGGCTCCATAGTGCCGTCAGCCTGGCGGTTGAACTGCATGAAGACGATGTTCCAGATCTCAATATAGCGATCGCCGTCTTCTTCCGGGCTGCCTGGAGGGCCGCCCCAGATATGGTCGCCGTGATCGTAGAAGATCTCGGTGCACGGACCGCAAGGACCGGTGTCGCCCATCTGCCAGAAGTTATCAGACGCATATGGCGCGCCTTTGTTATCACCGATGCGAATAATACGCTCGCGCGGGATACCCACTTCTTTTTCCCAGATTTCGAACGCTTCGTCATCGGTTTCGTAGACGGTCACCCACAGACGCTCTTTCGGCAGGTTGAACCAGTTTTCACCGGTCAGCAGCTCCCATGCGTATTGAATGGCATCATGTTTGAAGTAGTCGCCGAAGCTGAAGTTACCCAGCATTTCGAAGAAGGTGTGGTGGCGCGCGGTGTAACCGACGTTTTCCAGGTCGTTGTGTTTACCGCCCGCACGCACGCAACGCTGTGAGGTTGTGGCGCGGGAATAATTACGCTTGTCGAGACCAAGGAACACATCCTTGAACTGGTTCATCCCGGCGTTGGTAAACAGCAGAGTCGGATCGTTGTTCGGTACCAGGGAGCTGCTGGCAACAACCTGGTGTCCCTTACTATGGAAAAAATCGAGAAACGCCTGACGGATCTCAGCGGTGCTCTTGCTCATAATTATCCTGAAATCAAGCTAACGAAATGTCGTAGCCAGCCTGTATCGGTAAACCGTTGGACGGACCAGCTACTGGAAAAAGTGGGAATAAGATAAGTTTTCTTTAGTGGGAAGTAAAATCCCGCATGCGTTCAATCGGCAAAATTACGCCAGATATCCTGAATATCTTCCATCAGAAAGCCGCGGTAGAGCAAAAAGCGCTGGATTTTGACTTTTTCTGAAAATTCACGCGGCAGCGGTTCGCCGTACTTACGAATCGCCTGCTCTTTTGCCAGTTCGCACCAGTCCGTGTCGCTTTCGCGCATCGCTTTTTCGATGGACTCCCTGGCCACCCCTTTCTGGCTTAGCTCCTGGCGGATGCGCGCGGGCCCATACCCTTTGCGACCACGGCTGGCGAGAAAACGCGAGGCAAACCGGTCATCGTCCAGGTAATGATGCTCATAGCACCAGGCCACCACGCGGTCGTAGTCTTCCGCAGTGGCATCAATCTCTTCCGGCCCGTTTTTGCTCATGACGGGCGCTGACAGCTTCCGCCGCAGCTCCTGTTCACTGTGGTCGCGCACGGCGAGAATGCGTACCGCACGATCCAGCAAGCGCGCGTAGGCGGGTCGGCGTGATGTCGGTTCACTCATAAAAAACCTGCAGAATCAGAAATGCAAAAAGGGCCGCGTCAGCAGCCCTTCATTTTTATACGAGAGACTTAAAAGTCTTCGTTGGTTTCTTCAGCATCCGCGGCATCCACCACGAAATCAGGTTTGGAGTCCTGGTTGTTCAGCAGAAGCTCACGCACCTTCTTCTCAATCTCTTTCGCCGCAGCCGGGTTCTCTTTCAGCCAGGAGATAGCATTCGCTTTACCCTGACCAATCTTGTCACCGTTGTAGCTGTACCAGGCGCCCGCTTTTTCAATCAGCTTCTCTTTCACGCCCAGGTCAACCAGTTCGCCGAGAAAGTTGATACCTTCGCCGTAGAGGATCTGGAATTCAGCCTGTTTGAACGGTGCTGCGATTTTGTTCTTCACAACCTTCACGCGGGTTTCGCTACCCACCACATTCTCGCCCTCTTTCACCGCGCCGATACGGCGGATATCCAGACGGACAGAGGCGTAGAATTTCAGAGCGTTACCACCAGTGGTGGTTTCCGGGTTACCGAACATCACACCAATTTTCATACGGATCTGGTTGATGAAGATCAGCAGCGTATTGGACTGCTTCAGGTTACCGGCCAGCTTACGCATCGCCTGGCTCATCATACGTGCCGCGAGGCCCATGTGAGAGTCACCGATTTCACCTTCGATTTCCGCTTTTGGCGTCAGCGCCGCAACGGAGTCGACGATGATCACGTCAACCGCACCGGAGCGTGCCAGCGCGTCACAAATTTCCAGCGCCTGCTCGCCGGTGTCCGGCTGGGAACACAGCAGGTTGTCGATATCAACGCCCAGCTTACGGGCATAGACCGGGTCCAGCGCGTGCTCGGCATCGATAAACGCACAGGTTTTACCTTCGCGCTGCGCCGCTGCAACAACCTGCAGGGTCAGCGTCGTTTTACCTGAGGATTCCGGACCGTAGATTTCTACGATACGCCCCATCGGCAAACCGCCCGCGCCCAGTGCGATATCCAGAGAAAGCGAACCGGTGGAGATAGTTTCCACATCCATGGAACGGTCTTCACCCAGGCGCATGATGGAGCCTTTACCGAATTGCTTTTCGATCTGGCCCAGTGCTGCCGCCAACGCTTTCTGTTTGTTTTCGTCGATAGCCATTATTACTCCTGTCATGCCGGGAGAAGCAACTGCGCTTCACCATGGACTTCTGTTCTGTTGGTGCAATTATACTGTATAGTCATACAGTATCAAGTGTTTTGTAGAAATTGTTGCCAGAGCGTTTTTAACGCATAAACGGTAGCCTGACGACGCACGCTTTCGCGATCGCCGCTGAAGCACTCCCGGCGGGTGATCCCTTCCCCTTTGGACGTGGCAAACCCGAACCAGACGGTGCCGACAGGCTTCACGTCGCTGCCGCCGTCCGGCCCCGCGATGCCGCTGATGGAAATGGCGTAATCTGCCCGCGCCTCTTTCAGCGCGCCAATGGCCATTTCAATGACAACTGGTTCGCTGACCGCGCCATGCTGTTCCAGCGTGGCTTCGCGCACGCCAATCATCTGCGCCTTAGCTTCGTTACTGTAGGTCACAAAGCCACGTTCAAACCAGGCGGAACTGCCGGCGATATCGGTAATCGCTTTCGCCACCCAGCCGCCGGTGCAGGATTCCGCGGTGGTGATTGTCGCGCCACGCTGCTTCAGGGCAAGGCCAACGATCTCGCTTAGCTGCATCAATTCATGGTCAGTCATTCTAGCTCCAGGCTTGAGAAAAACGTGCAGCACAAGATAGCACTTTCTCGTCAGATATGGGGATGCGCTTCAGGTTTTACGAGGGGGCTTCAGAAAAAAGCCGGTGCGGGCGCACCGGCTGTAGAAATATTATTTCATGCTGTTCGCAAGCGTATCGACATTATGGCGAAACGCCTTAACGTAGGTGTCTGCTGCCCCACCTTTTGCCGACAGGGCTTCCGGGTAAAGTTCGCCGCCCGGCTGTGCGCCCGTCGCCGACGCAATCTGCTTCACCAGACGCGGATCGAGCTGGTTTTCCATAAACCACGTTTTCACGCCGTCGGCTTTAATCTGCTTGATAATCTCCGCCACCTGCGACGCGCTGGCCTCGCTCTCTGAAGAGAGTCCTTGAGGTGCCAGGAAGGTTACGCCGTAAGCGCGGCCAAAATAACCAAACGCGTCATGGCTGGTCAGCACTTTGCGCTTTTCCTGCGGGATCTGGCTAAAGCGCGTTTTGGCCCAGCTGTCCAGTTGGGTCAGTTGCTCAATGTAAGGTTTTCCTGAAGCCTCCAGCGCCGCTTTGTCTTCCGGATCGGCTTTCACCAGCCCGTTCAGAATATTTTGCGCATACAGCGCACCGTTCGCCGCGCTGTTCCAGGCGTGCGGATCGGTCACGGTCTTTCCATCTTCCTCAAGCGTGTGGGTTTTCACCCCGTTTGAGGCAACGACCAGCTGGCCTTTGAACCCGGAGGCTTTCACCAGGCGGTCGAGCCAGCCTTCCAGCCCTAAACCGTTGACCACGACCACGTCAGCCTTGCTCAGCGCCGCGCTGTCCTTAGGCGACGGTTCGAAGGTATGGGGATCGCCGTCCGGCCCCACCAGCGTCGTCACGTTTACACGATCGCCCCCCACCTCCTGCGCGATATCCCCCAGTATCGAAAAGCTGGTGACCACATTCAGCGTTTTCGCCATCACGCTATGCGACATCATCCCCAGCGCTAGCGCCATGATTAATCCTGTACTTTTCATCGTTTCCCCTTGCGTTAATAAAGCGCCCGCAGGCTGCCAGCCAGCCTGCTGCGCGTGCCAAATAAAACGGAAATAAAGAACAGCGCGCTGGCGGTCAGCACAATAGATGGCCCCGCGGGTAAACTTGCCGCCCAGGAGAGGCTTAGCCCCAGCCACGCGCAGAAAATACCGCTGATACCAGCCATCAGGAGTAATCCGGGTAAGGTGCGGACCCAACAGCGCGCCGCCACCGCCGGGAGCATCATCAGCCCGACGGCCATCAGCGTGCCGAGCACCTGAAAACCGGCCACCAGGTTCAGGACCAGCAGCGCCAGAAACAGACCGTGCAATAAGCCTGGTAGCCAGCGGGCATTCACCTGCAGCCAGGCGGTGTCAAACGCCTCCGTCACCAGCCCGCGGTAAAAAAGGGCCAGCATGATAAGGGTGAAGATGCACACGCCGGTCACAAACAGCGCGGCGTCGTTGTCCACCGCGAGGATTGAGCCAAACAGCAGATGCAGCAGATCGACATTCGAGCCGCGCAGAGATACCAGCGTGACGCCCAGCGCCAGTGACCCCAGGTAAAAACCGGCAAAGCTGGCATCCTCTTTCAGCGGCGTGCGGCGGCTGACCAGCCCGGCCACCAGCGCAACGGCAATCCCGGCGATAAACCCGCCGACGGTCATAGCCAACAGCGACATCCCGCTGAGCAAATACCCCACGGCGACGCCGGGCAAAATGGCGTGAGAAAGCGCATCTCCCATCAGGCTCATCCGGCGCAGCTGAAGAAACACGCCGAGCGCGGTGGTGCTGACGGAGAGCGCCAGGCAAACCACCAGCGCGCGGCGCATAAAGCCGAATTCGATAAACGGCTGGAAGAATGTGTGCCAGATCATGCCACCCTCACCCGTTCGGTTTTCCACTGGGGGGCGTCAGCATCCAGCCGCAGCGTCTGCGGGAAGTGGCGCGCCACGCGCTCGCTGTCGTGCAGTACCGCGAGCAGCGTTTGCCCCTGCATATACATCTCCAGCATCAGATCCATCAGCACGTTGCAGGTCGCTTCATCAACGCCGGTGAAGGGCTCGTCGAGCATCACCAGCGGCGCCTGCTGTACTAACACGCGGGCAAAAAGCATGCGCTGAAACTGGCCGCCGGAGAGTTCATCAATGGTGGAGAGCGCCATCGACTCCAGCCCCACGCGCTCAAGTGCACCACTAATGCGCAGACGCGCTTCGCGACGAAAACCGGCGAAAAGCGAAATTCCGGGCCAGCAGCCCATGCTCACCACGTCCTGGACGGTCAGCGGAAATTGCGCTTCCAGCGCGTGACGCTGCGCCAGCCAGCCGATTACCGGTCGTCTACCCTGCCAGTGAAATCTGCCGCTGACGGGCGGAATAAATCCGGCGAGGGTTTTCAGCAGCGTGGATTTGCCGCAGCCGTTGGCGCCGATAATCGCGGTCATGCTGCCGCGTTCAATCATGCCCGAAAGCGGACGCGTGACGGGCTGGCGGTCGTAGCCCGCAACCAGTGCGTTCATCACGATCATGGCAGCGCCACCGCCCAGCGCACGGCCAGCCCGAGAAACAGAATGAGCACCATCGCCAGCAGCAGCCGAACCGGGGATGAGAGAGAAAACAGGGACATGGATATTTCAACTCAAAAATAATGTTATAACATAACAATAATGAAAGACGATGAAGATGTAAACGGCGGGAATGAAATGGGAGTGTGGCGAAATGTTTCTGCGGGAAAGAGGTGCGCGCGGGTGCCCTCTCCCACAGGGAGAGGGCGGAATAAGGCGAGTTACTGACTAAACGGCGACGCCGCCGGGACGCGAGCCTGCGATACCGCCAGCCCCAGTTGCCACACCGCCATCGCATAGTGGGTGCTATGGTTGTAGCGGGTGATGGTGTAGAAGTTCGGCATGCCGTACCAGTACTGGTAGCCGGTTCCCACGTCCAGACGCAGCAGGCTCACCTGGTCAACATTGCCTAGCGGCTGGGTTGGCGTTAAGCCTGCCGCCGTCAGCTGCGCAACGCTGTATTTGGTTTTAAAGCCGTTTTCCAGACCAAACGCTTCGCCGTTCGCCTGCACGGCAACCTGGCCGCCCGGCGTCCAGCCGTGCGCTTTAAAGTAGTTCGCCACGCTGCCGATGGCATCCACCGGATCCCACAGGTTAATGTGACCATCCCCGTTAAAGTCGACGGCATACTGTTTATAGGACGACGGCATAAACTGGCCGTAACCCATCGCGCCGGCAAATGACCCTTTCAGATCGAGCGGATCGTCCTGCTCGTTGCGCGCCATCAGCAGGAAGGTTTCCAGCTCGGAAGAGAAATACTCCGCGCGGCGCGGGTAGTTAAAGGAGAGTGTCGCCAGTGCGTCGAGGATGCGGGTTTTGCCCATCACGCGCCCCCAGCGGGTCTCTACGCCGATAATCCCGACGATGATTTCCGGCGGCACGCCGTAAACCTGCCACGCGCGGTTGAGCGCATCTTCATACTGGTTCCAGAACGCCACGCCGTTTTGCACGTTGTCCGGGGTAATAAACTGTTTGCGGTAGCGCAGCCATGCGCCGTTCGGCCCGCTCGGCACCTGGGCGGATGGTGCCTGCCTGTCCATCAGGCGCAGAACGTAGTCCAGACGCTTCGCCTGAGACAAAATTTCATGCAGCTGCTGGCGGTCGAAACCGTGTTTGCTCACCATTTTATCGATGAACTGCTCGGCCGCCGGGTTATTCGCGAAGTCGCCTCCCATCTGCATCATATTGTGCTGCGGCTCCAGCAGGAATCCCCCGGAAGGCGCGCCCGCCGTTTGCTGAACGGCTTCGGTCTTAGGTTTGCTGCTACAGGCAGACAGCAGGATAAGCGCAGGCAACAGCGCTGCATAACGACGCTTGAACATGAGACATCCATTTAACGGGTTCGATAAGAACCCAGTATGGTAAAGCATCCGCAACACCTCAAGGAAGCGGTACGCGCCTCCACAACGCAAATCCGCGCTTTTTTCCACCGAATATCATTCACCCCACCAATTAACTTTCAAAATAATACATTTTTCTTTCATTGTGAGATCCAACTAACACTTTAAAACCTTTCAAAGTGATTATTATTAGCCGCAGTTATACAAAAACAAAAAAGCCCCACAGGAGAGAAGAATGATAGAGACCATTACCCACGGCGCCGAGTGGTTCATCGGGCTGTTTCAGAAAGGCGGAGAAGTGTTCACCGGCATGGTGACCGGGATCCTGCCCCTGCTGATCAGCCTGCTGGTGATCATGAACGCGCTGATCAACTTTATCGGCCAGCAGCGCATCGAACGCTTTGCCCAGCGCTGCGCCGGTAACCCGCTGTCCCGCTACCTGATATTGCCATTCATCGGCACCTTTGTTTTCTGTAACCCGATGACCTTAAGCCTCGGCCGCTTTATGCCGGAAAAGTACAAGCCGAGCTACTACGCCGCCGCCTCCTACAGCTGCCACTCGATGAACGGCCTGTTCCCGCACATCAACCCCGGAGAGCTGTTTGTCTACCTCGGGATCGCCAGCGGCCTTACCACGCTTGGCCTGCCGCTCGGCCCGCTGGCGGTGAGCTACCTGCTGGTTGGCCTGGTGACCAACTTCTTCCGCGGCTGGGTGACTGACCTCACCACCGCTATTTTCGAGAAAAAAATGGGCATCCAGCTTGAACAGAAGGTCCATCTTTCAGGAGCGACAGCATGAACCGGATCCGCATTGAGAAAGGCACGGGCGGCTGGGGCGGCCCGCTGGAGTTCGACGCCACCGAAGGCAAAAAGATCGTCTACATCACCGCGGGCACGCGCCCGGCGATTGTCGACAAGCTGCGCGAGCTGACCGGCTGGGAAGCGGTTGACGGCTTTAAAGAGGGCGAGCCGCCGGAAGCGGACATCGGCGTGGCGGTGATTGACTGCGGCGGCACGCTGCGCTGCGGCATCTATCCGAAGCGCCGCATTCCGACGGTGAATATTCACTCCACCGGGAAATCCGGCCCGCTGGCGCAGTACATCCTTGAGGACATTTATGTCTCGGGCGTGAAGGAGGACAACATCACTCTGGTGAATGGCACTGCCGCGCCGCAAAAAGCAGCCCCGCGCGAGTACGACACCAGCAAGAAAATCACCGAGCAGAGCGACGGCCTACTGGCGAAGGTCGGGATGGGGATGGGCTCCGCCGTGGCGGTGCTGTTCCAGTCCGGGCGCGACACTATCGACACGGTGCTGAAAACGATTCTGCCGTTTATGGCGTTCGTCTCGGCGCTGATCGGCATCATCATGGCGTCCGGCCTGGGCGACTGGATTGCCCACGGCCTCGCCCCGCTCGCCAGCCACCCGCTCGGGCTGGTGACGCTGGCGCTGATCTGCTCCTTCCCGCTGCTGTCGCCATTCCTCGGCCCGGGCGCGGTGATTGCCCAGGTCATCGGCGTGCTGATTGGCGTGCAGATTGGACTGGGGAACATTCCTCCGCACCTCGCCCTGCCCGCCCTGTTTGCCATTAACGCCCAGGCGGCGTGCGACTTCATCCCCGTGGGGCTGTCGCTGGCCGAAGCGCGCCAGGACACCGTGCGCGTGGGCGTGCCGTCCGTGCTGGTGAGCCGCTTCCTGACGGGCGCGCCGACGGTGCTGATTGCCTGGTTTGTCTCCGGCTTTATCTATCAATAAGAGGTTCCTGCAATGAACGTCATTTACCAGACCACCATTACCCGCATCGGCCAGAGCGCAGCGGACGCGCTGAGCGACCAGATGCTGATCACCTTCCGCGAAGGCGCTCCGGCGGATATCGAAGAGTTTTGCTTTATCCACTGCCACGGCGAACTGAACGGCGAGCTGAAGGCCGGAAGCCAACTGGAGCTGGGCGAGGCGCGCTATGCCGTCACCGCCGTCGGCGACGTGGCCGAACAAAACCTGCGCGAGCTCGGCCACATCACCCTGCGCTTCGACGGCCAGCCGCAGGCGGAATACCCCGGTACGGTTCACGTGGATGGCCCGGTTCCGCAGGCTGTCACCCCAGGCTGCACGTTAAAATTTGTTGCGTAATTAAGGAGAGTCACATGAGTCAGGTTGCCGTTGTCATTGGTGGGGGACAAACCTTAGGCGAGTTCCTCTGCCGTGGGCTTGCCGCAGAGGGCTACCGCGTGGCGGTAGTGGACATTCAGAGTGAAAAAGCCGCCCGCGTGGCGGACACCATTAACACCGAGTTTGGCGAAGGGATGGCGTACGGGTTTGGTGCCGACGCCACCAGCGAGCAGAGCGTGATGGCGCTGGCCCGCGGCGTGGACGAGATTTTTGGGCGCACCGACCTGCTGGTCTACAGCGCGGGGATTGCGAAAGCGGCGTTTATCAGCGATTTCGAACTGGGGGATTTTGACCGCTCGCTGCAGGTGAATCTGGTGGGCTATTTCCTTTGCGCCCGCGAGTTTTCCCGCCTGATGATCCGCGACGGGATTCAGGGGCGCATTATTCAGATCAACTCAAAATCGGGGAAAGTGGGCAGCAAGCACAACTCCGGCTACAGCGCGGCGAAGTTTGGCGGCGTGGGGCTGACCCAGTCCCTGGCGCTGGATCTGGCCGAATACGGGATTACCGTGCACTCGCTGATGCTGGGCAACCTGCTGAAATCGCCGATGTTCCAGTCCCTGCTGCCGCAATACGCCACCAAGCTCGGCATCAAGGCTGAGGAAGTGGAGCAGTACTACATCGATAAAGTGCCGCTGAAGCGCGGGTGTGACTATCAGGACGTGCTGAACATGCTGCTGTTTTACGCCAGTCCGAAAGCGTCGTACTGCACCGGACAGTCGATTAACGTCACCGGTGGGCAAGTGATGTTCTGATCGAGCGGCCTGATGCCCTCACCCTAACCCTCTCCCACAGGGAGAGGGACAATAAGGAGTCGATATGGTCACCGCACTCATCACCGTCGCCGCCCTCGCCTGGCTTTGCCAGATGGCGTTCGGCGGCTGGCAGATCCACCAGTTTAATCGCGCGTTTGATGCGCTGTGTCAGAAGGGCCGCGTGGGCGTCGGGCGTTCCGGCGGACGCTTTAAACCGCGCGTGGTCGTCGCCGTAGCGCTGGACGAGCACGACCGGGTGTGCGATTCCCTCCTCATGCGTGGCATGACGGTATTTGCCCGTCCGGCCAAAATCCAGGCAATCAACGGCTTCTTGTTACAGGAATTGCAGCCTGATGTGATCTTTCCCCATGATCCACTCTGTCAGAATGCACTATCATTAGCGCTCAATCTGAAACATGGATAATTTCGTTGTGAAAGTTATAGACTTGCGAAATTATCATTTCGCAACCTAAGGAACGAAGCGCCTATGAAACCACGTCAGCGGCAGGCGGCCATTCTCGAGCATCTGCAAAAGCAGGGAAAATGCTCGGTAGAGGATCTGGCCCACTACTTTGACACCACCGGCACGACAATACGCAAGGACCTGGTATTGCTCGAAAACTCTGGCGCCGTTATTCGCACCTACGGCGGCGTGGTGCTCAACAAGGACGAAGCGGACCCGCCAATCGATCACAAAACGCTGATCAATACCCACCAGAAAGCGCTGATTGCCGAAGCCGCCGTCAAATTTATCCAGGACGGCGATTCCATCATCCTCGACGCAGGCAGTACCGTCCTGCAGATGATCCCCCTGCTCAGCCGCTTTAACAACATCACGGTGATGACCAACAGCCTGCACATCGTCAACGCGCTGTCGGAGTTCGACAGCGAGCAGACCATCCTGATGCCCGGCGGCACCTTCCGCAAAAAATCGGCGTCCTTTCACGGCCAGCTGGCGGAGAACGCTTTCGACCACTTCAGCTTCGATAAACTGTTTATGGGCACCGACGGCATCGACCTGAACGCAGGCGTCACGACGTTTAACGAGGTGTTCAGCGTCAGTAAAGCGATGTGTAACGCCGCGCGGGAAGTGATTTTAATGGCCGACTCGTCGAAGTTTGGCCGCAAAAGCCCCAACATTGTCTGTAGTCTCGAAAGCGTTGATAAGCTGATTACCGACGCGGGTATCGATCCAGCGTTCAAAAAAGCGCTGGAAGAGAAAGGCATCGACGTGATCGTAACCGGAGAAAGAGATGAGTGATTTTCTGTTAGAAACGGGCCGCCAGACGCTGATGCTGGAGCTGCAGGAAGCCAGCCGCCTGCCGGAACGTCTGGGCGAGGATTTTGTCCGCGCCGCCAACACCATTATCCACTGCGAAGGCAAAGTGATTGTGGCGGGCATCGGTAAATCCGGCCATATCGGCAAGAAGATTGCCGCGACGCTCGCCAGCACCGGCACCCCGGCGTTCTTCGTGCATCCGGCAGAGGCGCTGCATGGCGATCTCGGGATGATCGAAAGCCGCGACGTGATGCTGTTTATCTCTTACTCCGGTTCGGCCAAAGAGCTGGATCTGATTATTCCGCGCCTGCAGGAAAAATCGGTCGCCCTGCTGGCGATGACCGGGAAACCCCGCTCGCCGCTGGCGCTGGCCGCCAAAGCGACGCTGGATATCTCCGTTGAGCGTGAAGCCTGCCCGATGCACCTCGCCCCGACCTCCAGCACCGTTAACACCCTGATGATGGGCGACGCGCTGGCGATGGCGGTAATGCAGGCGCGCGGATTCAATGAGGAAGATTTTGCCCGTTCGCATCCGGCAGGTGCGCTCGGCGCGCGGCTGCTCAACAAGGTTCACCATCTGATGCGCACCGACGATGCCATTCCGCAGGTCAAACTCGATACCAGCGTGATGGACGCGATGCTGGAGCTGAGCCGCACCGGTCTGGGGCTGGTGGCGGTCTGCGATGACGGCGGAAACGTGAAGGGCGTGTTCACCGACGGCGACCTGCGCCGCTGGCTGGTGGGCGGCGGCAGGCTGGAAACAAACGTGTCTGACGCCATGACCAAAGGCGGGCTGACGCTCAACGCCGACAGCCGCGCCATCGAAGCCAAAGAGGTGCTATTGAAGCGCAAAATCACCGCCGCACCGGTGGTGGACGAGCACGGCAGGCTGTGCGGCGCTATCAACCTGCAGGACTTCTACCAGGCCGGGATTATTTAACCCTTCAGCCCAAGCCGCTTCGCCAGCCGGTGCAGGTTGGCGACGTCCATCTCCAGCGCCCGCGCGCACGCCGCCCAGCTGCGGTTATTCTGCTCCAGCGCGCGGGTAATCATCTGACGCTGAAACGCTTCCGTCGCTTCGCGCAGGTTTTCGATTGCGCTCTCAGGCACAGCAGGCTTCACGGTCGGGGCATTTTCCTCATGCAGCGCAAAATGGCGCGCATGAATCACCACTTCATCCCCCGAGCGCGTCGCCCTCGCCAGCACCACCGCGCGGTGAATCGCATGCTCCAGCTCGCGCACGTTGCCCGGCCAGCCGTAGCTGAGCAGATGCGCTCTCGCCCCCGGGCTAAGCACCACGCGGGACAGCCCCATTTTGAGACGGCACTGTTCGCAGAAATAACCCGCCAGCAGCACCACGTCGTCTCCGCGCTCGCGCAGCGGCGGCACGGACAGCGGGAACACGCTCAGGCGATGGAACAGGTCGGCGCGGAACTGCCCGGCCAGCACCGCTTCGCGCAGATCCCGGTTGGTCGCAGCAAGGACCCGCACGTCCACCCGCAGGCTGCGGTCATCCCCCACGCGCTGAATGTCGCCGTACTGCAATACGCGCAGCAGCTTGGCCTGAAGTGAAAGGGAAAGCTCGCCAATCTCATCAAGAAACAGCGTGCCGTTATCGGCCATTTCAAACTTGCCGCTGCGGTTGCTGATGGCCCCGGTAAACGCCCCTTTGACGTGACCGAACAGCTCGCTCTCCGCCACGCTTTCCGGCAGCGCGGCGCAGTTGAGGTACACCAGCGGGTTGACCGCGCGCGGCGAAGCTTCATGGATGGACTTCGCCACCAGCTCCTTACCGGTACCGGTCTCTCCGAAGATCAGCACGTTCAGATCGGACGCGGCAACAATCTCAATCTCTTTTTTGAGCTGCGCCATGCCGGGCGAAAGGCCGATCATCTCCGTATGCGCCACCTGCTCAAACGCCGCCGGGCTTCCGGGAAGAATATTCTGGCTCTCCAGCTGCTCTATCAGCAGTGCATTGTTCAGCGCCCCGGCGGCCAGCGCCGCAATCAGCCGTAGCTCTTCGTCGCTGAAGGTGTCGAACTGATCCGGCGACATGCCGTCGAGGGTTAATGCGCCAATCAGATTCTGCCCGGCGAACAGCGGCAGGCCAATACAGGCGTGCACCTTCAGGCTCTCCTGCCCCGGAATCAGGCCGTCGTACGGATCGGGCAGATCGCTATCTGCCGGGAAACGCACCACGTCGCCCGCGCGGGCGATGGTTTCCAGACGCGGGTGGCCCTCCAGCGTAAAGCGCCGCCCGAGTACGTCCTTCGCCAGGCCGTCGATAGCCAGCGGAATAAACTGCCGCCCTTCGTAACGCAGCAGCGCCGACGCATCGCAATCCAGCACGTGGCGCAGCGTGGAGATCAGGCGCTGAAAGCGGTCCTGATGGCCGATACCGGTTTGCAGCTCAATGGCGATCTTCGCCAGGACGTCTACGGAAAAACTCATGCCTGCCTCACGGTCATTTTGACAATGCATAATGTCATATTGACTCTTTTTAGGATAGTCATAATGACTACTCATTATGGGGCATTAAATCACAACTTATTGAATATTAATAATTTAAAAAGTTGGCACGCAACTTGATATAAGCAAACCATCTTATTTAAAAACGCTGTATTAAGTTGAGGTTGCTATGTCTATTCTGGTTAAAAATAACATTCATTGGGTGGGTCAACGTGACTGGGAAGTGCGCGATTTCCACGGGACGGAATACAAAACGCTGCGCGGCAGCAGCTACAACAGCTATCTCATCCGCGAAGGTAAAAACGTCCTGATCGATACCGTCGATCACAAATTCAGCCGTGAGTTCGTGCAGAACCTGCGCGGTGAAATCGACCTGAATGACATCGACTACATCATCATCAACCATGCGGAAGAGGACCACGCCGGGGCGCTGACCGAGCTGATGTCCCACATTCCGGATACCCCAATCTACTGCACCACCAACGCCATTGATTCAATTAACGGCCACCACCATCATCCGGAGTGGAACTTCCACACCGTAAAAACCGGCGACACGCTGGATATCGGCAACGGCAAGCAGCTGATCTTCGTCGAAACCCCGATGCTGCACTGGCCGGACAGCATGATGACCTACATGACCGGCGACGCGGTGCTGTTCAGCAACGACGCCTTCGGCCAGCACTACTGCGACGAACGCCTGTTCAATGACGAAGTGGATCAGACCGAGCTGTTCGAACAGTGTCAGCGCTACTACGCCAATATCCTCACTCCGTTCAGCCGCCTGGTGACGCCTAAAATTACCGAAATCCTCGGCTTCAACCTGCCGGTGGAGATGATTGCCACCTCCCACGGCGTGGTGTGGCGTGAAAACCCCACCCAGATCGTCGAGCTGTACCTGAAGTGGGCCGCGGATTACCAGGAAGATCGCATCACTATCTTCTACGACACCATGTCCAACAACACCCGCATGATGGCGGACGCGATTGCCCAGGGGATCAATGAAGTTGACCCGAACGTAGCGGTGAAAATCTTCAACGTGGCGCGCAGCGATAAGAACGAGGTATTGACCAATGTCTTCCGCTCCAAGGGCGTGCTGGTGGGAACCTCCACCATGAATAACGTGATGATGCCGAAGATTGCCGGCCTGGTGGAAGAGATGACCGGCCTGCGCTTTCGTAACAAACGCGCCAGCGCCTTTGGTTCACACGGCTGGAGCGGCGGCGCGGTAGACCGTCTTTCCACCCGTTTACAGGATGCGGGTTTTGAGATGTCCATGAGCCTGAAGGCGAAATGGCGTCCTGATATCGACGCGCTGGAAATCTGCCGCCAGCATGGCCGCGACATCGCCCGTCAGTGGGCGCTCGCCCCGCTTCCTGAAGTCACCGCAAAACCTGCGGAACAGCCACAAACCTGTTCTACGGCAGCCAGCGCCGATCTCGGTCCGCGCATGCAGTGCAGCGTCTGCCAGTGGATCTACGATCCTGAGCTGGGCGAACCGCTGCAGGATGTTGCTCCGGGCACGCCGTGGAGCGAGGTGCCGGACAACTTCCTCTGCCCGGAATGCTCCCTCGGCAAAGACGTCTTTGATGAACTGGCAACGGAGGCAAAATGAGCAACAGCATCGTTATCATCGGCTCGGGCTTTGCTGCCCGCCAGCTGGTGAAAAATATCCGCAAACAGGATGCAAACGTGCCGTTGACGCTGATCGCCGCCGACAGCATGGACGAGTACAACAAGCCTGATTTAAGCCACGTCATTAGCCAGAATCAGCGCGCCGATGACCTCACCCGCCAGACGGCGGGGGAGTTCGCGGAGCAGTTCAACCTGCGTCTGTTTCCGTACACCTGGGTCACCGATATCGATGCCGACGCCCACGTGGTAAAAGCGAAAGAGAAAACCTGGCAGTACGACAGGCTGGTGCTGGCGACCGGGGCATCTGCGTTTGTGCCGCCGGTTGAGGGCCGCGAGCTGATGATTACCCTCAACAGCCAGCAGGAGTATCAGGCCAGCGAAACCCGGCTACGCGATGCCGCCAGAGTGATGATCGTCGGCGGCGGGCTGATCGGCACCGAGCTGGCGATGGATTTCTGCCGGGCGGGCAAATCCGTCACCCTGGTTGACCACGCGGCGAGCATTCTGTCGGCGCTGATGCCCGCAGAAGTAAGCAGTCGCTTACAACATCGTCTGACCGACATGGGCGTCCATCTGCTGTTGAAATCGCAGTTGCACAGCCTGAGCAGAACCGAAGGCGGTATCCGTGCCACGCTCGACCGAAGCCGCAGCGTAGAAGTGGATGCGGTGGTTGCCGCGACGGGCCTGCGCCCGGAAACCGCGCTGGCGCATCGCGCAGGGGCTGAAATAAACCGCGGCGTGAAGGTAAATAGCTACCTGCAAACCACGCGGCCGGATATTTATGCCCTGGGCGACTGCGCGGAAATTAACGGCCAGGTGCTGCCCTTCCTGCAGCCGATACAATTAAGCGCCATGTATCTGGCAAAAAACCTGCTCGGCGGCAGCGCGCCGCTGAAATTACCCGCCATGCTGGTAAAGGTCAAAACGCCGGAATTGCCGCTGCATCTTGCAGGTGAAACGCAGCGTCAGGATCTGGACTGGCAGATTGCCCTTTCGCCGCAGGGCATGGTGGCGCGCGGCACCGATGCAGACGGTCAGATGCGCGCCTTTGTCGTCAGCGAAGACCGGATGAAGGAGGCCTTCGCCCTGCTGAAATCGCTGCCTGCTTAACCCTCGTATTGCCGGGTAACGCTCCGCTTACCCGGCCTACATGCAGACCCGCGCAAGCGTAGCGCCGCCGGGTAAAACAGGGTGGGGAGTTCAGGAACGCACCACCAGCGCGTCGTAGCCGCGCCAGCGGTAGTTGACCATGGAGATCAGCCAGCAGGCGACAAACAACCCGACCACCACAAACCCGGCGTTGCCCAGGTTGTCGTTCACCGCGCCAATCAGATCCCAGACGCCGCCGCTGAGGGCGAATTTGTCCATCAGCAGACCCAGCGCTTCCAGCCCGCCGATAAACAGCGCCACCACCACGGAGGTGCCAGTGATGGTCATGTTGTAGTAGAGCTTGCGCTGCGGTTTATCAAACGCCCAGCCGTAGGCACCGACCATCAGCAGGTTATCGAGCGTATCCACCAGCGCCATGCCGCTGGCGAAGAGCGCCGGGAAGATCATGATTGACCACACGGACATCCCGCTGGAGGCGCTGGCGGCGGAGATCCCGAGCACGCCGATTTCCGTGGCAGTGTCAAACCCGAGGCCAAACAGAAAGCCCACCAGATACATCTGCCAGCTTTTATTGACGAGGCGGAAGGTTTTACCGAACAGCCAGTTCATAACGCCCCCCTGGGCAGGCAGCGTGACGTCACCCTGCACCGTCTGGCCCTTTTTCAGCGCCTGGAAACTGCGCCAGACGCCGCGCAGGATCACCATATTCACCAGCGCCATCGCCAGCAGGAAGGTGGCGGATACCGCAGTGCCAATCAGGCTGCCGGTTTCGTGGAACCATTCCATGTTTTTTTGAAACGCGGTTGCGGTGGCGGCGATGGCAATGGAGGCCAGCACCACGATGGTGGAGTGCCCCAGCGAGAACCACGCCCCCACGCCGGACGGGCGTTTGCCCTGCTGCATCATCTTACGCGTCACGGTATCAATGGCCGCGATGTGATCGGCGTCCACCGCGTGACGCAGCCCGTAGCACCACGCCAGCAGGCTCGCGGCCATCAGCGCCGTGCTGCCGCTAAAAGAGTGCCATGCCCATCCCCAGGCCAGCAGGTTTGCCATTACCAGAGCCAGCAGCAGAAGCGCGGCGCGAGGTTCGTTGCGTAACAGTCGTAACATTTTAAATCCTTTTTGAACATGACCGGGCAGCGGCAACCACCGCCTGCCCGAAGGAGATCGCTCCGTCACCTGCGGGCAGGCGCGAAGGAAAAAGAAGCGTAAAGTCAGAGAGATGATGACGCAGGCGCGCGCGCAGCAGGCGGTTGTGCAACACGCCGCCGCTGAAGCAGATTGTCGAAATCGATAAGCGTCGGGCATGACGCGCGGCAAGCTGAGCCAGCCCTTTTGCCAGCGCGTCGTGAAACGCCCACGCGCGCTCGCAGGGCTCCGCCTGCCAGTTCAGCCACTGCTGCCAGAAAAGCGCGAGGTTACCCGCATCCAGCGTCACCGGATGGTCGACGCCCGCGCACTGCGATGCCAGCGCTTCCAGTCTGCAGGCGGCTTCACCCTCCCAGGATTGCGCATTGATACCGATCGCACAGGCGACGGCATCAAACAGGCGACCACAGGATGAGGCACGCGGCGCGTTGATACCGCGCTGGATCGCCGTCGCCAGCAGCGGCCAGCTGTGGCGCTGAACCGCTCGCGTTTCCGGGTAGCGTTGCCAGTCCGGGACAAACGCCAGGCAGTGGGCGAGCAGATTACGCCACGGCTGTTTTGCCGCCAGATCGCCGCCCGGCAGCGCCACGGCAGGCAGGCCGCCGAGCCGTTCGCAGTCGAGATAGTTCACCCGCAGGCACTCTCCGCCCCACAGCGCGCCGTTCTCGCCCATGCCGATCCCGTCCAGCGTCAGAGCGATAGCGTCTCCGCCGTCGAGCGGCCAGCCGTTCTCCGCCAGGCACGCCGCCGCGTGAGCGTGATGATGCAGCACGGTTTCGACGGGCAGCGCCTGCTCCTGCGCCCACCGGCGCGCGCGATACCCCGGATGGGCATCGCACACCAGCTTATCAGGCTGGAAAGCGTAGATGCCCTGCATCGTCGAGAGCGCGCTGCGCCACTGCGCCTCTACGCCCTCGTCGCTCAGATCGCCAAAGTGCTGGCTCAGCACCGCCTGGTTGCCGCGCACCAGGCAGAAGGTGTTTTTCATCTCTGCACCGGTGCACAGCATGGCGGGGATATTCTCAAAACCCGCGGGCAACGTGACGGCATCGGGCACAAAACCCCGGGCGCGACGCAGGATAGCGCCATCCCGATCCATCACCGAATCATCCATGCGCTGCAGGATGTCGCGGTTGTGCAGCAGGAAGCCGTCCGCGATGCCGCTGAGATCCTCCAGCGCCTGCGCGTTGGTGACGGCAGGCGGCCTGCCACTGAGGTTGCCGGAAGTCATCACCAGCGGGCGCCGGCAGTCCATCAGCAAAAGATGCTGGAGCGGGTTCGCGGGCAGCATCACGCCAACGCAGTCGAGCCCTGGGGCAATTTCCTCGGGAAACGCGGGAAGCGAAGCTTTCGGCGTCAGCACGATCGGTGCCGCGGGCGAGCGTAACAGCGTCTGTATCGTCTCCGGCAGATCGTCCGCATCCGGTAGCATCACCGCCAGCGGCTTCGTCGGGCGCTGCTTGCGTGCCCGCAGCGTCGCCGCTGCCTGCGGGTTAAGCGCATCGCAGACCAGATGAAATCCCCCCAGCCCTTTAACCGCCACGATCCCGCCGTTTTTCAGCCTCTTCACCGCCGCGTTTAAGGCCGATTCGCGAGTGGCAATAGTGTCTCCGGCTCGCCATTCCAGTTGCGGCCCGCAGTCCGGGCAGGCCACCGGCTGGGCGTGGAAGCGGCGGTCGGCCGGGTTGCGGTACTCGGTTTCGCACGGCGCGCAGAGCGGGAATGCGGCCATCGACGTGGCCGGACGGTCGTACGGCATGGCGCGGATAATGGTAAACCGCGGCCCGCAGTGGGTGCAGTTGATAAACGGGTAACGATAGCGGCGCTCGCGGGGATCGCGCATTTCAGCCAGACACGCCGGGCAGGTGGCAGCATCCGGTACGATTTGCGTATCCATCGCCCCGCGATCGCTGTGGCGGATGGTAAAGTCCTCAGGCATGTCCGCCCAGGTGAACGGCTGCGTTTCAACGCGATCGATGCGCGCCAGCGGTGGGCAGTCCTGATGCAGCCTCGCGGTAAAGTCCCCCCCATTACCCGCGAGACGCACCAGGACACCCTCTCCGTCGTTGCAGACATCGCCCACAAGCTTCAGCCGGTGCGCCAGCTGCCAGACGAAGGGCCGAAACCCTACGCCCTGCACTTTGCCGCGCACCCGAAGCAGTACGCCGTTAACGCTCATCGCAGCTTAAAACAGCAGCGATGACGAGGTGTCGAACGCCGCGCGACGGCGTTTTTCTGTGCTCATCTGCTCAAGCTTGTCACGATCAACGCAGACCAGCGCGTGCGTCGGGCAGGCCTCCATACAGGCCGGGCCGGCTTCGCGGTGATAGCAAAGATCGCATTTATTGGCTTCGGCTTTCTCCGCCCGCACGCTCAGCCCCATGCCGCTGTTGCGCACCACCGGGCGGACAACCACCTCCATCGCGCCATACGGACAGGCCACCACGCAGGTTTTGCAGCCGATGCAGCGCTCTTGCATCACGTGCACAAAGCCCTTCTCGCGCTTAATCGCCCCGTTCGGGCAGACGTTCGCGCACGGCGCATCTTCGCACTGGCGACAGATGGCAGCGGTGGAAATATTCACACCTTTAATGACGTGAATGCGCGGCAGGAAGGTATCGGGAGTGAGAGAGGCGCAATCCTGCTCCGCCTGGTGGGAAACCACGCACGCCACTTCACAGGTACGGCAACCAATGCACTTGCTGGCATCGGCCATAATAAAACGGTTCATCTGCTTCTCCGGCATAACTGTTATGCGCGAAGCTATTCATAAACCGTGCCAATATTTAAGTTAATGATTTTTAATGATAATAAAAACGCAGCGTTTCTGTCATCGTCATTAGTGACGATGACAGATGTCGACGTCAGCGGTGCGGACCATCGGTAACGGAGTCGCGCAGGACAAGCTCGCCAGAAAAGGTTTGCTGATATTTGAACTCTCCGCCGTCGAGCATGAAAATCAGGCGACTGACGATCTCCTGGATCATCGCCGTCACCGGAATACGCACGCTGGAGAGCGACGGCACGATGTAGGGCGCAATCGCCACGTCGTCAAAGCCGATGACGGACACCGCGTCCGGCGTGGCGACGCCGCTGTCGTGCAGCTGCTTGATGGCGCCGATCGCCATATCGTCGTTGCTCGCCACCAGCGCGGTAAACGGTTCGCCGCGGGAGAGGAGTTGAGTGACTGCCGCCGCGCCGCTGGCCGGGTTCCACTTCCCTTCGGCGATAAGCGCGTCACGCGCTGCAATACCGTGCTGCGCCAGCGCATCCCTGTAACCGGAAAGACGCTCAACCCCGGTGGGGGAATCCAGCGAACCGGTGATAAAGGCAATCTCCCGGTGCCCTTTCGCAATCAGCTGCGACACCGCGTCCTGACACGAGGCTTTATGATCGGACCAGACGCTGTGGCTGCTGTTTTTCCGCAGGCGGCGGTTAAGCACCATAATCGGTTGCTCGCATTTCTCGACGAGCTCGTCCAGCTCTTCCACGCTCAGAAAACGCGGGTAGATAATTACCGCATCGCAGCGCATATCCAGCAGATACTGGATCGCCTCGCGCTCTTCTTCGGCGCTGTGCTTGCCGTCGGCGAGGATCAGCTGCCGCCCTTTTTCTTCCGTCATCCGCGCGGCGTTAAACAGCAGCTCGCTAAAGTAGACGCCGTGATACAGGGTGTTGGTCACTACCAGCCCAAGCGTCTGGGTGCGTTTGGTCGCCAGGTTTCGCGCCAGCAAGTTCGGGCGATAGCCGCTCTCTTCAATGGCCTGAAAAACCCGGTCTTTGGTCTCCTGGCTAACGTAGCCGTTGCCCGACAACACCCGGGAGACCGTCGCTTTCGATACGCCTGCCCGCTTCGCCACTTCCAGCATCGTGGTCATATTGTTCTTCCATCCGAAACTCATGCGGGCAGTGTACTGCACCGCGAAAAAATTGTCGCAGCGACGACGTCACGCTTTCTACACCCCACTGCGATCTTCATCACGAAAAGAAAAAATGTCCAAAAAGCGGTCTTGTTTCAAAAAAAGAAACTCATGATGATTATGTGGAACCGGTTTCCTACATTTCACACAACGATAACAGGAACAGATCCGATGGCCAAAAACTACGCTGCGCTGGCAAACGACGTTATCAGCGCGCTGGGCGGCAAAGAGAACATCGTCGCCGTTACCCACTGCATGACGCGCCTGCGTTTCGTACTGAAAGACGAAAATCTTACCGACGTTGCGCGCCTGAAAAGCATCAGCGGCGTGCTTGGCGTGGTGCGTAACGACAACCAGTGCCAGGTGATTATTGGCAACACGGTTTCACAGGCGTACCGCGAAGTAGTGAGCCTGCTGCCCGTTGACCTGCAGCCCGTGGTACCGGAAGGCCCGCAGAAGCTGACGTTACGCCGCATTGGTGCCGGGATCCTCGACGCGCTGATCGGCACCATGTCGCCGCTGATCCCGGCGATCATCGGCGGTTCGATGGTCAAGCTGCTGGCGATGATCCTCGAAATGACTGGCGTGCTGGAAAAAGGCGCGCCGACGCTCACCATTTTGACCGTCATAGGCGACGGGGCGTTCTTCTTCCTGCCGCTGATGGTGGCGGCCTCGGCGGCGGTGAAGTTTAAAACCAACATGTCGCTGGCGATTGCCATCGCGGGCGTGCTGGTGCACCCGAGCTTTATCGAGCTGATGGCGAAAGCCGCGCAGGGGGAGCACGTTGAGTTCGCCTTTATTCCGGTGACGGCGGTGAAATACACCTATACCGTTATCCCGGCGCTGGTCATGACCTGGTGCCTGTCGTATATCGAACGCTGGGTGGATCGCATCACCCCGGCGGTGACCAAAAACTTCCTCAAGCCGATGCTGATCGTGCTGATTGCCGCCCCGCTCGCCATCGTGCTGATTGGCCCGCTGGGGATCTGGATCGGTAGCGCCATCTCCGCGCTGGTTTACACCATTCACGGCTACCTGGGCTGGCTCTCCGTCGCCATCATGGGCGCACTGTGGCCGCTGCTGGTGATGACCGGGATGCACCGCGTGTTTACGCCGACCATCATTCAGACCATTGCCGAAACGGGCAAAGAAGGAATGGTGATGCCGTCAGAAATCGGCGCCAACCTGTCGCTCGGCGGCTCGTCGCTGGCGGTGGCATGGAAAACGAAAAACCCGGAACTGCGCCAGACGGCACTGGCCGCGGCGGCCTCCGCCATCATGGCGGGGATCTCTGAACCGGCCCTGTACGGCGTAGCGGTACGCCTGAAGCGTCCGCTGATTGCGAGCCTGATCAGCGGTTTTATCTGCGGCGCGGTGGCGGGTATGGCAGGCCTTGCCAGCCACTCGATGGCAGCGCCGGGGCTGTTTACCAGCGTGCAGTTCTTCGACCCGGCCAACCCGATGACCATCGTCTGGGTGTTTGGCGTAATGGGGCTGGCCGTGGTGCTGTCATTTGTTCTGACCCTGCTGTTAGGGTTTGAGGATATCCCGGTCGAAGACGAGGCTGAAAAAGCGCGCGCCCTGCAGACCGCACCGGTACAGAACAACGCAGCAAAAGCATAAATTGAAAGCGAGGTAAGAATGTCTGTTTTTCCACAAGGATTTTTATGGGGCGGCGCGCTTGCCGCCAACCAGAGTGAAGGTGCTTACCGTGAAGGCGGCAAAGGGCTGACGACGGTCGATATGATCCCCCACGGCGCAAACCGCCTGACGGTGAAGCTCGGTAAGGAAAAGCGTTTTTCGCTGCGTGACGATGAGTTTTACCCGAGCCATGAAGCGATTGATTTTTACCATCGCTATAAAGAAGACATCGCCCTGATGGCGGAGATGGGCTTTACGGTGTTCCGCACCTCGATTGCCTGGAGTCGCCTCTACCCGAACGGCGACGAGCCGCTGCCGAATAAAGAGGGCATCGCCTTCTACCGGGCGGTGTTTGAAGAGTGTAAAAAGTACAACATTGAGCCGCTGGTAACGCTTTGCCACTTCGACGTGCCGATGCACCTGGTGACGGAGTACGGCTCCTGGCGCAACCGTAAGATGGTCGATTTCTTCGCCCGCTACGCCCGCACCTGCTTCGAGGAATTTAACGGGCTGGTGAAATACTGGCTGACCTTCAACGAAATCAACATCATGCTGCACAGCCCGTTTTCCGGCGCGGGGCTGGTGTTTGAGGAAGGTGAAAACGAGGATCAGGTGAAATACCAGGCCGCGCACCACGAGCTGGTGGCGAGCGCGCTGGCGACAAAAATCGCTCACGAGGTGAACCCGGAAAACCAGGTCGGCTGCATGCTGGCGGGCGGAAATTTCTACCCGTACTCCTGCAAACCGGAAGACGTGTGGATGGCGCTGGAGAAAGACCGCGAGAACCTGTTCTTTATCGACGTGCAGGCGCGCGGCAGCTATCCGGCCTACTCCGCCCGCGTGTTCCGCGAGAAAGGCGTCGTGATTGTGAAAGACCCAGGCGATGACGAACTGCTGAAAAATACCGTCGACTTTGTCTCGTTCAGCTATTACGCCTCGCGCTGCGCGTCGGCGGACATGAACGCGGGCAACACCAGCGCGGCAAACATCGTGAAGTCCATGCGTAACCCGCATATTCAGGTAAGCGAGTGGGGCTGGGGCATCGATCCGCTCGGCCTGCGTATCACCATGAACATGATGTACGACCGCTACCAGAAGCCGCTGTTCCTGGTGGAAAACGGCCTGGGAGCGAAGGACGTCATTGATGAAAACGGCGAGATCAACGACGACTACCGCATCAGCTACCTGCGCGAGCATATCCGCGCGATGGGCGATGCGATTGAGGACGGCGTGCCGCTGATGGGCTACACCACCTGGGGCTGCATCGACCTGGTGTCGGCCTCAACGGGCGAGATGAGCAAGCGCTACGGGTTTGTGTACGTTGACCGCGACGATGCCGGCAACGGGACGCTGGACCGCAAGCGCAAGAAATCGTTCTGGTGGTATAAAAAGGTGATTGCGAGTAACGGGGCGGATCTGGCGTAGCCAGTTGCCCGGTGGCTCTGCGCTTACCGGGCCTACGGTTTTGTAGGCCGGGTAAGGCGTCGCCGCCACCCGGCACTGCTCAGAGCGGAGAAAACCCTCCATCCCCAACCCACTCCGCCAGCCGCGAATACACCTCTTCCACCGCCGCCTTCACCGGCGGCGTCATCGGGTAATAAAAGCCGACAATGTCCGGCTGAATTCCTAAAAACAGCACCTCGCCCACGTCGTCTTTAATCTGATCGACCAGGTAGTTCAGCGGCATATTGTGGGTGGTCATCATAAACATCTCGGCGATGTCGTCCGGATCAATCAGGCGGATTTCGCCCGGGTTCAGCCCCATATCGGTGGCATCGACGATTAGCAGCCTTTCCGGGTGCAGCTCGCGAATGGCGACCACATCGTTTTCCGGCGCGCTGCCGCCGTCAATCACCACCCAGTCGCCCTGCGGTTTTGCGGCGCACATCTCCGCCAGCAGCGGGCCCGCGCCGTCGTCGCCCATCATGCTGTTGCCGACACATAGTAAAACGTCAGTCACGTAATCTCCTCACCATCAGGTAGATGGCGCTCTCCTGATGAATATCGTGCAGCATGCCGAGCAGCGTTTTGCTCCACGCCTGCTGCGCCGGGGTTTGCCTGCCGAGCGCCGCGTCAAAGGCGTTGGCGAGCATTGTGATATGGTTGGCGTCGATGACGATCTCGCCATACTTCGGCACGCCCTCCATCTTGCGCCGCGCGGTGCTGCCCTCCTCCAGCGTGGCGATCCACGCCAGGTATTCCGGCCACGGGCAGGTTAGCGCCGCCTCCAGACAGTCGATCACCCCGAGGTGGTGCCCAATCGCCAGGCTGTAATAGACCACCTGCTGCGCCGCATCCGGCGTGGCATCGTTCTCATCAATAAACTTACGGCTCAGCTGGCTGAACACCACCGTTTCACTCATCGGATACGCGCCTCATCCACAATGCTGTTCAGGTTTGCCACGATCTCATTGAGACGCGGATCGTTTTCCGCTTCCAGCCAGCGCGCCACCTGATGGTCGCCCTGGCTCAGCAGGCGCAGGTAATCGTCGGCAATCTGACGCCCGTAGCGATAGCCCGCCAGCCTGCGCGCCGTGCGGTCCACCTTCACGCGCAGCGGCTGGACCATGTCCGGATGCAGAATGGCCGCGGGCTGGTTGTCGATCTCGCCAGGTGCGCGGGCGTGGATCTTCTGCTCCAGCAGGCCGAGCGCCATCGCAAAGCCGTACAGCGTGGCGGCAGGCGTCGGCGGGCAGCCCGGAATATAGACATCCACCGGCACGATTTTGTCGGTGCCGCCCCAGACGCAATAAAGATCGTGGAAGATGCCGCCGCTGTTGCCGCAGGCGCCGTAGGAGATGCAGATTTTCGGATCCGGCGCGGACTGCCAGGCGCGCAGCGCGGGCGATCGCATGGCGCGGGTCACCGCCCCGGTAAACAGCAGAATGTCCGCATGACGCGGGGACGGAACCACTTTGATGCCGAAGCGCTCGGCGTCAAACAGCGGCGACAGGGTGGCGAAGATCTCGATCTCACAGCCGTTGCAGCCGCCGCAGTCCACGCGGTAGACGTAGGCTGAGCGTTTGATTTTTTTCAGTAGCGACGCCTTCATGCTGGCGATGGACTCCTCCACCGTCAGCGGCACCGGAATGCCGTTATCGTCGCGCGGGCCGAGTAAGTTTTCCATCAGCTGGCCTCTCTCATATGGCGGGTAATATCAATGCGGTCGGACGGCAGCAGGCACTTCTGACGTTTGCACTCCGGGCAGGTTTCGAAGCTTTCGCGGTGATGCTCCGCGCGGGCGTCGCCGTTGTGCTGCAGCAGCGCGATGGCGTAGTCGATCTCTTTTTGCACGGCGAACGGACGCTTGCAGACGCGGCAATTGCACAGCGCGAAGCGCGACTGCTGGAGAAAATCCTCTTTTTTCCACACCGCCAGCTCGTACTCCTGAGAAAGTCGAATGGCGACCGTCGGGCAAACCTCCTCGCAGCGGCCGCAGAAGATGCAGCGCCCGAGGTTAAACTGCCAGGCCAGCTCGCCGGTTTTGAGGTCCGTTTCCACCGTTAAGGCGTTCGACGGGCAGGCGTTGACGCAGGCCGCGCAGCCGATGCACTGCTGCGGGTTGTGTTCCGGCTTGCCGCGAAAGTTTTTATCCACCGGGATCGGCTCCAGCGGATAACTGCTGGTCTGCGTACCGGTTTTGATCACTTTTTTGATAAAGGTAAACATGACGAGTCCTTATTTCAGCGGCGAGTTCTTACGCTCGATGCTGTAGCGCTCAAGCTCTTTGTACGGCACCACCTGGCTTTTCTTCTTGCGCACGTCCACGACGGTCATGCGGTCGGTGCAGGAGTAGCACGGATCGAGGCTGCCGATGATCAGCGGCGCGTCAGAGACGGTGTTACCGCGCAGCATGTAGCGCAGGGTTGGCCAGTTGGCGTAGGTCGCCGCGCGGCAGCGCCAGCGGTAGAGCTTCTGGTTGTCGCCGGTCATGCTCCAGTGGATATCATCCCCGCGCGGCGCTTCGGCAAAGCCGAGGGCAAAGCGGTTCGGGATGTAGGTGAAGCCCTCCACCATCAGCGGGCCGCCCGGCAGGTTATCGAGGCCGTAGTCGATCATGTTCAGCGCGGTGAACACCTCGTTAATGCGCACCTTCAGGCGGGAGATGACATCGCAGCCCTGCTCGCTGTGCACGGTCATCGGCAGCAGGCCATAGCCGACGAACGGGTGATCGGCACGTGTGTCGCGGGCGTGGCCGCTGGCGCGCACCATCGGGCCGACGTTGCTGAAGTCGCGGGCAATTTCCGGGTCAAGACGACCAATCCCGACGGTGCGCTGCTCGATGTTGGGGGTGCTGAGCAGCATATCCACCAGCTCCTGCACGTCGCGGCGCATCTGTTGCGCCAGCTGACGGGTCTGGATCATGTCGTTTTTCAGCAGGTCGCGGCGGATCCCGCCGATCAGGTTCAGGCCGTAGGTTTTACGCGCCCCGGTGAGGATCTCCGCCATCTTCATCGACGCTTCGCGCACGCGGAAGAACTGCATAAACCCGGAGTCAAAGCCGACGAAGTGACACGCCAGGCCGAGGTTCAGCAGGTGAGAGTGCAGGCGCTCCACCTCCAGCAGAATGGCGCGGATCATCTGCGCGCGCTCCGGCACCACGATCCCCATGCCGTTCTCCACCGAGGTGGTGTAGGCGGTGCTGTGGGCGAAGCCGCAGATGCCGCACACGCGGTCAGAGAGGAACGTGACCTCGTTGTAGCCCATGCGGGTTTCCGCCAGCTTCTCCATGCCGCGGTGGACGTAGAACAGGCGGTAGTCAGCGTCGATGATATTTTCGCCGTCGACGAACAGGCGGAAGTGGCCCGGTTCGTCGGAGGTGACGTGCAGCGGGCCGATCGGCACCACGTTGTTCTTCTTGCTGCCCAGCTCGTTGATGAACTCGTAGGTTTCGCTGTCGGTGGTCGGGGCCGGACGCTGGCGGTAATCCATGCTGTCCTTACGCAGCGGATAGAGTTCATCCGGCCAGTCATCCGGCAGCACCAGACGACGCTCGTCCGGCAGGCCGACCGGCACCAGGCCGTACATGTCGCGCACCTCGCGCTCACCCCAGACGGCGGCAGGAACGCGCGGCGTTACGGACGGGTATTCCGGCTTATTCGGGTCGACCTCGACGCGCACGGTGAGCCAGCACTTCTCGCCCTGCTCCATCGACATCACGTAGTACACCGCGTAGTTACCGCACAGCTGGCGCTCGTCGTTACCGAACAGCACCGACAGCCAGCCGCCCTGCTGGTAATAGAGAAACTCCACCACTTCCGGCAGGTAGTTCACCTTCACGGTAATGGTGATCTGATCTTTGGTTTGCCAGGACTCCTCCAGCACCACGCCGGGGAAAGCCTGATGCAACGCGGCGAGATACTGCTGACCTTTCTTTTCTTCAGACATAAACACTCTCTTTAATCACGCCACCAGCAAGGAGACGAACGCTAAAAATGCAAAACCAAAACCGGCCCAGGTGATGCGCGAGGTTGCCGCAAAACGCAGGCGTGCCATGCTGTTTTCAAACAGGGCGATGACCAGCACGCCGATCAGCAGCTTGAGGGCGGCCACCACCACGGCCAGCAGCAGGCCGCCTGCAGAGAAGTGCGTCATCTGCCCCCACGGGAAGAAAACGCCAACAAACATCTGCAACACCACCAATTGCTTAAGGCTGATGCCCCACTTCAGCACCGCGAAACCGTAGCCGCTGTACTCGGTGAGCGGCCCTTCCTGTAGCTCCTGCTCCGCTTCCGCGAGATCGAACGGCAGCTTGCCCATCTCAATAAACGTGGCGAACGCGCAGGCGCAGAGTGCCAGCACGAGCGGGATGGAGCGGGCCACCGGCCAGTGGTAAACGGTGTCGGTGATAAAACTGATGTGGGTCGAACCTGCAACCTGCGCGGCCACCCACAGCCCCAGCAGCAGGATCGGCTCCACCAGCACGCCGAGCATCGCCTCGCGGCTGGCGCCGATGCCGGTAAACGGGCTGCCGGTGTCCAGGCCCGCAATCGCAAAGAAGAAGCGCGCGATGGCGAAGAGGTAGATGAGCGTAATCAGATCGCCGAGCACCGGCAGCGGCGAGCCTACCGTGACCACTGGCAGCGCGGTGGCGATGGTGAGCATCACGCCGACCATCACGAACGGCGTCAGGCGGAACACCCAGCCCGCGGCATCCGGCGCGACGCTCTGGCGGGAGAGCAGTTTGAAGAGATCGCGGTACTCCTGGAGCACGCCAGGCCCGCGACGGTTGTGCATTCGGGCGCGCGCCACGCGCGTGATGCCCGACAGCAGCGGCGCGGCGGCGAACAGCACCAGCGCCTGAAGAATTGCCAGTAAAAGACTCATGTCAGGCTCCTCGTGAAATCACAATCACTACCAGCACCGCCAGCTCGATCAGCGCCAGCCGGCGGAACAGCACGGGCACGGCAGCACTCTGCCAGCCCGGCACCCAGCCCTGCGGGTTAAGCCACTGGCGCAGCTTCAGCACGGCGGCGAAGTTCTCCTTCACCGGCATGGCAAAACCGTGGGCGGTAATGACCATCGACGGCTCGTGTTCGTAGCCGCAGGCCCACGCCGCGCCGCGCGAGCGGGAGGCAAGACGGTCGCGTCTGAAGAACAGCATCAGCACGAACGGCAGGAGCGGCCCGGCGATCAGCAGCAGCGCCATCATCGGCTGGGAGACAACGGTATGCGCCGTCGCCAGCGGCAGCGGAACGGCGTGGCCCAGCAGCGGCAGCAGCCACGGCGCGGCAACCCCGCCCGCAATGCAGCACAGCGCCAGCGCGACCACGCTGGTGGTCATCAGTACCGGGGCGCAGCAGGCGTTCTCCGCTTCACGGGTGCGCGGCGCGCCGAGGAAGGTGACGCCATAGACTTTCGCCATGCACATCACCGCCAGCGCCCCGGTAATCGCCAGGCCCACCGCCAGCAGCGGGCCGAGCATCCGCGCGATAAACGCGTCGCTCTGGCCGAGCGCGAAGAAGGACTGGTAAATCACCCACTCTCCGGCAAAGCCGTTCAGCGGCGGCAGCGCGGCCATCGCCATCAGCCCCACCAGCATGGCGAGTGAAATCATCGGCATCTTTTTGCCAATCCCACCGAGCTTTTCGATATCGCGATGGCCGGTGCGGAACCAGACGCTGCCCGCGCCGAGAAACAGGGTGCTCTTGAACAGGCTATGGTTGACGAGGTGATACAGACCGCCGATAAACCCGGCGGCAATCAGCGCCGGTTGGTTGAGCGCCAGCCCGGTGACGCCCGCGCCCATGCCGAGCAGGATAATCCCGATGTTTTCCAGGGTGTGGTACGCCAGCAGACGCTGGATGTTGTGCTCCATCAGGGCGTACAGCCCGCCGACAAATGCGGTGATCATCCCCGCAATCAGCAGCGCTACCCCCCACCACAGCGGCGGCTGACCGCCCGTCAGGGTAATCGTCAGGATACCGAACAAACCGACCTTCATTACCACCGTCGAAAACAGCGCGGCGGCGGGCGCAGAGGCATTCGCGTGCGCCTGCGGGACCCAACCGTGCAACGGGATAATCCCGGCCAGCAGGCCAAAACCGACTGCGCCCAGCAGCCAGACGTCGTTCCCCAGCGGCTGGCCGTTAAGCGCGGCAAAGTCCAGGGTGCCGAAACGCTGCCACACCAGCCAGCAGGCCAGCGCCAGCAGCAGCGTGCCGAGGCGTCCGAGCGCAAACCACAGCTTGCCGGAGGCGCTGCAGCCGGTCAGGAACACGCCACACAGCGCCATGATTTCGGCCATCACCACCAGCGCGCCGAGGTTGCTGGCGATAACCGTGCAGACCGCGGCGGCCATCAGCAGATTGACCAGCAGGCCGTTGGCTTTGGTCTGCTGATGGCGGTGCCAGTCAATATTGAACAGGCTGATAAACAGCCCGCACAGGCCAAAGGTCACCAGCCAGATGGCGTTCAGCGGCGTAATCGCCACGGTGTGGCGAATCAGCGGCATGAGTGTTTCCACGGATTGTCCGCCGAGCAGGACGACACCGCCCGCCGCCAGCGTCATCAGGCTGCCGACCGCCCCGCCGATACCGGCTATCCAGCCGCTCAGGGTTTTATGGAAAGAGAACACCAGCGCCAGCGCGGCGGCAGCGGCAAAGTACGCCACGGCGCTGTTAATCATAAATATCGCGTTCATTTCGCCCCCTCGTTAAGCGCCTGCAGAAGCGAAAGATCGCCGACGTCGGTATTAATGGTCAGCTCGCGCTTGCGCCTGCTGGTGCGGGCGATATCGCGGATGTTAACCAGGATCAGCGCTTTGGTCGGGCAGGTCCGCACGCAGGCCGGACCCTGTTCGTCAAAGCTGCACAGATCGCACTTCACCGCAATAGCGCGGATGCCGGGCACCCAGTCCAGCAGCGTGCTCACGCGTGCCGGAGCCGGTGGCGCAGGCGGCGCTTTCGGGGTATTGGCGTTCGCCGGGATATGCAGCGGGCGGCTGCCGGAGAATTCAATGGCACCGAACGGGCAGGCGATGCCGCACAGCTTGCAGCTCACGCACAGGCTTTCGTTCAGCTGGACCGCGCCATCGACGCGGGTGATGGCATTGACGGGACACACGCCCGCGCAAGGGGCATCTTCACAGTGGTGGCAGAGCTGCGGCGCAGACTCTTTCTCATTACGCATGACGCGCAGGCGCGGCATGGACTGCAGCCCGTGCAGGCGGTGCGTTTCCGAACACGCCGCCTCACAGGTCCGACAGCCAATACAGACCGTCGAGTCAGCAATTACAAAACGGTTCACCGGGCAATCCTCTGGTGATGGTCATTTTTGACGACGAAAAACTGTCTCATCGACACTTTTCGACATTCGGTTATCTGGCAAGATTTGCGGGGGCCTTTCCCGCGACGAGCTGTTTGAGGTCGACCGGCAAGTCGTGCTCAACCGCGGCGTAGAGACCGTTGTAAACCGGCGCGATTTTCTCCAGATAGTGCTCAAGCACCTGCTGGCGATCGCGGTTGCTGACGTAACCGTCGACCATGCCGTCGGCCATCAGCTGCGCCTGCGCAATACATTGTTTTTCACCCTCTTTATTCTCAACGTAGTACTCGATGGTGTGGCTGTTAAAGCTGTCTGCCAGGGTCACAAAGACCGTGAAATGACCGAACAGGACAAAGCGCATATCCCCCTGCGCCGCACAGCTCATCGCATGATGCAGTCGGGCTTTTGACAGGGTGATCCCCTGAACCAGAGAGTTACAGTAGAGGTGCCACTGATCCTGAAGCTGCTGGTGGCGCTGCGCGATGTAATCCGCTTTTTCGCTAATTTCCCAAATAGTCATAGAAGGTATCCGGTTAATGGAGATAGCGGCTGTTAAGCAGATTCCGTGCCAGTTTTTAATATGTTGATTTGAATGATTTTTATTAAAAAAGACACTGTCAACGCCGCCGTGTCGACGTGTCATTTCGACAGCGCTGACATCGTCACGCCGTAACGCAAATCAAGCTGGCACCGTTATTGCATTTACTGGCGCAAATCATTGAGGAGGCGTCATGCACGAAATCACCCTCTGCCAGCGGGCTCTGGAACTTATCGAACAGCAGGCAGTGCAAAACCACGCGAAGCGCGTCACCGGCGTCTGGCTGAAGGTCGGGGCGTTTTCCTGCGTCGAGACCAGCGCCCTGTACTTTTGTTTTGAGCTGGTGTGCCGCGGCACGCTGGCGGAAGGCTGCGCGCTGCATATCGACGAGCAGCAGGCGGAGTGCTGGTGTGAGCAGTGCCAGCAGTACGTCACCCTGCTCTCATCAAAGGTTCAGCGCTGCCCGCAGTGTCAGAGCACGGGTCTTCGCATCGTGGCGGATGACGGTATGCAGATCCAACGCCTCGAAATTGAGAAGGAGTAATGTATGTGTAGCACCTGCGGTTGCGCCGAAGGCAACCTGTATATAGAAGGGGATGAACACCGTCCCCACTCCGCGTTTCGCTCCGCGCCCTTTTCCCCTGCCCCGCGTCCTGCGGCGGCCCTGACCGGCATCACCCTTGCGCCGCAGCGTTCCGACGCGGGCGACCTGCATTACGGCCACGGCGAAGCGGGCACCCACGCGCCGGGCATGAGCCAGCGCCAGATGCTGGAGGTGGAGATCGACGTGCTGGACAAAAATAACCAGCTTGCCGCCCGCAACCGCGCCCGCTTTGCCGCGCGTCAACAGCTGGTGCTCAACCTGGTCTCTAGCCCCGGCTCCGGTAAAACCACCCTGCTGACCGAAACCCTCAAACGGCTGAACCAACGCATCTCCTGCGCGGTGATCGAAGGCGATCAGCAAACCGTTAACGACGCGGCGCGCATCCGCGAAACCGGGACGCCCGCCATTCAGGTTAACACCGGCAAGGGCTGCCACCTGGATGCGCAGATGATTGTCGACGCCGCCCCTCGCCTGCCGCTGGCGGATAACGGCATCCTGTTTATCGAAAACGTCGGTAACCTGGTCTGCCCGGCAAGCTTCGACCTCGGCGAACGGCATAAAGTAGCGGTGCTCTCCGTGACCGAAGGGGAGGACAAGCCGCTGAAGTACCCGCACATGTTCGCCGCCGCCTCCCTCATGCTGCTGAACAAAGTCGATCTGCTGCCGTACCTGAACTTCGACGTGGATAAGTGCCTGGCCTATGCCCGCGAGGTGAACCCGGACATTCACATCCTGCTGGTTTCCGCCACGCGCGGCGACGGCATGGACGCCTGGCTGGACTGGCTGGAGAGCGAACGATGTGCATAGGCGTACCGGGACAAATCCATTCCCTCGACGGCAATCAGGCCAAAGTGGAGGTTTGCGGGATCCTGCGCGACGTCGACCTGACGCTGGTGGGCAGCACCGATGAGACGGGCGCGTCGCGCCTCGGCCAGTGGGTGCTGGTCCACGTGGGGTTTGCGATGAGCGTGATTAACGAAGCGGAAGCCCGCGACACGCTGGACGCGCTGCAAAACATGTTTGACGTGGAGCCGGACGTGGGCGCGCTCCTGTACGGCGAGGAGCGCTAGCCTATGCGTTACGTTGATGAATACCGCGCGCCAGAACAGGTGATGCAGCTTATCGGACATCTGAAAACGCGCGCGGCGCTGCTGGACTACACGAACGAAAGGCCGCTGCGGATCATGGAGGTGTGCGGCGGGCACACGCACGCCATCTTCAAGTTTGGCCTCGACCAGCTGCTGCCGGAGAACATCGAGTTTATTCACGGCCCCGGCTGCCCGGTGTGCGTTTTGCCGATGGGGCGCATCGACAGCTGTATTGAAATTGCCGGCCAGCCCGACGTCATTTTCTGCACCTTTGGCGACGCGATGCGCGTGCCGGGGAAAAACGGCTCGCTGTTGCAGGCGAAGGCGCGCGGCGCGGACGTGCGGATCGTTTACTCGCCGATGGATGCCCTGACGCTGGCAGAGGCTAACCCTGAGCGCAAGGTCGTCTTTTTCGGGCTGGGTTTTGAAACCACCATGCCCGCTACGGCCATCACGCTGCAGCAGGCGAAAGCGCGCAACGTCACTAACTTTTTCTTTTTCTGCCAGCATATTACGCTCATTCCCACGCTGCGCAGCCTGCTCGAAGAGCCAGACAACGGCATCGATGCGTTTCTGGCGCCGGGCCACGTCAGCATGGTGATTGGCACAGAGGCCTACGGTTTTATCGCTCAACAGTACAATCGTCCGTTAGTGGTGGCTGGTTTCGAACCGCTTGATCTACTGCAAGGCGTAGCCATGCTGGTTGAGCAGAAAATAGCGTCCCTGAGCGCGGTCGAAAACCAGTACCGCCGTGTGGTGCCCGGTGCGGGAAATGAACGGGCGCAGCAGGCGATTGCCGACGTGTTTAGCGTTGAGGGCGACAGCGAGTGGCGCGGGCTGGGGCTGATTGCGGAATCCGGCGTGCGCCTGACGCCTGCCTATTGCGAATTTGATGCCGAAGCGCACTTCCGCCCTCAGCCGCAGCAGGTGTGCGACGATCCCCGGTCCCGCTGTGGCGAGGTGCTTACCGGCAAATGCAAACCTCATCACTGCCCGCTATTTGGCAACACCTGTAACCCGCAAACCGCGTTTGGCGCGCTGATGGTCTCCTCTGAAGGGGCATGCGCCGCGTGGTATCAGTATCGCAACCAGGAGTGTGAAGCATGAACATGGTGGAAATGGCGCACGGAAGCGGTGGACAGGCGATGCAGCAGCTGATTAACAGGCTGTTCATGGAGGCCTTTAATAACCCCTGGCTCGCCGAGCAGGAGGATCAGGCGCGCATCGCGCTCTCAACCCTCACCGCACACGGCGACCGGCTGGCGTTCTCCACCGACAGCTACGTGATTGACCCGCTATTCTTCCCGGGCGGCGATATTGGCAAGCTCGCCGTCTGCGGTACGGCCAACGACGTGGCCGTCAGCGGCGCCATTCCGCGCTACCTCTCCTGCGGATTTATCCTCGAAGAAGGATTACCGATGGAGACGCTTGCGGCAGTGGTCAACAGCATGGCGCACACCGCCCGCGAGGCGGGGATCGCTATCGTCACCGGGGATACCAAAGTGGTCCAGCGCGGCGCGGCGGATAAACTCTTCATCAACACCGCCGGAATGGGGGCGATCCCCGCCGACGTTCACTGGGGCGCGCAACGCCTTAGCGCGGGCGACGTGCTGCTGGTAACCGGAACGCTGGGCTGCCACGGGGCAACCATCCTGAACCTGCGCGAAGGCTTAGGGCTGGACGGCGAGCTTCGCAGCGACTGCGCGGTGCTCACCCCGCTTATCCAGACGCTGCGCGACATCCCGGGCATCAAAGCCCTGCGCGACGCTACCCGGGGCGGGGTGAATGCCGTTGTCCACGAGTTCGCCGCAAGCAGCGGGTGCGGGATTGAACTGAGCGAGCGCGACCTGCCCGTTAAGCCTGCCGTGCGGGGGGTGTGTGAGCTTTTAGGGCTTGACCCGCTAAACTTTGCCAACGAGGGCAAGCTGGCGATCGGCGTGGAACGTTCGGCGGCGGAAGCCGTACTTGAACAGCTGAGAGCGCATCCCTTAGGGAAAGACGCGGCCATCATTGGCGACGTGGTTGAGCGCAAAGGGGTGCGCATGACCGGACTTTACGGCGTGAAGCGCACGCTGGATCTGCCGCACGCTGAGCCGTTACCCCGAATTTGCTAGAACCGCGCCATAAGCGGTCAGCAGTGAAGTCTCTTTTTTGCCAGTTTCTATTGGAAAGCAATAATGCCGTATACACCGATGAGCGATCTTGGACAGCAGGGCCTGTTTGACATCACGCGCACACTTTTACAACAGCCCGATCTCGGCGCGCTGAGCGATGCCCTGACGCGGCTGGTCAGGCAATCAGCGCTGGCGGACAGCGCGGCGATTGTGCTCTGGCATAGTGGAACGCACCGCGCGAGCTACTATTCCACGCGCGAGAATGGCAAAACGTTTGAATACGAAGACGAAACGTACCTCGCGCACGGCCCGGTGCGCCGCATTCTCTCCCGGCCTGAAGTGCTGCACTGCAATTTTGAAGAGTTTCGGATGGCATGGCCGCGGCTGGCAGAGAGCAATCTCTATCAGCCTTTCGGTCATTACGGCATGCTGCCGCTGGCGGCGGAGGGCCATATTTTTGGCGGCTGCGAGTTTATCCGCACTACCGACCAGCCCTGGAGCGAGGCGGAGTACGAGCGGCTGCACACCTTTACCCAGATTGTGGCCGTCGTCGCGGAGCAGATCCAAAGCCGCGTCACCAATAACGTGGATTACGACCTGCTGAGCCGCGAGCGCGATAACTTCCGCATTCTGGTTGCCATCACCAACGCCGTACTCTCAAGGCTCGACATGGACGAGCTGGTCAGCGAAGTCGCCAAGGAGATCCACCACTATTTCAGGATCGACGCCATCAGCATCGCGCTACGCGGGAACCGCAAAGGCAAGCTGAACATCTACTCCACCCACTATCTTGATGAGGCCAACCCGGCGCACGAGCAGAGCGAGGTGGACGAAGCGGGCACCCTTTCTGAGCGGGTATTTAAAAGCAAAGAGATCCTGCTGCTGAATCTCAGCGAGCAGGACCCGGTGGCGCCGTACGAGCGGATGCTGTTTAACACCTGGGGCAACAAAATTCAGACCCTGTGCCTCCTGCCGCTGATGTCCGGCAGCACCATGCTTGGGGTGCTCAAACTGGCGCAGTGCGATGAAGCCGTGTTTACCACCGCCAACCTGAAGCTGCTGCGCCAGATCGCCGAGCGTATTTCCATCGCGCTGGATAACGCCCTCGCCTATCAGGAGATCCACCGCCTGAAAGAGCGGCTGGTGGACGAAAACCTGGCCCTGACCGAACAGCTCAACAACGTGGACAGCGAGTTTGGCGAAATCATTGGGCGCAGCGATGCCATGTACAGCGTGCTTAAGCAGGTGGAGATGGTGGCCCAGAGCGACAGCACGGTGCTGATCCTCGGTGAAACCGGCACCGGTAAAGAGCTGATAGCCCGCGCCATTCATAACCTGAGCAACCGCAACAGCCGGCGGATGGTGAAGATGAACTGCGCGGCGATGCCCGCGGGTCTGCTGGAAAGTGACCTCTTCGGCCACGAGCGCGGCGCGTTTACCGGGGCCAGCAGCCAGCGGCTGGGCCGTTTCGAACTGGCGGATAAAAGCTCGCTGTTCCTCGACGAAGTGGGCGATATGCCGCTGGAGCTGCAGCCCAAGCTGCTGCGCGTTTTGCAGGAGCAGGAGTTTGAGCGCCTCGGCAGCAACAAGCTGATCCAGACCGACGTGCGGCTGATTGCCGCCACCAACCGCGATCTGAAAAAGATGGTCGCCGACCGCGAGTTTCGCAGCGATCTCTACTATCGCCTGAACGTCTTTCCGATCTGCCTGCCGCCGCTGCGCGAGCGCCCGGAAGATATTCCGCTGCTGGTGAAGGCCTTTACCGCGAAGATTGCCCGCCGGATGGGGAGGAATATCGACAGTATTCCTGCCGAAACGCTACGTACCCTTTCGGCGATGGAGTGGCCGGGGAACGTGCGCGAGCTGGAAAACGTCATTGAGCGCGCGGTACTGCTGACGCGCGGGAACGTTCTTCAGCTCTCTTTGCCTGAAGTCTCCCTTCAGGAAGCCCCCACGCTTTCGGCAGAGGTCGCGCAGGAAGGCGAAGATGAATATCAGCTCATTATGCGCGTACTGAAAGAGACCAACGGCGTGGTAGCCGGACCGAAGGGCGCAGCTCAGCGGCTGGGGCTGAAACGCACTACCCTGCTCTCTCGCATGAAGCGTCTGGGAATCGATAAAGAGAGCCTGCTTTAACCCGTCATTCCGGCGCCGCTTATGGCGCCGCTTTTCGTTACCCTGCGCAATTGTCCCTCATTGACACAATATATTTTCCTCTGTATAAAATTCCGCCTTAATAATGCGTTTCATTTGCATCAAAAATAATATTAATGAAGGGTAGCGTTTCATGAAGAAGGTCATCTGCGCGTTAGGCCTGGCGATTGCGTCGGTCAGTTCTGCTCTGGCAACCACATATCCTCTGACGATTGAAAACTGTGGCTATAAAGAGACATTCACTAAAGCGCCGGAACGCGTCGTGGCCCTCGGTCAGAACACCGTGGAAATTTTGCTCCTGCTGGGGCTGGAAGATAAGGTCAAAGCCAGCGCCTTCTGGCCGACCAAGGTGCTGCCGCAGCTGGCTGAGCAGAATGCAAAAATCAAAACCCTGACCGTCGAAATTCCGACTCTTGAATCCATCCTTGCGCAAAACCCCGATTTTGTTCCTGCACAGCTGCCGCTGCTGCTTGGGCCGGAAAGTAAGGTCGCAAAACGTGAAGATCTGGCTACCGTCAGCGTGAACAGCTATTTATCTCCAGGCATGTGCGCCACCAAAAAAGCGGCAGGCGATATGTACGGCAGCCGCCAGACGCTGTGGGATATGACGTACCTTTATAAAGAGATTGAAGATTTCGCGAAGATTTTCAACGTTGAAGCGCGCGGCCAGGCCGTTATCGCTGATTTCAAAAAACGTGAGGCCGACCTGCGTCAGGAATTTGGTAAAAACAAAAAAGATCTCTCGTTTGTTTTCTGGTTCTCAAGCGCCTCGCCTTCGGCAGATGCCTATGTCGGCGGGAAAAATAGCGCCTCCGGTTTTATTGCTAACGTGCTGGGTGGCCATAACGCCATTACCGCTGAGACCGAATGGCCGACCGTCGGCTGGGAAAGTATTATTGCCGCGAACCCTGATGTGATTGTCGTCTCCAGTCTGGACCGCAACCGCTGGGCGCTGGATAACGCGGATGAGAAAATCAAATTCCTGAAAAGCGATCCTGCCGTGAGCCAGCTTGATGCCGTCAAAAAAGGCCATATCGTGGTGATGGACGGTCAGGCGATGAACCCGACGATTCGTACGATTTACGGTGCTGAACAGGTGGGTGAACAGCTCAGAAAACTGGGGCTGAACTGATGACGGCAGCCGTACTTCAGGCCCGCCAGGGCCTGATCCTGACCACTTCCGCTCTGCTTGCCGTTGTCCTGCTGTTTTTAGTGATTGCTCTTGGCGTCAGCGTCGGCGAGCTGTCGATTCCGCTCTCCAACGTCTTTTACGCTATTGGTAATAAGCTGGGGCTGACCGACGTTCCGCTCAACCGCATCTATGAGAGCGTAATCTGGGACTTTCGCCTGAGCCGCGCGCTGGTGGCGGCCTGCTGCGGGGCCGGTTTAGCCATCTGCGGTGCCGTGCTGCAAAGCCTGCTGAAGAACGCGCTGGCGGAACCCTACGTGCTCGGCGTGTCGGCGGGTGCCTCAACCGGGGCGGTGTCGGTCGTCGTCCTGGGCATCGGCACCGGCGCGGTGTCGCTCTCTGCGGGCGCGTTTGCCGGGGCGTTCGCCGCCTTTGCGTTTGTCGCCTTTCTGACGAACGGCGCGCGCGGCGGCAATGAACGCACCATTCTGGCAGGCGTTGCTGCATCTCAGCTTTTCAACGCCATTACCGCCTACACCATCAGCACCTCCGCCAGCGCGCAGCAGGCGCGCGACGTGATGTTCTGGCTGCTGGGCAGCTTTAGCGGCGTGCGTTGGCCGGAATTCCAGCTGGCGCTGGTTGTCGTGCTGGCGGGCCTTGCCGTCTGCCTCTACTATTCCCGGGCGCTGGACGCCTTTACCTTTGGTGATGACGCGGCAGCCTCCTTAGGCATTGCCGTGCCCTGGGTGCGTCTTGCCCTGTTTACCACCACGGCACTGATCACCGCGACCATCGTCAGCATGGCGGGCTCAATCGGCTTTGTAGGGCTGGTGGTGCCGCACGTCATGCGCTTCCTGTTCGGGCCGCTGCACCGCACGCTGCTGATTGCCAGCGCGCTGGCGGGGGCGATCCTGATGGTGCTGGCCGATATCGCCTCGCGCATGCTGATTGCCCCGCAGAGCCTGCCCGTCGGCGTGGTCACCGCGCTGGTGGGCGTACCTTTCTTTGCCGTGATTATCTACCGCTCAAGGAATAAGTGATGAGTATCTGCGCTGAAAATATTACCTGGAAGGTAGGCAAAAAAGTTATCGTCAATGGTGTCTCGCTGAAGGTTTCACGCGGCGAAACGGTGGGTTTGCTTGGTCCTAACGGCTGCGGCAAATCGTCCCTTTTGCGTATCCTGGCAGGCCTGCGTCGCCCGGATTCGGGCAGCGTGACCCTGGACGGGCAGGACATTTCCCGCATCGTCAAAAAGCAGCTTGCCCGCCGGGTGGCGTTCGTTGAGCAGCACGGGATGACCGACGCCAATATGCGCGTGCGCGACGTGGTCAAACTTGGACGTATTCCGCACCACTCCCCTTTTTCTAACTGGAGCGCGCAGGATGACGACACCGTCACCGCGGCTCTGCAGCGTGTCGATATGCTGGACCGCAGCGAGCAGGGCTGGCTGAGCCTATCCGGCGGCGAGCGTCAGCGGGTGCATATTGCCCGCGCGCTGGCGCAAACGCCAACCGAAATCCTGCTGGATGAACCGACCAACCACCTGGATATCCATCATCAGATGCAGCTGATGCAGTTGATCAGCCAATTACCCGTTACCAGTATCGTCGCCATCCACGATCTCAACCACGCTTCAATGTTCTGCGACTCGCTGATTGTGATGCAGAAAGGGCAAATTGTGGCGACCGGAACGCCGCAGGACATCTTATCCGAGTCGTTGCTCTGGGATGTGTTCCGGGTCAAAACCAAAATTGAGATCTCGCCGTTTCATGGCAAAAAGCACATTCACTTTATCGTTTAGGGACGAGTGATCGACAATGTCCCTTCGCCCCGCCACCACGCTCTGGCCGCCCGTTTTACTGGGTAGCCAGTTTGTTTTTAACATTGGTTTTTACGCCGTCGTTCCCTTCCTGGCGATATTTCTGCGTGACGACATGCTGCTCTCCGGCGGGCTTATCGGGCTGATCCTGGGTCTGCGCACGTTCTCGCAGCAGGGGATGTTTATCGTTGGCGGTGCGCTCTCGGACCGGTTTGGCGCGAAGGTCATCATCCTCAGCGGCTGTATAGTTCGTGTTTCAGGCTATCTGCTGCTGGCCTTCGGGGGATCGCTGTGGCCGATTATTCTGGGCGCGTGTCTGACGGGCGTCGGCGGCGCGTTATTTTCTCCCTCAATTGAGGCTCTGCTGGCGAAAGCGGGTACCCACAGCGAGGCGAAAGGGAAACGAAGCCGGGCGGAGTGGTTCGCGCTCTTTGCCGTCTGCGGGGAGCTCGGCGCGGTACTGGGCCCGGTTGCTGGCGCTCTGCTAACGGGGCTTGGCTTCCGCCAGGTAGCGCTGGCGGGGGCAGGCGTCTTTATCATTGCGCTAGTGGTGCTTTACTTCTGTCTGCCTGCTGCCGGGCAACGTTCACAGAAGATAAAAATAGAGCCCTGGTGGACGACGTTCCGCCAGCCGCGCTTTGTCGCCTTTATCATTGCCTACAGCTCCTGGCTGTTAAGCTATAACCAGCTCTATCTGGCGCTGCCGGTGGAGATCCAGCGCTCCGGCGGTAACGAGAAAGATCTCGGCCCGCTTTTTATGCTGGCCTCCGTTCTGATCATTACCTTACAGCTGCCGCTGGCGCGTTTCGCCCGACGCGTGGGCGCGGTGAACATTCTTCCGGTGGGCTTTTTGCTGCTTTCCGCCGCCTTTGCGAGCGTGGCAATGTTTGCGGCAACAGAACCGCCTGAAGGCTGGCTGCGGCTTCTGCCCTCGGTCTCGTTTGTCACGCTGCTGACGCTGGGGCAGATGCTGCTGGTGCCGTCGGCAAAAGATCTCATTCCGCGGTTCGCCGATGAATCCACGCTGGGCGCGCACTATGGCGCACTCTCCACCGCCGGAGGTATTGCGGTACTGGCTGGAAATTTGTTATTTGGCAGCCTGCTGGATCGCGCGCTGGTGCCTTCAACGCAGGCGATTTATCCGTGGCTGCTGCTGGCGCTCTTTCCACTCTGCAGCGCGCTGGCCCTGAACATGATTTGCCGTCCGCTACGAAGCTGATCGGTTCACTTTTTCGGTCGATACTTCTCCGGCAGTTCCGGCACCGGACGACGGTCATCCATCAGATGGAGGACGGTCAGAATGGGGTGACGCCATAACATACGCGGGCCTGCCCAGCGCATAATCTGCTTCATCTCTTCACGTCTGGCAGGCTGGTAGCAGTGCACCGGGCATTGTTTACAGGCGGGCTTTTCTTCACCAAAAACGCACTTATCCAGGCGCTTATCAGCATACGCGTTGAGCGCCTGATAATGCCCCGCTTCCTGAGAAGCCTGTGGACACTGCTTTGCGTACAACGCGATCATTTTCGCGATGGTCTCTTTTTCACGTGATATGCGTTTACCGGTCATAGCGACTTACCAAATAATAAGATGCATCAATAATACACTTTAAAACTGTGGATTTCAGGTGTTGCATTCCGTTTTCTGAAGCCTGATTCCACTATTAACCCTGCACCTCCTGGAAATCACTGGTATTTTATACAGGCATCAGGAATGACCGTTGTCCGTATAGTCTGGAGACCCTATGAAAGAGATCGCGATCGGCAAACCCTACCGCCATTTAAAAGTGGGATATTTCAGAAAACGTCACGAGGATCGAAAAACGAAGATACCAAAGCGATACAGCGTGCATGCGGCGCTGAGCTTAAAAGGAGACTGGCTTGAAAAGGCGGGCTTTACCACCAACTCCCAGGTCAGGGTGGGCGTTGAGCATGGAAAAATCGTCATAGAGTTAATGTCTGAAGGCGCCTCGTAAAGCCGCCACATTTTTCTGCGCCGTACCTTTTTTTCATGCGACAATAGAACGAACAAACGGCCACTGAGCCGCTCAAAACGGTTTATTTTCAAAGAAATGGACATCATAACTCCATGAGCACAATCGACAATTTCGACGCACATACGCCGATGATGCAGCAGTACCTGAAGCTGAAGGCACAGCATCCGGAAATCCTGCTGTTTTACCGCATGGGCGATTTTTACGAGCTGTTTTATGACGATGCTAAACGTGCGTCGCAGTTGCTCGACATCTCGCTAACCAAACGTGGCGCATCCGCAGGCGAGCCCATTCCGATGGCCGGTATCCCGCACCACGCGGTTGAAAACTATTTGGCCAAGCTGGTGAATCAGGGTGAGTCCGTTGCCATCTGCGAACAAATCGGCGATCCGGCAACCTCGAAAGGCCCGGTTGAGCGCAAAGTCGTACGCATCGTCACGCCAGGCACCATCAGTGATGAAGCCCTGCTTCAGGAGCGCCAGGATAACCTGCTGGCGGCGCTGTGGCAGGACGGCAAAGGGTTTGGCTACGCCACGCTGGACATCAGCTCCGGGCGTTTTCGCCTGAGTGAGCCGGCTGACCGCGAAACGATGGCTGCCGAACTGCAGCGCACCAACCCGGCAGAATTGCTCTACGCCGAAGACTTCGCCGAAATGGCGCTGATTGAAGGCCGTCGCGGATTGCGCCGTCGCCCGCTGTGGGAATTCGAAATTGATACCGCGCGCCAGCAGCTGAACCTGCAGTTCGGTACCCGCGATCTGATTGGCTTTGGCGTGGAAAATGCTCCACGCGGGCTGTGTGCCGCTGGTTGCCTGCTGCAGTACGTGAAAGACACCCAGCGCACCGCCCTGCCGCATATCCGCTCTATCACCATGGAGCGCCAGCAGGACAGCATCATCATGGATGCCGCCACGCGCCGTAACCTGGAGATAACTCAGAATCTGGCGGGTGGCGTCGAAAACACCCTGGCTTCCGTCCTCGACAGTACCGTTACGCCGATGGGCAGTCGCATGCTGAAACGCTGGCTGCATATGCCGATTCGCGATACCGATACGCTGGTTTGCCGCCAGCAGACGATTGCTGCGTTGCAGGATCGCTATACCGAGCTGCAGCCGGTCCTGCGTCAGGTGGGCGATCTGGAGCGTATCCTGGCCCGTCTGGCATTGCGCACCGCGCGCCCGCGTGACCTCGCGCGGATGCGTCATGCTTTCCAGCAGCTGCCGGAACTGCGTGCGCAGCTGAGTGACGTTGACAGCGCGCCGGTACAGAAACTCCGTGAAACCATGGGTGAATTCACCGAGCTTCGCGAGCTGCTGGAGCGCGCCATTATCGATGCCCCTCCGGTTCTGGTGCGCGACGGCGGCGTGATTGCTCCAGGCTACAACGAAGAGCTGGACGAATGGCGCGCGCTGGCCGACGGCGCGACGGACTATCTCGATAAGCTGGAAATTCGCGAACGCGAGCGTCTTGGGCTCGACACGCTGAAAGTGGGGTATAACGCGGTACACGGTTACTACATTCAGATCAGCCGCGGGCAAAGCCATCTGGCGCCGATTCACTACGTACGTCGTCAGACCTTAAAAAACGCCGAGCGTTACATCATTCCCGAGCTGAAAGAGTACGAGGACAAAGTACTCACCTCGAAAGGTAAAGCCCTGGCGCTGGAAAAACAGCTGTATGACGAGCTGTTTGACATGCTGATGCCACACCTGGCTGACCTGCAGCTCAGCGCCAGCGCGCTGGCGGAGCTGGACGTGCTGGTGAACCTGGCAGAACGGGCTGAAACGCTGAACTATACCTGCCCGACCTTTACCGACAAGCCCGGCATTCGCATTACGGAAGGCCGTCACCCGGTCGTTGAGCAGGTGCTGAACGAACCGTTCATCGCCAACCCGCTGAGCCTGTCGCCGCAGAGAAGAATGCTGATCATTACCGGCCCGAACATGGGCGGTAAGAGTACCTACATGCGCCAGACGGCGCTGATTGCTTTGCTCGCGTATATCGGCAGCTACGTCCCGGCGCAAAAAGTGGAGATTGGCCCCATCGATCGTATCTTCACCCGCGTTGGGGCAGCGGACGATCTGGCGAGCGGTCGCTCAACCTTCATGGTCGAGATGACCGAAACGGCTAATATTCTGCATAACGCGACGGAGCACAGCCTGGTGCTGATGGACGAAGTGGGACGCGGAACCTCAACCTATGACGGCCTGTCTCTGGCCTGGGCCTGTGCTGAAAGCCTCGCGAATAAAATCAAGGCCATGACGCTGTTCGCCACCCACTACTTCGAGCTGACGCAGCTGCCGGAGAAAATGGAAGGCGTGGCTAACGTTCATCTTGATGCGCTGGAGCACGGCGATACCATTGCCTTTATGCACACGGTGCAGGATGGCGCGGCGAGCAAGAGCTATGGCCTAGCCGTTGCGGCGCTGGCAGGTGTACCAAAAGAGGTGATCAAGCGCGCTCGCCAGAAGCTGCGTGAGCTGGAAAGCCTCTCGCCGAATGCGGCGGCGACGCAGATCGATGGCACCCAGATGTCGCTGTTGGCGCCACCGGAAGAAACGTCGCCTGCGGTGGAAGCGCTGGAGAACCTCGACCCGGATTCACTGACGCCGCGTCAGGCGCTGGAGTGGATTTATCGGTTGAAGAGTCTGGTTTAGTTTTCTGCGGTCAGTTTTGTCGGGTGGCGGCTTCGCCTTACCCGACCTACAAAACCCGTAGGCCCGGTAAGCGCAGCGCTACCGGGCTTATTTTTACAACAGCGGCGGGATCGTCGGCACCTGCGGTGCTTCATCAATATCCTTCTGCGTCATGCGGAACGCTTCCGGGTAATGCTCGCGGCTGGTACGACGCAGCGGTTCGGTATCGCGCCAGGTATAAAGACAATGCTGGCACTGATAAACGGTCCAGACCCCTTTCACCGGTGACGTCGCCATCACTTCAATATGCTCATCGGCACAACGTGGACAAATCATCTTTTCCTCCTTATTGGCGTGCTGCCAGCATCGCGGTCAGTTTTTCAGCCCAGGCTTTAGTTTCAGGCAGATCCTGTACCGGCTGGCTGTAGTGGCCACGGGTGTCCGGTGCAACAGGCGTGGTGGCATCAATAATCAGTTTGTCGGTAATGCCCGCCGGGCTGGAGCCAGGGTCGAGTTCAAGCACTGACATGTTCGGCAGCTGCACCAGATCCCCTGCCGGATTGACCTTCGATGAGAGCGCCCACATCACCTGCGGGAGGTTGAACGGATCGACATCCTCATCCACCATAATCACCATCTTCACGTAGCCCAGACCGTGCGGCGTGGTCATGGCGCGTAAACCGACCGCGCGGGCAAAACCACCGTAGCGTTTTTTGGTGGAGATAATTGCCAGCAGACCGTGGGTGTACATCGCGTTCACCGCCTGCACTTCCGGGAATTCCGCCTTCAGCTGCTGGTAAAGCGGCACGCAGGTGGCAGGTCCCATCAGATAGTCAATCTCGGTCCACGGCATGCCGAGGTAAAGGGATTCGAAGATCGGTTTGGTGCGGTAAGAAACTTTGTCGATACGGACCACCGTCATATTGCGGCCACCGGAATAGTGTCCGGTAAACTCGCCGAACGGCCCTTCGATTTCACGTTTGCGGCCTTCAATCACCCCTTCCAGGATCACTTCAGACCCCCACGGCACGTCGAAGCCGGTCAGCGGCGCGGTGGCAATCGGGTACGGGCTTTCGCGCAGCGCGCCGGCCATTTCATACTCAGACTGATCGTATTTCAGCGGCGTGGCGCCCATCAGGGTGATGATCGGGTCGTTGCCGAGAGTAATCGCGATCGGCAGATCTTGTCCGCGCTCTTCCGCTTTGTGCAGATGGAGGGCGATATCGTGCATCGGTACCGGCTGCAGGCCGAGCTTGCGCTTGCCCTTGACCTCCATGCGGTAGATCCCGACGTTCTGCTTGCCGAAATGGTCCGGGTCGAGCGGATCGCGCGAGACAACGCACGCTTTATCGAGATAAAAACCGCCGTCACCGTCGTTCAGGCGAAACAGCGGCAGGATATCGAACAGGTTAATGTCTTCACCGTCGACCGTATTTTGCGCCCAGGCCGGGTTAGCGCGGCGCTCCGGCGTAACGGGGAATTTATCCCAGCGGCGAATAAACTCGTCGATCTGTTTTTTTACCGGGGTGTTCGCTGGCAGCCCCATCGATATGGCGTGGTTTTGCCACGAGCCGATGGTGTTCATCACCACGCGGGCGTCGGTAAAGCCACGAATATTGTCGAACCACAGCGCGGGCGCGCCGTCGCCAATACGGCCTGTGGCGTTGGCTGCCGCCGCCAGATCCGGCTCCGCATTCACCTCTTCCTCAATTTTCAGCAGTTGCCCTTGCTCATCGAGCGCCTGCAGGAAGCTTCTCAAATCATCAAATGCCATCTTTGTTCTCCTGTGAAAAATGTTTCGCCTCCCGCAACCCGTTCCATCGGCGCGCCTTTTTGTGCTCCAGACCAAACTGGTCGAGCACACGAGTGACGATATGCTGGGTGATGTCATCGGCGGTTTGCGGGTGGTTGTAATACGCAGGCATGGGCGGCACCATCGCCACGCCCATGCGGGAAAGCGCCAGCATGTTCTCCAGATGAATGGTGCTGAGCGGCGTTTCGCGGGGAACGAGCACCAGCTTGCGCCCCTCTTTCAGCACCACATCTGCCGCACGGCCCACCAGCCCTTCGGCGTAGCCCGCGCGGATCCCCGCCAGCGTTTTCATGCTGCAGGGAATGACGATCATGCCGTCGGTGCGAAACGAGCCGGAGGAGATAGTGGCGGCCTGGTCTGCCGGGCTGTGAACAACGTCAGCCAGCGCAGCAACGTCCTGCACGCTGTAAGGCGTTTCCAGCTCAATGGTTGTTTTTGCCCACTTCGACATGACCAGATGGGTCTCTACCTCCGGCATTTCCTTCAGCGCCAGCAACAGCGCCACGCCGAGCGGAGCCCCCGTTGCTCCTGTCATTCCCACGATCAATCTCATTCATCACCTCAATCAATTTGTTCGTGTACGAACATTTACAGATAAACTACTCCCGGATCGCTCTACTGACAAGATGGTTCGTACACGATCACACTAATTGCTAAAAAATCCCGCGTTATCATCCCGGGCTTTAGCGGCTATCATAGGGGGTGATTTTTTCTGTCGGAGTGTTCATGGAACTAAGACAAGAGGCGTTCCACCTGTTACGTCAGCTTTTTCAACAGCATACCGCTAAGTGGCAACATGCCCTGCCGGAACTGACCAAGCCGCAGTATGCGGTTATGCGCTCCATTGCCGAGCACCCGGGCATTGAGCAGGTGGCATTGACCGAAGTGGCGGTCAGCACGAAGGCGACGCTGGCGGAGATGCTCAGCCGAATGGAGGCGCGCGGGCTGGTCAAACGCGAGCACGATCCCGCAGATAAGCGCCGCCGGTTTGTCTTCCTGACGCCGGAAGGCGAAGCCCTGCTTGCAGACTGCCAGCCGGTCGGCAACGAGGTGGATGAGGCGTTTTTAGGGCGTCTTAATAAGGCCGAACGGGAGCAGTTCTCTGCGCTCATCAAAAAGATGATGCACGATTAATTCACGCTGGCGCGCATAAAATCAATAAAGGTGCGCACTTTCGCAGGCACGTGCCGGGCATCCGGATAAACCGCGTGAATGCCCTGCCGCGCGAAGGTATATTCCGGTAAAACCGGGACCAGTTTTCCCGCATCAAGCGCATCGCGCACCAGCCATTCCGGCAGTAACGCCACGCCACTTCCCGCAAGCGCAAAAGCCATAAGCGCCTGCGCGCTGTCGGCAAACAGGCGCGGCGCTTTTTTTATCTCAAGCATTTCAGGCGCACCGCTGGCATCTTTCACCTGCCAGCGCAGCGGCGACGCTAAGCGCTCGTGAATAATCCAGTCGGCTTGCGCCAGCTGTGCAAGCGATTCAACCGGATGATTCATCCGCCATTCCGGCGTCGCGACGGGCAGGATGGAAAAATGTGAAATCAATGCGGCGTGGTAGCGCGAGTCGGTAAGCGTTCCCAACCGAATAGCCACGTCAAAGCGCTCTGAGATCAGGTCGGCATGGAGTGAAGACGAAACATGACGCACGCGAAGCTCCGGGTGCAGCTGGCTAAACCTTGCCAGCAAGGGTACCACGACCCGCGAACCATACTCAGGCGTGGTGGTGATCCGCAATTCCCCCGTGAGTCCTGCATGATTCGCGCGAACATCATCCTGCAGCCGTTCTGCGTCCTTCAGAAGCGCCACGCTGCGCTGATGAAAAAGCGCTCCCGCCTCGGTTAACGTCAGGCGGCGGGTGGAGCGCAGCAGCAGCGTCACCCCCAGCTCGGCTTCGAGCTGGCGAATATTGAAGCTGACCACGGCTTTTGTCAGACCCAGCGCATCGGCTGCGGCAGTAAAACTGCCGGTATCGGCCACCGCAACAAACATCTGCGTCCGCTGTAGGTTAATCATCATTACGCCTTTTACCGTCAAAATTTTTTTGACAGTATATCGCGCTTTGTCAGGTTTATCCGTGCTTCCGGGGTCGATACGATACGCCACCTCACGGGAGGATCCACCATGACGTATCGCAGCAAAGTCGCCGCTGTCTATCTGCTGGGCTTTTTTCTTGATTTGATCAACATGTTTATTGCCAGCGTCGCTTTTCCGGCGATGGCGCAAGCTCTTAACGCCACGCCTTCAGCGCTTGCCTGGGTCAGTAACGGGTACATTGCCGGCCTGACGCTGGCGATCCCGTTCAGCAGCATGCTCACGCGCCGCTTAGGACCAAAGCGGGTCATCCTGATCTCGCTTTTTCTGTTCAGCGCGGCTTCTGCTGCGGCAGGCTTGTCTGCAACGCTGGAAAGTCTGATCGCCTGGCGCGTGCTGCAGGGCGTGGGCGGTGGCTTACTGATCCCCGTCGGACAGGCGCTGACCTGGCAACTGTTTCAGCCTCACGAGCGAGCCAGACTCTCCTCGGCGGTCATGCTGGTCGCGCTGCTTGCTCCTGCCTGCTCCCCCGCTATCGGGGGCCTGCTGGTGCAGATGCTAAGCTGGCGGTGGATATTTTTCGCGACGCTTCCAGTGGCCATCGTGACCTTTGTGTTGGCCTGCCTGTGGCTTAAACATGAAATACCCGCGATGAAAGCGGCCAGGCTGCTCAACCTGCGGTTGCTCGCGGACCCGCTTTTGCGTTTTGCCATGCTTGTCTATGTATGCGTTCCTGGCGTATTTATCGGGGTGAACGTTACGGGCATGTTTTATCTTCAGCACGAGGCGAACATGAGTCCAGCCGCAACGGGTATGCTCATGCTGCCGTGGTCCGTGGCATCGTTTATCGCCATCACGGCGACGGGACGCTATTTTAACCGTATCGGCCCACAGCCGCTGATTGTTATCGGCTGCCTGCTGCAGGCGACGGGCATTCTGCTTTTGCTTAACGTCAGTTCGGCTACGCTGCTTCCTGTCGTTGCGTTTACCCTGATGGGCGCGGGGGGAAGCCTGTGCAGCAGTACCGCTCAGAGCAGCGCTTTTCTGACAACGCGCAGGGAAGAGATGCCGGATGCCAGCGCGCTGTGGAATCTCAATCGTCAGTTGAGCTTTTTTGCCGGTGCCCTGCTGCTGGCAGAGGTGCTGAGTCTGGCGCAGAGTTATCTGGCGCCGCTCGCCGCCTGGCACGGAATGTTTCTTTTTGCCGCAGGCATGACCCTATTGCCTGTACTGTACGTTTTCCGACTTAACAATACGCAGGTGCTCGACCAGCTGCGACAGGAGAATTCATGACGCCTTTTGAACACGACATTATCGACCTCCACATTGCGCTTGAAAACTGGTTAGGCAAAGGCGAAGGCGACTCTGACGCCCTGCTCGCCCGTTTCCGGCCAGATTTTCTGATGATCCCACCGGGTGGCGTTCATATCGACTATCACGGCCTTGTGGGCTTTCTGCACAGTCAGCGAGGAAGCCGCCCCGGACTGAAGATCGTCATTGACGAATTATCCACGATCGAGCGCTGGGATCGTGGCGCGGTACTGCACTACCGGGAGACGCAAACCCGGCCGGACCTGCCCGTCAACGTGCGTTGGTCAACCGCGGTGCTTAATCAGGAAGGCGGCGGGATTACATGGCGTCTGCTGCACGAAACGGCCAAGCCGTAGCACAAAAGAAAAAGGCCCGTCTCACGACGGGCCTTTTTTGACGAAAGGATGCTTATTCGCGGAACAGCGCTTCGATATTCAGACCTTGCCCCTGCAGGATTTCACGCAGGCGGCGCAGACCTTCTACCTGAATCTGACGAACACGTTCACGGGTCAGGCCAATTTCGCGGCCGACGTCTTCCAGTGTCGCAGCTTCATACCCCAGTAAACCGAAACGACGTGCCAGCACTTCACGCTGTTTGGCGTTCAGTTCGAACAGCCATTTGACGATGCTCTGCTTCATGTCATCGTCCTGCGTGGTGTCTTCCGGGCCGTTGTCTTTTTCATCGGCCAGGATGTCCAGCAGCGCTTTTTCGGAGTCGCCACCCAGCGGGGTGTCAACCGAGGTAATGCGCTCGTTGAGACGCAGCATACGGCTTACGTCATCAACCGGTTTGTCGAGTTGTTCGGCAATTTCTTCTGCGCTTGGCTCGTGGTCCAGTTTATGGGACAACTCGCGCGCGGTACGCAGATAGACGTTCAACTCTTTGACGATGTGGATCGGCAGTCGGATCGTACGGGTCTGGTTCATAATAGCCCGTTCGATGGTCTGACGAATCCACCAGGTCGCGTAGGTTGAGAAACGGAACCCGCGTTCCGGGTCAAACTTCTCAACTGCGCGGATGAGACCTAAGTTGCCCTCTTCAATCAGATCCAGCAGAGCCAGACCACGGTTGCCGTAACGGCGGGCAATTTTCACGACCAGTCGCAGGTTACTTTCGATCATGCGACGACGCGAGGCAACATCACCACGCAAAGCACGACGTGCGAAATAGACTTCTTCTTCGGCCGTTAGCAGTGGGGAGTAACCAATCTCCCCAAGGTAAAGCTGAGTCGCGTCCAGTACACGCTGTGTGGCGCCCTGCGATAACAGCTCTTCTTCAGCCAAATCGTTATCACTGGGTTCCTCTTCTACTAAGGCTTTTTCGTCAAAAGCCTCTGCTCCGTTCTCATCAAATTCCGCGTCTTCATTTAAATCATGAACTTTCAGCGTATTCTGACTCATAAGGTGGCTCCTACCCGTGATCCCTGAACGAGACACCCTGGCTGGCATGCCCCGTCAATTTATCGCTGCGGCAAGTACTGCAGCGGGTTTACGGATTTCCCCTTGTAACGAATTTCAAAATGCAAGCGTGTAGAACTGGTTCCGGTGCTACCCATGGTAGCGATTTTTTGCCCCGCCTTAACTTCTTGTTGTTCCCGGACCAGCATTGTGTCGTTATGGGCGTAGGCACTCAGGTAATCATCGTTATGTTTGATGATAATCAGATTACCGTAACCGCGCAGCGCGTTACCGGCGTACACAACGCGTCCGTCTGCGGTCGCGATGATAGCCTGTCCTTTACTGCCTGCGATATCGATCCCTTTGTTCCCACCCTCAGAGGTTGCGAAGTTCTCGATAATCTTGCCGTCGGTTGGCCAGCGCCATGCGGTGATGGACGAACTGGCATTCTGACTGCTTGCAGTCGGTTCAGTAGAGCTAACCACAGGTGCCGTGGTCGGTGCTGTGACAACAGTCGCAGTCCCTTTATTATTCGGCAACATTTTGTTAGCAGTCTGATCACCTGAATCCTCAGAATACGTAATTACAGGTTGTGAAGCAACCACCGTGGTGGATTTTTGTGCAGGCTTAACGCTGTTATTTTGAGCCGTCACATCGGCCGCTGAAACCGTATTGCCAGGCGTCAGTGGCGTACCCGTTGCGTTGCCCACCTGGAGCGTTTGGCCAACTTCCAGAGCATACGGGGCCTGGACGTTATTGCGCTGCGCGAGGTCACGGAAATCGTTCCCGGTGATCCAGGCAATGTAGAACAGCGTATCGCCGCGCTTCACGGTATAGGTGCTGCCGCCGGTATAGCTACCTTTCGGAATGTTCCCATACTGGCGGTTATAGACTATGCGGCCATTTTGGGTCTGAACAGGCTGTTCAACTGGCTGAATCTGCGTTGGCTGTGTAACAGGATGTTGCACAGGCTGAATTTGTGGTGTTTGCTGCGGCGCAGCAGTACCCATTTTAGGCGGAGGCGTGATCAACATTCCGCTGGACGTGTTACCGGAGCCGCTGTTTCCCCCGACGGAACTGACGGGCGCAGGCGCGTTGTTGGAACTTGTACAGCCTGCCAGCCAGAGCGAAACCAGTGATAATGCCGCAACACGGCTGATGGTGAATTTAGGGCTTCCCGCGCTCATTTATCCCCCAGGAATGTGTTAACTACCAGTGACTTAAAATTTACCGTGATGACACGAATCTTTCGCGCCACACCATACGCTGAATTTGCCTTAATAACCCTGGATAAATCCGAGTCTCAGGCCAACTCCCCCTTTACCAGAGGCACAAAGCGCACGGCTTCCACGGTGTCGATAATATACTCGCCGCCGCGCCGACGAACGCGCTTTAATAGCTGCTGCTCGTCCCCGACGGGCAGAACAAGAATGCCCCCCTCATCCAGCTGCGACAAGAGCGCTGCGGGAATTTCAGGCGGAGCCGCCGTCACGATGATAGCGTCAAACGGGGCGCGAGCCTGCCAACCCTGCCATCCATCACCGTGTCGTGTCGAAACATTATGTAAATCAAGTTGTTTCAGGCGACGACGCGCCTGCCATTGCAAACCTTTGATCCGCTCTACGGAACAGACATGGTGTACCAGATGCGCCAGGATGGCGGTCTGATACCCCGACCCGGTGCCAATCTCCAGCACGCGTGAGTCGGGCGTGAGCTCCAGCAGCTCCGTCATCCGCGCCACCATATAAGGCTGCGAAATCGTCTGGCCTTGCCCGATGGGCAGCGCTACGTTTTCCCACGCTTTGTGTTCAAACGCCTCGTCTACAAATTTCTCACGCGGGACCTGAGCGAGCGCTTCAAGCACGTGCTCGTCGCGGATCCCCTGTGCGCGAAGTTGTTCCAGAAGAGTTTGTACACGTTTGCTTACCATTGCGCGTTCACTCCTGCGCGATCCAGCCAGCCCGACACCACATCATGCGCGCTATACGCGGTTAAATCTACGTGCAGCGGAGTGACCGAGACATAGCCATCATCCACGGCGGCAAAGTCGGTGTCCGGACCCGCATCGCACTTATCGCCAGGAGGCCCGATCCAGTAAAGCGTGTTGCCGCGAGGATCCTGCTGCGGGATCACCTGATCGGCCGGATGCCGGCTTCCGCAGCGCGTAACGCGAATGCCCTTAATTTCATTGAGAGGAAGATCCGGCACGTTGATGTTGAGAATGCGCCCGGTACGCAGCGGCTCGCGGCCTAGCGCCCGCAGGATCGAGCAGGTCACCGCGGCGGCGGTATCGTAGTGCGTGTGGCCGTTTAACGAGACCGCCAGCGCCGGGAACCCCAGATGGCGCCCTTCCATTGCCGCCGCTACCGTTCCGGAGTAAATCACGTCATCGCCGAGGTTCGGCCCGGCGTTAATGCCGGAGACGACGATATCCGGACGCGGGCGCATCAGCGCGTTCACGCCCAGAAACACGCAGTCCGTCGGCGTGCCCATCTGCACGGCAATATCGCCATTTTCAAAGGTAAAGGTGCGAAGCGACGACTCCAGCGTCAGTGAGTTAGACGCTCCACTGCGGTTACGATCGGGGGCCACGACCTGCACATCCGCAAATTCACGGAGGTGCTTCGCCAGGGTCTGAATGCCCGGCGCGTGGATCCCGTCATCGTTACTCAGCAATATTCGCATAATCACCCGAGGTGTTGATTAGTTCCCTGACAACACTGGTGGCAAAGCTACCTGCCGGCAGCCAGAAGCGTAACTCGACGGTCACGTCATCCCACCAGTTCCAGCTTAACTGCTGCGGATAGAGCAGCATCGCGCGGCGCGCTGCTTCGACTTTTTCCCGCACCAGCAAGGATTGTAATTCCGGCGCATCCGCCACGGCGGACTGCTCAGCGCTCAACGCGTCGCCCTGGGTGCCCCAGTCGCCTGAGCCCGGCAAAGCTGCGGTAATCATCAGCGCTTTGGCATCCACGCGCGACTGCACATCGGCCATTTCTTCGGCCGTTGCCACAAACCAGCTTCCGCGTCCCGCTAATTGTAGCGCATCGCCAACAACAACTTGATTCGCGTCCGGTTTTTTCAGCCTTTCGCTCACAATCTGATTAAACAACGCGCTGCGGGCCGCCGACAACCAAAAACTGCGTTTATTCCTGTCGCGCACCGGCGCATCGCTTTGCGCCCAGCGCAGCGCGCCCTGCAGGTTGCTGCCGCCAATGCCAAAGCGCTGCGCGCCAAAGTAGTTCGGAACGCCGCGTTCATTAATGGCGTTGAGACGTTTTTCAACGTCTTCTCGATCGGTCACTTCGCGCAGCACCAGCGTAAACGCGTTGCCTTTCAACGCCCCCAGGCGCAGCTTGCGCTTGTGGCGGGCGTACTCCAGCACCTTACAGCCTTCAAGCTCAAATTTGCTTAAATCAGGCATCGCATTGCCGGGCACGCGGGCGCAGAGCCACTGCTCGGTGACAGCGTGTTTATCTTTCTGCCCGGCAAAGCTCACTTCCCGGGCGTGAATTTTGAGGAATTTTGCCAGCGCGTCGGCCACAAAGCGGGTGTTGCAGCCGTTTTTCAGAATACGCACCAGGATATGTTCGCCTTCGCCATCGGGTTCAAAGCCCAGATCCTCAACCACGAGGAAATCTTCCGGGCTGGCTTTCAGCACCCCGTTCCCCTGCGGCTTACCGTGCAGGTATGTCAGGTTATCGAAGTCCGTCATTTTGCCGCCTTCACCAGCAGCGCCACGGCTTCACAGGCAATCCCTTCGCCACGACCGGTAAAGCCCAGCTTCTCCGTGGTGGTGGCTTTGACGTTGACGTCGTCCATATGGCAGCCCAGATCTTCAGCGATAAATACGCGCATCTGCGGAATGTGCGGCAGCATTTTCGGGGCCTGGGCAATAATCGTCACGTCGACGTTGCCGAGGGTGTAACCTTTCGCCTGAATACGGCGCCACGCTTCGCGCAGCAATTCGCGGCTGTCCGCCCCTTTAAAGGCCGGGTCGGTGTCCGGGAACAGCTTGCCGATATCACCCAGCGCGGCAGCGCCGAGTAGCGCGTCGGTCAGCGCATGCAGCGCCACGTCGCCATCAGAATGCGCCAGCAGCCCTTTTTCGTAAGGAATACGTACGCCGCCAATGATAATTGGGCCTTCTCCGCCAAAGGCGTGTACATCAAAACCGTGTCCAATTCGCATTATGCCTTCTCCTGATGGGTCGAACGGGTAAGATAAAATTCCGCGAGCTGTAAATCTTCCGGGCGCGTCACTTTTATATTATCAGCGCGCCCTTCAACAAGCGTGGGGTGAAAACCGCAATACTCCAGCGCGGAGGCTTCGTCCGTGATGGTCGCGCCTTCATTAAGGGCACGCGTTAAGCAGTCGTGGAGCAGTTCGCGGGGGAAAAATTGCGGCGTCAGCGCGTGCCATAAGTCGACGCGCTCAACGGTGTGGGCGATGGCACGCTTGCCCGGCTCGGCACGCTTCATGGTGTCGCGCACCGGCGCGGCCAGAATGCCGCCCACTTTACTGGTTTCGCTCAGCGCCAGCAGGCGTGCCAGGTCGTCCTGATGCAGGCACGGACGTGCCGCGTCATGGACCAGCACCCACTGGGCGCTTCCGGCAGCCTGAATGCCCGCCAGCACGGAATCGGCGCGCTCGGCGCCGCCATCAACTACGGTAATCTGTGGGTGGTTTGCCAGCGGCAGCTGCGCAAAGCGGGCATCGCCGGGACTGATGGCGATGACCACGTGCGTCACCCGCGGGTGCGCCAGCAGCGCCGCCACGGCGTGCTCAAGGATCGTTTTATCGCCAATTGAGAGGTACTGCTTGGGACATTCTGTCTGCATGCGCCGGCCAAAACCTGCGGCCGGCACCACGGCACATACGTCCGAAAAAGTTGCTGCCATGTCGTAATCCTGGGCCTGATTATCGATTGTTTTGTGCTGAGCCCTGATTGCGTTTAGACGCATCCGGAACCAGACGATAAAAGGTTTCGCCCGGCTTAGTCATACTGAGTTCATTGCGTGCGCGCTCCTCAATCGCCTCCTGGCCGCCATTGAGGTCATCAATTTCAGCAAAGAGTTGATCGTTACGCGCCTTAAGTTTGGCATTTGTTGCCTGCTGAGCCGCGACGTCATCGCTCACCCGGCTGTAGTCGTGCAGCCCGTTCTTACCGAACCACAACGAATATTGCAGCCAGACCAGCAAAGCCAGCAACAGCAGCGTTAGTTTACCCATCCTGCCCCCTGAAAAAACGGCATCATCATCCCATAACTTTCCGTTCGACTCTACTGCGGGGTTTTAATTATGTCGCAAGTTAGCCCATCAGCCATAAAAACAGCAGGCCAAAGATGACGACAACGGTGGCAATCGTGATAACCGTACTGTACAGGAGCTTGCCGTTGAAAAGGGAGTGCAGCGCAACCCCGACAACGACCGCAACGGGCATCAGCGCCAGGAAGAAGGGCCAGGTGTAGAGAAAGAAGAAAAGGGTGTTACCACCGTAGATCAAAAACGGGATACCCAGCGCCAGTAACCACGACGCAAAGCCGACTATCGCCCCAGGGAAGGACCAGGTCGTCTCATTGTCGGAGGTTAACGGTTCCGACCCGGTGGTGATAATGTAGTTTTCACTGTTGCGCATAGCTAATCCTGTGACCGTGACTCATCGTTCGGGAAGACAGCTCCCGAACGATACCGCCTCAGGATCTGATAATATCGTCCCGTCTGAGCAGGTCTAATAATTGGCTTACTAAATTTGTTACCAATTGTTGACCTTCCAGGTGAATCTCAGGCGATTCAGGCGCTTCGTAAACCGAGTCAATTCCGGTGAAGTTTCGAAGCTCGCCGGCACGCGCTTTTTTGTACAGCCCTTTCGGATCGCGCGCTTCGCAGATCTCCAGCGGCGTATCGACAAACACTTCGATAAAGCGATCCTGACCCACGCGCTCGCGCACCATCTGGCGCTCTGCGCGGTGTGGCGAGATAAACGCCGTCAGCACCACCAGCCCGGCGTCTGCCATCAGGCTGGCGACTTCACCTACCCGGCGAATGTTCTCTTTGCGGTCGTCGTCGCTGAACCCCAAATCGCTGCACAGGCCGTGACGCACGTTGTCGCCATCCAGCAGGTAGGTACTTACTCCCTGCTGATGCAGCGCCTCTTCCAGCGCGCCCGCCACCGTGGATTTACCGGAGCCAGACAGCCCGGTAAACCACAGCACCACCCCACGGTGGCCATGAAGCTGTTCGCGCTGGGCGACGGTGACCGGATGAGGATGCCAGACGACGTTCTCATCATGGGCGGCCATTACTTGCCTCCCAGCAGATCGCGGGCGCCCCAGTGCGGGAAGTGCTTACGCACCAGCGCGTTCAGCTCCAGCTCAAACGCGCTGAACTCAGAGGTCACGCTCGCCTGCGCGTTAGGCTCGCGCACCATGCCCGCGCCGACGGTAACGTTGGTCAGGCGGTCAATAAAGATCAGCCCGCCCGTCACCGGGTTCTGCTGATACGGATCCAGCACCAGCGGCTCGTCGAAGGTCAGATCCACCAGGCCAATACCATTCAGCGGCAGCTCGCTCACGTCACGGTGGGTCAGGTTGTTGATGTCCACCTGGAACTGAATGCCGTCCACGCGGGCACGGGTTTTCTTCCCGGCAATTTTGATGTCGTAGCTCTGGCCTGCGGTCAGCGGCTGTTCGGCCATCCACACCACGTCCACGGACGCGCCCTGCACCGCCGTCAGCATCTCCTGCGCGTCGACCAGCAGGTCACCGCGGCTGATATCAATTTCGTCTTTCAGCACCAGCGTGACCGCTTCCCCTGCCCCGGCTTCCTGCAGGTCGCCGTCGAACGTCACGATGCGAGCGATTGCCGACTCCACGCCGGATGGCAGCACCTTCACGCGCTGCCCCACCTTCACGGAACCGGAAGCAATAGTGCCGGAGAAGCCGCGGAAATCGAGGTTTGGACGGTTCACGTACTGCACCGGGAAACGCATTGGCTGAGTGTCGACCACGCGCTGAATTTCAACGGTTTCGAGCACTTCCAGCAGCGTCGGGCCGCTGTACCACGGCATGTTCGCGCTCTGGGAGGCGACGTTATCCCCTTCCAGCGCCGAGAGCGGCACAAAGCGAATATCCAGGTTGCCCGGCAGCTGTTCGGCAAAGGTCAGGTAGCTCTGGCGGATCTCCTCGAATTTTTCTTCGCTGAAGTTCACCAGATCCATCTTGTTGACCGCCACCACCAGGTGCTTGATCCCCAGCAAAGTGGAGATAAAGCTGTGGCGACGGGTTTGATCCAGCACGCCTTTACGGGCGTCCATCAGCAGGATCGCCAGATCGCAGGTGGATGCGCCGGTCGCCATATTGCGGGTGTACTGCTCGTGCCCCGGGGTGTCGGCGATAATAAACTTGCGCTTCTCGGTGGAGAAATAGCGATAGGCCACGTCAATAGTGATGCCCTGCTCGCGCTCCGCCTGCAGGCCGTCCACCAGCAGCGCCAGGTCAAGTTTTTCGCCCTGGGTGCCGTGACGCTTGCTGTCGTTATGCAGGGAAGAGAGCTGATCTTCATAAATCTGGCGCGTGTCGTGCAGCAGGCGGCCAATCAGGGTACTTTTCCCGTCATCCACGCTGCCGCAGGTCAGAAAACGCAGCAGGCTTTTATGTTGTTGGGCGTGCAGATACGCTTCCACGCCGCCTTCGTTGGCAATTTGTTGAGCAATAGTGGTGTTCATGGCGGCTCCTTAGAAATAACCCTGACGTTTCTTCAGCTCCATGGAGCCTGCCTGGTCGCGGTCAATCACGCGCCCCTGTCGCTCGCTGGTGGTGGACACCAGCATCTCTTCGATGATCTCCGGCAGCGTCTGCGCGTTCGATTCCACCGCGCCGGTCAGCGGCCAGCAGCCGAGGGTACGGAAACGCACCATCTGTTGTTTGATTACCTCACCCGGCTGCAGGTCGATGCGATCGTCGTCGATCATCATCAGCATGCCGTCGCGCTCCAGCACCGGGCGCTCGGCGGCCAGATACAGCGGAACGATTTCGATGTTTTCCAGGTAGATGTACTGCCAGATATCCAGCTCGGTCCAGTTGGAGAGCGGGAAAACGCGAATGCTTTCGCCTTTGTTGATCTGACCGTTGTAGTTGTGCCACAGCTCCGGGCGCTGGTTTTTCGGATCCCAGCGGTGGAAGCGGTCGCGGAAGGAGTAGATACGCTCTTTGGCGCGGGATTTCTCCTCGTCACGGCGCGCGCCGCCGAAGGCCGCGTCAAAACCGTATTTATTCAGCGCCTGCTTCAGCCCTTCGGTTTTCATGATGTCAGTATGTTTGGCGCTACCGTGCACGAACGGGTTAATGCCCATCGCCACCCCTTCCGGGTTTTTATGCACCAGCAGCTCGCAGCCGTAGGCTTTGGCGGTACGGTCGCGGAACTCGTACATTTCGCGGAATTTCCAGCCGGTATCCACGTGCAGCAGCGGGAACGGCAGCGTACCCGGATAAAACGCTTTACGCGCCAGATGCAGCATGACGCTGGAATCTTTACCGATGGAGTACATCATCACCGGGTTAGAAAACTCGGCGGCCACTTCGCGGATAATATGGATACTTTCCGCTTCGAGCTGCCGCAGGTGAGTAAGTCGTTTTTGGTCCATAACCGTTCCTTAAGCCAAATTTACAACAGAAGAACCAAAGCCTTCTGTATCGGTTGTGTTCTGAAACCAGGCGAGCGTGCTGTGCAGCTGCACCACTTCCCCCACCACGATCAGGGCGGGCATCGGGGCGTCTTTCGCCAGGGTTGCAAGGTGTTCCAGCGTGCCCGTCGCAACGTGCTGATCGACGCGCGTGCCTCGAGAAATAACGGCAACGGGCGTCGTCGCCTCGCGACCGTGCTGAATAAGTTGTTCGCTGATGTCCGCAGCCTTCATCGTGCCCATGTATATCGCCAGCGTTTGTCGGCTCTGGGCGAGGTGCGACCAGTCAAACGGCGTGCTGTCGGCCTTGTAGTGCCCGGTCACAAAGGTCACGCTCTGGGCGTAATCGCGATGGGTCAGCGGAATGCCGGCGTAGGCCGTCACCGCAGAGGCCGCCGTGATGCCGGGCACCACCTGGAACGGCACGCCAGCTTCGGCTGCCGCCTGCAGTTCTTCACCGCCGCGACCGAAAATGAACGGGTCGCCCCCTTTCAGGCGCACCACGGTTTTGCCCGCTTTCGCAGCGTCAATCAGCATCTGGTTGGTATCGTGCTGCGGCACGGAGTGTTCCCCCGCCCGTTTGCCGACGCAGATTTGCTCCGCATCGCGACGGATCAGCTCGCGCACGCCGTCGGTGACCAGGTGGTCGTAGAACACTACGTCCGCATCCTGCAGAACCTGCAGGCCGCGCAGCGTCAGTAAACCGGCATCCCCCGGCCCGGCGCCCACCAGAATAATTTCCCCGCCCGTACTGCCGGGGTTATCCAGTTCGTCTTCGAGAATTTTCTGCGCCGCCGTCTCATTGCCCGCCTGCATCAGGCTGGCAAAGCGGCCGCGAAATACGCGCTCCCAGAAGCGACGGCGTTCCGTCACGCTGGTCAGGCGGTTTTTTAAATGGTTGCGCCAGTAGCTGGCTTTCTCCGCCATGCGTCCGAGGCTGGTCGGCAGCAGCGCTTCGATCTTTTCCCGCAGCACGCGCGCCAGCACCGGCGCGGTGCCGCCGGAGGAGATCGCCACCAGCAGCGGCGAGCGGTCAACGATCGACGGGAAGATAAACGAGCATAAAGGCTGGTCGTCCACCACGTTCACCAGACGGTAACGGGCCTGGGCCGCGTCGGAGACCCGCCGGTTCAGTTCCCGATTTTCAGTTGCCGCAATCACCAGCACCACGCTGTCGATCTGTGACTCGTCGAAATCCGCCTCTTCAACAACCCGCACCTGTGCCCCTGCGCGCTGCAAAAACGCGATTTTGCGATCGGCAATTTCTCCCGTGCCGACAACCAGTACCGGTCGGTCTTTTAAGGCGGCAAAAAGGGGTAGATAGTCCACAGGCAACAACTCACTAACAACGAGGAATAGAGGGACTATAGGGGGCGGCTTAGATCGAATGAAATTACGAATTGGAATGAGTAGTTACTCAATGGAATAACGCCGTGAAAAAGCAAATACCAAAAAATGCTTAACACGCGAAATTTCGGGCATTTAAGAGCAATTCAAATTGTGTATGGACGATCACAGTTTCATACTATGCACGTTATTATTTTGCTCTGTTTTTAAGGACTCACTATGTTTTCCGCAACGCGCCACCGTATTGCTGCCCTGGCGCTCGGCGTTTGCTTTATCCTTCCGGCTCAGGCAAAAAATCAACCTTATGGTGAAATCGCGACTCAGCAGGCGCGACATATTGCGACGGTTTTCCCTGGCCGCATGACCGGTTCACCTGCGGAGATGCTCTCCGCCGACTATATTCGCCAGCAGTTTGCACAGATGGGCTACCAGAGTGACATACGCTCGTTTCACAGCCGCTACATCTATACCTCACGCAATAAAATGCAGAACTGGCATAACGTAACCGGCAGCACGGTGATTGCGGCGCATGAGGGGAAAGCGGCTGAGCAGATTATTATCATGGCGCACCTGGATACCTATGCGCCAATGAGCGACGCCGATATTGATAATAACCTCGGGGGACTGACGCTGCAGGGCATGGACGATAACGCAGCGGGTCTCGGCGTGATGCTTGAACTGGCTGAACGCCTTAAAAATATTCCGACGAAATACGGTATTCGCTTTGTGGCGACCAGCGGCGAAGAAGAAGGAAAACTCGGCGCTGAGAATCTCCTTAAACGGATGAGCGCTGAGGAGAAGAAAAATACGCTGCTGGTGATTAACCTCGATAACCTGATCGTGGGCGATAAGCTCTATTTTAATAGTGGACAGAGCACGCCGAGCAGCGTGCGTAAACTCACCCGCGACCGTGCGCTGGCGCTTGCCCGTACGCATGGCGTCTATGCCGCAACAAACCCAGGCGGTAACCCGGATTATCCAAAAGGCACTGGCTGTTGTAACGACGGGGAAGTGTTTGATAAGGCAGGTATTCCGGTGCTGTACGTCGAGGCGACGAACTGGGCGCTGGGCAAAAAGGATGGCTATCAGCAGCGCGCTAAATCGAAAGCGTTCCCGGACGGAACCAGCTGGCATGACGTGCGGCTGGATAATCAGCAGCACATTGATAAAACGCTGCCGCAGCGGATTGAGCACCGCAGCCGGGACGTGGTGAAAGTGATGCTGCCGCTGGTGAAGGAGCTGGCGAAAGCGGGCAAAGCCTGATGTTTTTAAGTATAGCGGGGCCTGATGCCCTCACCCCAACCCTCTCCCACAGGGAGAGGGAGGATAAAGGATCACCCTTCGTGCAGCCCGCACTCGCGCTTCAGCCCAAAGAATCGCGTCTCTTCTTCCGCCATTCCCGGCTCCCATTTGCGCGTGGTGTGGGTGTCGCCCACCGACAGGTAGCCCTGATCCCACAGCGGATGGTACTTGAGCCCGTGTTTTTGCAGGTACTGATACACCGTGCGGTTATCCCAGTCGATAATCGGCAGCACTTTGAACACGCCGCGCTGTACCGCCAGTACCGGTAAGGTTGCGCGGCTCCCGGACTGCTCGCGGCGCAGACCCGCAAACCACGTTTGGGCGTTCAGCTCTTTCAGCGCGCGGTTCATCGGCTCAACTTTGTTGATCTCATTGTATTTCTCAATGCCCTCAACGCCCTGCTCCCAGAGCTTGCCGTAGCGCGCCTCCTGCCAGGCCGGGCTTTCCGTTGCGCGGTAGACTTTAAGGTTCAGCCTGAGCTTGTCCGTCAGCTCGTCGATAAACTGGTAGGTTTCCGGGAACAGGTAGCCGGTATCGGTGAGGATCACCGGTATGTCCGGACGGATCTGATTCACCAGATGCAAACTGACCGCCGCCTGAATACCAAAGCTTGATGAGAGCACATACTCTCCCGGCAGGTTTTCCAGCGCCCACGCCACGCGCCCTTCGGCGTCCAGCTTTTCAAGGTGAGCGTTAGTTTCTGCCAGCGCCAGAATGCGTTCGACTTTTGGCAGGTCATTAAGGGCGTTTAGATCGAGTACGGACATAATTACCTCTCGTGGTTACTCCCAGAAATCCCTGGCAGGATCGAGCACCGGGCGAATGATGCCCGCACGCACTGTAAAGTCGCCGAAGCCTTCACCCGCTTCGCGCTCTTTCGCCCAGCGCCCGACAAGCTCGTCGATGGAATCAAGAATTTCCGGCTCGGTGATGTTCTCGCGGAACATGCGTGGAATACGCGTGCCGATACGGTTACCGCCCAGGTGCAGGTTATAACGGCCCGGCGCTTTCCCCACCAGCCCCAGCTCGGCCAGCATCGCGCGACCGCAGCCGTTCGGGCAGCCCGTCACGCGCATAACAATATGCTCGTCCGGAATACCGTGTTTTTCCAGAATCGCTTCCACTTTGTCAGTGAATGACGGCAGGAAACGCTCGGCTTCGGCCATCGCCAGCGGACAGGTCGGGAACGACACGCAGGCCATCGAGTTTTCACGCTGTGGCTTCACCGCATTCATCAACCCGTGCTCGCGCGCCAGTTCCTCAATTTTCGCCTTTTCGCTTTCCGGCACGCTGGCGACGATCAGGTTCTGGTTAGCGGTGATACGGAACTCGCCTTTGTGGATCTTCGCGATTTCCAGCAGACCGGTTTTCAGCGGGCGGCCCGGATAATCCAGAATACGGCCATTTTCAATGAACAGCGTCAGGTGCCAGTTATTGTCGATGCCTTTCACCCAGCCGATGCGATCGCCGCGACCGGTGAATTCGTAAGGGCGGATCGGCTCAAATTTGATGCCTGCGCGACGCTCCACTTCCTCTTTGAACGTCTCTACGCCCACGCGCTCCAGAGTGTACTTGGTTTTCGCGTTTTTACGGTCGGTACGGTTGCCCCAGTCGCGTTGGGTGGTCACTACCGCTTCTGCCACGGCCAGCGTGTGCTCCAGCGGCAGGAAACCGAACTCGCTCGCGGTACGGGCGTAGGTTTTCTTGTTACCGTGCTCAATAGACAGGCCGCCGCCCACCAGCAGGTTAAAGCCAATCAGCTTGCCGTTTTCGGCAATCGCCACGAAGTTCATGTCGTTGGCGTGCAGATCGATGTCGTTCTGCGGCGGGATCACCACCGTGGTTTTGAACTTACGCGGCAGGTAGGTCTGACCGAGGATCGGTTCTTCGTCGGTGGTCGCGACTTTTTCCTGATCGAGCCAGATCTCCGCATAGGCGCGGGTACGCGGCAGCAGGTGCTCGGAAATTTTCTTCGCCCACTCATACGCTTCGGCGTGCAGCTCGGACTCGTACGGGTTCGAGGTGCAGAGCACGTTACGGTTCATGTCGTTGGCGGTCGCCAGCGCGTCCAGACCCACGGAGTGGAGCATCTGGTGCACCGGCTTCACGTTCTTCTTCAGAATCCCGTGGAACTGGAAGGTCTGACGGTTGGTCAGGCGGATGCTGCCATAAATCGTGTTTTCACCTGCAAACTTGTCGATCGCCTGCCACTGTTTGGTGGTGATCACCCCGCCCGGCAGACGGCAGCGCAGCAGCATCGCGTGGCGCGGCTCCAGTTTCTGTTCTGCGCGCTCGGCGCGGATATCGCGGTCGTCCTGCTGATACATACCGTGGAAACGGATCAGCAGGAAGTTGTCGCCTTTGAAACCGCCGGTCAGGCCGTCATTCAGATCTTCAGCAATGGTGCCGCGCAGATAGTTGCTTTCCAGCTTCATGCGCTCGGCGTCTGTCAGTTTACCTTCGACCACCAGTGGCCCTGGATGTTTTTCGCTCATTAGTAGACATCTCGCTGATAACGGCGCTCAACGCGCAGCTCACTTAAAAATTCATCCGCCGCTTCGGCATCCATACCGCCGAATTCGGCAATCACTTCCAGCAGTGCCTGCTCAACGTCTTTCGCCATGCGATTGGCGTCGCCGCAGACATAAATGTGGGCACCGTCATTAATCCAGCGCCACAGCTCTGCGCCCTGTTCGCGCAGTTTGTCTTGTACGTATACTTTTTCTTTCTGATCGCGGGACCAGGCCAGATCGATGCGGGTCAGTACGCCCTCTTTGACGTAGCGCTGCCACTCAACCTGGTAGAGGAAATCTTCGGTAAAGTGCGGGTTGCCAAAGAACAGCCAGTTTTTACCCGGCGCGTCGTCCGCGGCACGCTGCTGCATAAAGGCGCGGAACGGCGCGATGCCGGTGCCCGGGCCAATCATGATCACCGGCGTCTCCGGATTCGCCGGCAGGCGGAAGTTGTCGTTGTGCTCGATAAAGACGCGCACCTCGCCCTCTTCTTCCACGCGGTCCGCCAGGAAGCTTGATGCCCCACCCGCGCGGGCGCGGCCTTCGATGTCGTAGCGCACCACGCCGACGGTAACGTGAACTTCGCTTTCCACTTCCGCCTGGGAAGAGGCGATAGAGTACAGGCGTGGGGTCAGCGGACGCAGCAGACCGATCAGCGCATCGGCATCCAGCTGTGCCGGAGAGAAACGCACCATATCGACAATCGGCGTCGTCGCGGCGTAATGCTGCAGCTTCGCTTTATCGCCCACCAGTGGCAGCAGGGATTCGCTGCGCGTTAGGGTGGCATAATTCTCGACGATATTCGGGGTGTTCACCGTCAGCTCAAAATGCCACTGCAGCGCCTCTGAAAGTGGCTGGGTTTTGCCGTCAACGGTGACGGGCTCGTCACCCTTCAGCCACAGCAGTTCCACCAGCTCTTTCACCAGCGCCGGATCGTTCTGATACCAGACGCCCAGCGCATCGCCAGGCTGATAGCGCAGGCCGGAGTCGCCAAGATCGATTTCAATATGGCGCACGTCTTTTTCCGAGTCGCGGCCCGTAATTTTCTGGTTCACCGACAGGCTCGCCGTCAGCGGCGACTCTTTGGTGTACGGGCTGGTGTGGATCTCATTGACGGTGCCCGCAGCGGTCACCGCGGCCTGTGCTGGCGTCTTTTTCGGGACGCGGGCTTTCAACACCTCAACGATGCGCGCACGCCATTCAGCGGCGGCAGTCTGGTATTCCACATCCGCGTCCACGCGGTCCAGCAGGCGCTCCGCGCCCAACTCCGCCAGCTTGCTGTCGAAGTCTTTACCGGACTGGCAGAAGAATTCATAGGAGGTATCGCCCAGGCCAAAGACGGCAAACGCCGTGCCATTCAGCTTAGGGGCTTTTTTTGAGAACAGGAACTTGTGCAGCGCCACCGCTTCTTCAGCGGGTTCACCTTCCCCCTGGGTCGAGGCGACCATCACCAACAGTTTTTCTGACGCGATTTGTTTGAATTTATAATCCCCGGCGTTGACCAGGTTCACGTTCAGTTTGGCGGCCAGCAGATCATCACGCAGCGCTTCGGCCACGCGGCGGGCGTTGCCCGTCTGCGAGGCGCTAATCAGCGTAATGGCAGGAATTTCCACGGCCGTTGCCGGTGCGCCAGCCATCGCGCCAGGCTGCTGGTTGAGCATTCCCCAGAAATAACCGGAGACCCAGGCAAGCTGAGTGGGAGAAAAATCAGAGGTGGCAGCCTGAAGGCGCGCCAGTTGCTCCGGGTTAAGGGGAAGCAAATTTGAAGGTGGGGCCTGTGTTGTCATGCGTCGTTATGTTCCAGTAGCCAAGCGGACTTTAAGCGAATAAATCCAAACTGAAGATAAGGTTAACGGCGTGGATAATAACAATTAAAGAAGGGATGGAAATAATAAATAACCAAATGGACTAACCTGTTTTAGTTATCGTTCTTAGCGATAAAAACGATTGAATAACCATTTGAAATAAAAGAATAAAAACCAATAATCACCCTGAATACCGGGCGTTCAACGTTCAGAGCCGTTTTAGTTAATGCTAAAAATTGTGCTTTCCGGTACTATGCGGCGGTTTTTTCCGCATTACTGAGAGCGATCATGTCCACCACACTGTTTAAAGATTTCACCTTCGAAGCCGCCCACCACCTTCCGCACGTTCCTGCAGGACATAAATGCGGCCGCCTGCACGGGCATTCGTTTATGGTGCGTCTTGAGATCACCGGTGAAGTTGATCCGCATACCGGTTGGATCATGGACTTTGCCGAGCTGAAGGCCGCGTTTAAGCCGACCTACGATCGTCTGGATCACTACTATCTCAACGATATTCCGGGTCTGGAAAACCCGACCAGCGAAGTGCTGGCAAAATGGATCTGGGATCAGATGAAGCCGCTGGTACCGCTGCTGAGCGCGGTGATGATAAAAGAAACCTGCACGGCAGGCTGCGTGTATCGCGGAGAGTAAAAAAAGCCCGGCAAAACCGGGCTTTTTTCTAGGCAATATTCAGATACTTGTGCGTCTGCATCGACAGGCGCCAGTTGCGCGCAATGCAGGTTTCAATGCACAGGCGCGTCGCATCCTCTTTCTGGCTGATCGGCTGCAGGGCGATTACCCGCTGCTTCTCATCCGTCAGCGTCGCCAGCAGTTCATCCAGCGCTTCGATATCACGCACGCGTCCTACCGGATGCTTAATTTCATCCGCGCGCTCCAGCGCCTGAGACAGCACGTCATACCCGCCACGCATATTCACTTTTGGCGATACCGTCACCCAGGTAGTGTGTGAACAGCGCACTTCATGGGTGCCGCTGGTCTCAATCTGGCAGCTGTAGCCGTTCTTTTCGAGCAGCTCGGTCAGCGGCGTCAGATCGTGAATGCAGGGTTCGCCGCCGGTGATGACGACGTGGCGAGCTGTCCAGCCCTGGCGACCAATAATGGCCAGCAGGTCTTCTGCACTGCCCGCGCCCCACTTATCGCTCTCTTTTGTTTTCGCCAGAATGCTAAACAGCGACACTTCCCGATCTGCGAGCTTATCCCACGTATGTTTGGTATCACACCAGGCACAGCCAACCGGGCATCCCTGTAAACGAATAAAGATAGCGGGAACGCCGGTAAAGTAACCCTCGCCTTGCAGGGTCTGGAACATCTCGTTAATCGGGTACTGCATAGTCATCTCAGTAAAGGGGATAAACGATAAGTATCGCAGATCCCCGTCGGATGGTCATGCTCCATCGGTGCTTTGCGCGCTAATCGCCGCCATAAAGCGCGCGGTAATTTGCTGTGGGCGGGTGATCGCCCCGCCGACAACGACCGTATGCGCGCCCAGAGCCAGACACCGGGCCGCGCGCTCGGGCGTATCCACGTTGCCTTCGGCAACCACGGGGACCGTCACGGCCGCCAGAACCGCTTTCAGGAACGCACAGTCATTCTCCGGAAGCGTATGGCCTATCGTTTCCGCCGTATAGCCGTACAGCGTGGTACCGACGCAGTCAAAGCCAAGCGTCTGCGCCGTCACGGCTTCGTCTACGGTGGAAATATCTGCCATCAGCAGTACCGAGGGGTAACGTGAGCGGATGGCCGTGACCAGTGTTTCCAGGGATTCACCGCCAGGACGTTCCCGCGCCGTCGCATCAAGGGCAATGATTTCCGGAGAGACGGCCATGAGCTCATCCACCTCTTTCATCGTAGCGGTGATAAATACTTCGCTCCCTGGATAGTCCCGTTTGATGATGCCGATAACCGGTAAAGACACCTGCTGTTTAATGGCCTCGATATCCACCACGCTGTTGGCGCGAATGGCGAAGGCTCCGCCCTGTGCCGCCGCCAGCGCCATTCGCGACATGATAAACGGGCTGTGCAGCGGTTCGTTTTCCAGCGCCTGACAGGAGACGACCAGTTTTCCCTTCAGGTTATCCAGTACATTTTTCATTACGATAAGATCTCTTCCACTTCGTTTTTGATAATAGTGACGTGCGGGCCATAAATGACCTGTACACCGTTACCGCGCACGATAACGCCGCGCGCGCCGGTGGCTTTCAGCGCCGCGTCATTCACTTTGCTGCCGTCTTTGACCGTCACGCGAAGCCGCGTGGCGCAGCAGTCCACCTCTTCCAGATTGTCTTTTCCGCCCAACCCGGCGATCACCGCCGCAGCGCGCTCGCTTTGCGGCAGGCTGACGTCATCAACCATCGCCTCCTTTTCACGGCCCGGCGTGGCGAAATCAAAGCGGTTAATCAGGTAGCGGAAGGTGAAGTAATAGAGGAAGAACCACGGCACGCCGACCAGCGGAACGAACATCCAGTTGGTTTTGGCCTCCCCCTGCAATATGCCGAACAGCACGAAGTCAATAAAACCGCCGGAGAAGGTCTGCCCGATTGTAATGTGCAGCATGTGCGCGAGCATAAACGCCAGCCCGTCAAACAGCGCGTGAATGACGTAGAGCACCGGGGCAATGAACAGGAAGGAGAACTCGATGGGCTCGGTAATTCCCGTCAGGAATGAAGTTAACGCCGCGGAGAGCAGCAGCCCGGCAACGCGCTTTTTGTTCTCCGGTTTCGCCGTGTGGTACATCGCCAGACACGCGCCGAGCAGGCCAAACATCATCGTGATAAAGCGCCCGGACATGAAGCGTGACGTGCCTTCATAGAAATGCTGCGTGTTCGGGTCGGCGAGCTGAGCGAAGAAGATCCGCTGCGTGCCCTCAACCAGGTGGCCGTTGACGATCTCGCTGCCGCCGAGCGCGGTGGTCCAGAACGGCAGATAGAAGATATGGTGCAGACCAAACGGGCCAAGCATGCGCAAAATAAAGCCGTACAGCAGCGTGCCAAGATAACCGGTGGCATCCACCAGCCCGCCCAGACCAAAAATAAGCTTCTGGAAATGCGGCCAGACCACGGTCATGATCGCGCCAACGAGTATTGCCGCCAGCGAGCTGATAATCGGGACAAAGCGCGAGCCGCCAAAAAAGCCCAGGAACTGCGGAAGCGCTATCTTATTAAACCGATGATGCAGCGCGCAGGTCACGAGACCAATCACCACGCCGCCAAACACCCCGGTTTCCAGCGTCTGAATACCCAGCGTCATGCCCTGCCCTACAGCGCCCGGGTTCTCGTGCGCCAGTTTGCCGGTGAGGATCAGCAGCGCGTTGATGGTGGCGTTCATCACCAGAAACGCGAGTAGCGCTGCCAGCCCCGCCGTGCCCTTATCGTTTTTTGCCAGCCCGACAGCCACCCCAACCGCAAACAGCACCGAGAGGTTCGCAAACACAATCGAACCCGCACTGCTCATGATGGTGAAAATGGCCTGCAGCCAGCTCACATCTAAAAACGGATAGGCCGCCAGCGTATTGGGGTTCGATAACGCCCCGCCGATACCGAGCAGCAGACCCGCCGCGGGCAATACGGCGATAGGCAACATAAAGGATTTGCCAAAGCGCTGCGCTTTTTCAAACCATCCACCCGACGAAGCGCCACTGAATATTTGCATCATTTTTTCATCCCCCCATTAAAAGATGAAAATTTTTACCATATAAATATTTTATAGTGAAAATTATCATCACAAACCAGGAGGCCGATCATACTTTTTTAAAATGACTGGCATCTTTCCCCCGCTTTCCGCCACACTAGTCGCAGTGAAACACATTAAGGACGTGGCATGTCGGACCATGAAAACCTGCTGCTGAAGCTCCGCCAGGAGGCTTCCGGGTACAGCCCAACGCAACAAAAACTCGGTGAGTTTGTCCTCAGCGACCCTGCCCGGGTGCTCTACCTGACCATCACCGAACTGGCGCGAGAGAGCCACACCAGCGAGGCCAGCGTGACGCGTCTTTGCCGGACGCTGGGGTGCAAGGGGTATAACGAATTCAAAATGGCGCTGGCGCTGGATATTCAGCAGGGTCAGCCCGCGCGTCAGGCGGGGGATGAGATTGACAGCGTGGTGGATGAATCGGTGCAGGCTCTGCAGGATACCGCGAGTCTCCTCGACCGCGCGCTGCTTGAAAAAGCCGCACTGGCGCTGCATCAGGCGCAGTCCGTGCAGATTTATGGCGTCGCGGCCAGCGCAATCCTCGGGGAGTATCTGCATTACAAGTTATTAAGGCTGGGTAAATCCGCACAGCTGTTTAGCGATATGCACCGCGCAGCCATGAATGCGACCACGCTTTCGGCAGAGACGCTGGTGGTGGCGATCTCCAGCTCCGGTTCAACGCGAGATTTACTTCACGTAGTGAAACTTGCCCGCAAGCGCGGGGTGAAGGTTCTGGCGCTCAGCAACACGCCCCGCAGCCCGCTGGCGTCTCTTAGCGATATGCTGCTGGTGGCCGCCAAGCCAGAAGGCCCTCTTAGCGCGGGCGCGCTCAATGCCAAAGTTGGGGTGATGCTGCTGGTCGAATTACTTACGACATCCATGATTGCGCTGGATGGTCATTACGCTGACGTCAGCCAGCAAACGGCCAGCGCCACGCTTCCTCTTCTGCTCTGAAAACCCTTCGCAGGCTAAATAAAATAGCCTGCGTTTTATTTTGCTCAATTTAACTTAAGCAGAGTTCAATTCATTTATATGATAAATGTTTGGTGTAACAAATTATTTTGTTTATTACAGTTTGAATTATTTCCCTCGCGCCACCCCAGAGACAAAAACAGATTAAAATCATTAAGTTAAAATAAAAACATGAATAAATTGAATTTTTCCGCTTTCTGCAATGTCCAATATTTTCACCTGATTTCCTTTCCTTAAAATAAGCTTAAGACGCTGTCGGTCCCGACGTTTTATTATTTAAACGCCGTTTACTTTTGCGCGCCTACAATCCGCCTCATCAATCATAATGAGACGGTAATAATGAAGATGTTATTAATTACAGGAGTGACCGGGTTTCTGGGCGGTGCAGTACTTGAAAAAATCCTGACCAGCGATCAATCCGTAAAACTCCTTTTGCTTGCCCGTGCCGGCGATCCGCAAAGCGGGCTGGCGCGCGTGCAGGAGAACATGCGTAAGTTCAACATTTCTGAGGAGAAACTGGCCTCCCTGAGCGTGGATAATATCCTCATCGGCGACCTCAGCCAGCCGGAAGCCTTTCTGAACGATCCCCGTCTGGACCAGGTTACGCATGTCGTTAACTGCGCGGCAGTTGCGTCATTTGGCAATAACCCGCTGATCTGGAAGGTGAACGTAGAGGGTACGCTAGCGCTGGCGCGCCGCATGGAGCAGGTCGCAGGGCTGCAGCGTTTCCTGCATGTAGGCACCGCAATGTCATGCACGCCGGAGCAGGATTCGCTGGTCGCCGAAAGTGCGGAATTCAGAGAAAACGCTGAGCACCTGGTGGAATATACGTATTCGAAGTCAACCATCGAACAGCTGATGCGCCAGGAATGTCCTAACCTGCCGCTGCTCATCGCCCGTCCGTCCATCGTCGTCGGCCATACCCGCCACGGCTGCACGCCGTCGAGCAGTATCTTTTGGGTCTTCAGCATGGGCCTGATGCTGCAGAAGTTTATGTGCTCGATGGAAGACCGGATCGACGTTGTCCCGGTAGATTATTGCGCCGACGCAATGTTAATGCTGCTGAGCAGCAACGCGCGTCCGGGGGAAGTGGTACACATTTCAGCCGGGGAAGAGAACAGCGTTCGCTTTGCGGATATCGATCGGGCAATGGCGCAGGCGCTGGAGAAAGCGCCCGTTGGCGATAAGTACGCGCAGGTCAGCTACGAAACGCTGGTCAAAATGCGCCGTGAACTGAAAACCATTTTTGGTCCGTGCAACGAACGTCTGATGCTGAGAGCGATGCGCTTATACGGTGCCTTTGCCACGCTGAACGTGCGCTTCAGCAACGATAAGCTGCTCAGCATGGGGATGCCGAAGCCACCTCGTTTTACGGATTATATCGCCCGCTGCGTGCAAACCACCCGGGGACTGACCATTCCCGAGCAGATGGCGGTCGATTTTAAATAACCAAAAAAAATGCCAGTCATTCGACTGGCATTTTCATGTTAAGGCTTAAGCAATTATGCCTGGCCTTTGATCTCTTTACGACCGTTGTAAGGTGCTTTTTCACCCAGCGCTTCTTCGATACGAATCAGCTGGTTGTATTTAGCAACACGGTCAGAACGGCTCATAGAACCGGTTTTGATCTGGCCAGCAGCGGTACCAACAGCCAGGTCGGCAATGGTCGCGTCTTCAGTTTCGCCAGAACGGTGAGAGATAACAGCGGTGTAGCCAGCGTCTTTCGCCATTTTGATCGCAGCCAGCGTTTCGGTCAGAGAACCGATCTGGTTGAATTTGATCAGGATGGAGTTAACGATGCCTTTCTCGATGCCTTCTTTCAGGATCTTAGTGTTGGTTACGAACAGATCGTCACCAACCAGCTGGATTTTGTCGCCCAGTACTTTGGTCTGGTATGCGAAACCATCCCAGTCAGACTCGTCCAGACCGTCTTCGATAGAAACGATTGGGTACTGTTTGGTCAGGTCTTCCAGGAAGTGAGTGAACTCTTCGGAGGTGAACGCTTTGTTGCCTTCGCCAGCCAGAACGTATTTACCGTCTTTGTAGAATTCAGATGCTGCACAGTCCATCGCCAGGGTGATGTCTTTGCCCAGCTCGTAGCCTGCTGCTTTAACCGCTTCAGCGATAACAGCCAGTGCTTCTGCGTTAGAACCCAGGTTTGGCGCGTAGCCACCTTCGTCACCAACAGCAGTGTTCATACCTTTAGCTTTCAGAACTTTAGCCAGGTTGTGGAACACTTCAGAACCCATACGAACCGCTTCTTTCAGGGTTTTCGCGCCAACTGGCTGAATCATGAATTCCTGAATATCAACGTTGTTGTCTGCGTGCTCACCACCGTTGATGATGTTCATCATTGGTACAGGCATAGAGTATTTGCCTGGGGTGCCGTTCAGTTCAGCGATGTGCTCGAACAGTGGCATACCTTTAGCAGCGGCTGCTGCTTTGGCGTTCGCCAGGGAAACGGCCAGGATTGCGTTCGCACCGAAGTTAGATTTGTTTTCAGTACCGTCCAGATCGATCATGATCTTGTCGATGCCAGCCTGATCTTTGGCATCTTTGCCAACGATAGCCTGAGCAATAGGACCGTTAACAGCGCCAACCGCTTTCAGTACGCCTTTGCCCATGAAACGGGATTTGTCGCCATCACGCAGTTCCAGCGCTTCACGGGAACCCGTAGAAGCTCCTGATGGAGCAGCTGCCATACCGACGAAACCACCTTCCAGATGAACTTCGGCTTCAACGGTCGGGTTACCACGGGAGTCGATGATTTCACGACCGATGACTTTAACGATTTTGGACATTAGATTTTCCTCAGTACAAGTTAAACTAAAACTCCAGACAAACAACGCGTACCGTTGGTACGCGTTGCCGTTCTAACTTTTTTACTTCGCCTGACGCTTCTGGTACTCGCTGGCGGCTTTCACGAAGCCTGCAAACAGCGGATGTCCATCACGCGGCGTTGAAGTAAATTCCGGGTGGAACTGGCAGGCAACAAACCACGGATGGTTTGGCACCTCGATGATCTCGACTAACTGATCGTCCCCGGAGCGACCCGCAACACGCAGGCCCGCGGCTTCAATTTGTTTCAACAACATATTGTTGACTTCATAGCGGTGACGATGGCGCTCGGTGATGACCGGCTCGCCGTACAGCTTGCGAACCACGCTATCGTCGGACAGCTGGCAGGCCTGTGCGCCAAGACGCATAGTGCCACCCAGATCGCTCTTCTCGGTACGGACTTCGACGTTACCGTCTTCGTCGCGCCATTCCGTAATCAGCGCCACGACAGGGTACTTACAGTCTGGCACAAATTCCGTAGAGTTCGCGTTTTCCATTCCCGCTACGTTGCGCGCAAATTCGATCAGCGCAACCTGCATACCCAGGCAGATGCCGAGGTATGGAATATTGTTTTCACGCGCATAGCGTGCAGTGGCGATCTTGCCTTCAACACCACGGTAGCCGAAGCCGCCAGGGATGAGGATAGCATCCAGATCTTTCAGAATTTCAACGCCACGTGTTTCAACATCCTGCGAATCAATCAGCTTGATGTTCACGGAGACGCGGTTCTTCAGACCACCGTGCTTCAGCGCTTCGATAACGGACTTATAGGCGTCCGGCAGTTCGATGTACTTGCCGACCATACCGATAGTCACTTCGCCTGCCGGGTTCGCTTCTTCATAAATAACCTGTTCCCATTCAGACAGGTTAGCTTCCGGACAGTTCAAGCTGAATCGTTTACAAATATAATCGTCCAGACCCTGTGATTTCAACAGGCCCGGGATTTTATAAATGGAATCGACATCTTTCATTGAAATAACGGCTTTTTCAGGCACGTTACAGAACAATGCAATTTTCGCACGTTCGTTCGCTGGAATGGCACGATCGGAACGGCAAACCAGGATGTCAGGCTGAATACCGATAGAGAGCAGTTCTTTAACGGAGTGCTGAGTCGGTTTGGTTTTCACTTCACCTGCCGCCGCCATGTAAGGCACCAGCGTCAGGTGCATGAACAGCGCGTGTTCACGACCAATGTCTACCGCCAGCTGACGAATCGCTTCGAGGAACGGCAGGGATTCGATATCACCCACGGTACCGCCGATTTCAACCAGCACAACGTCATGCCCTTCGCCACCGGCAAGGACACGCTCTTTGATGGCGTTAGTGATGTGTGGGATAACCTGCACGGTCGCGCCCAGGTAGTCACCGCGGCGCTCTTTACGCAGAACGTCAGAGTAGATGCGGCCAGTCGTAAAGTTGTTACGACGGGTCATTTTGGTACGAATGAAACGCTCGTAGTGGCCAAGATCCAGATCGGTTTCAGCGCCGTCTTCAGTAACGAACACTTCCCCGTGTTGGGTTGGGCTCATGGTGCCAGGATCGACGTTGATATACGGATCCAGTTTCATCATGGTCACATTGAGGCCACGGGCTTCAAGAATGGCTGCGAGGGAGGCTGCGGCAATGCCTTTACCCAGAGAGGATACGACCCCGCCGGTCACAAAAATATAGTTCGTTGTCATGCTGAACCTGAGAAGTTAGGGTGAAACGATGGAATAACCAGGACGGGAAAGTAGTATACCCGAACACGGCGAGCGCCACAAACTTTCATTCTCCGTCTCCATTCCAGGCCATGACAAACATAAGGAGTGAGAAAATAGCCCCTTTTGGGTAAATGTTTTTGACGCAAATCAAGCGCTTGTCATTTAAAAAATCACACAAATTGCGCTTGATCGCAAAATTCCGTTAGAGATCAGATTCCTGGCGTTTTACTTCCTGCCAGACTTCTTCCATCGCGTCGAGGTCAATTCCGGTCATTTCCAGGCCGCGCGAGGCCACAATCCGCTCGACTTCACGAAAGCGTCGTTCGAATTTCAGGTTGGCTTTTTGCAGCGCGGTTTCCGCTTTTACCCCTAGATGGCGAGAAAGATTGACGGTGGCGAACAGCAGGTCGCCCATCTCTTCCTCCAGCTTTGCTTCATCGACCACCGCCTGCTGCGCTTCGTGCATCACTTCGTCGATCTCTTCATGCACTTTATCCAGCACGGGTCCCAGGGAATCCCAGTCAAATCCTACCGCCGAGCAGCGCTTTTGAATTTTGTGGGCGCGCATCAGCGCGGGCAGGCTCAGCGGGATGTCGTCCAGCGCAGAGTGTTGGGACTTTTCAGCGCGCTCGGCGCTTTTAATCTGCTCCCAGCGGGCCAGCACCTCTGCGCTGTTTCCTGCGGTGGCATCGCCAAAGATATGGGGATGGCGGCGCTCCAGCTTGTCGCTGATAGCGGCACAGATATCGTCAAAGTTAAAGCGCCCTTCCTCCTGCGCCATCTGGGCGTAGAACACTACCTGGAACAGCAGGTCGCCGAGTTCACCGCGCAGGTCATCGAAATCCTCGCGTGAAATGGCGTCCAGCACCTCATAGGTCTCTTCGAGGGTATAAGGTGCGATGGTCGCGAAAGTCTGCTCCTTGTCCCACGGGCAGCCGTTTTCCGGGTCGCGCAGGCGTTTCATGATGCCGAGCAGGCGGTCGATTTGAGTCATGGTTTTTCCCATTTAAAAAAAGGGCCGGGTGGCAGCGAAGCTTTACCCGGCCTTCATAAGAGTGTGTTTAGCCGCCGTGCAGACGACGCGCGTCAATCACATCCGGCACCTGGTTCAGTTTGCCCAGCACGCGGCCGAGCACCTGCAGGTTGTAGATTTCGATGGTCATATCGATGGTGGCAAGCTGCTCGCGGGTATCGCTGCGGCTGGCGACGCCCAGCACGTTGACCTTCTCGTTGGCGAGAATGGTGGTGATGTCGCGCAGCAGCCCGCTGCGATCGTTGGCAGTGACGCGCACCACCAGCGAGTAACCGGCGGAATAGCTCTCACCCCAGACCGCTTCCACGATACGCTCCGGCGCGTGGGACTGCAGTTCGGCAAGCTGGTCGCAGTCGGAGCGGTGGATCGAGATCCCGCGCCCCTGGGTGATAAAGCCAACGATATCGTCCCCCGGAATCGGCTGGCAGCAGCGGGCAATGTGGTGCATCAGGTTGCCCACGCCCTCGACCACCACGCGGCCGTTGTCTTTGCTGCGCTGCTGCGGGGCATAGGTTTTCTGCTGCAGCTGCTTCAGCGCCGCCGCGTCCTGCTCTTCCGCGCTAGGCTTGTTGAACTGCGCCTGCAGGAAGTTGACCATCTGATTCAGACGGATATCACCGCCGCCAATCGCCGCCAGCAGCTCGTCCAGCTCGTTGAAGTTGTAGCGCGGCAGCAGGAATTTCTCTGCTTCTTTCAGGCTGATCCCGATATGCTCCAGCTCGTCGTCAAGGATCTGGCGACCGGCAAGAATGTTTTTGTCACGATCCTGCTTGCGGAACCAGGCGTGAATTTTGGAGCGCCCGCGGCTGGTGGTGACGTAACCGAGGTTCGGGTTAAGCCAGTCGCGGCTCGGGTTTGGCTGCTTCTGGGTAATGATTTCAATCTGGTCGCCCATCTGCAACTGATAGGTAAACGGCACGATACGTCCGCCGATCTTCGCCCCGATGCAGCGGTGCCCCACGTCGCTGTGGATGTGGTAGGCAAAATCGAGCGGCGTGGAGCCAGCCGGCAGGTCGACAACGTCCCCTTTCGGGGTAAAGACGTAGACGCGGTCATCAAAGACCTGGCTGCGCACCTCGTCGAGCATTTCGCCGGAGTCGGCCATCTCCTCCTGCCACGCAATCAGCTTGCGCAGCCAGGCGATGCGGTCTTCGTGGCCGGAGCGTGCCCCGCCAGAAGTGCCCTCTTTGTACTTCCAGTGCGCGGCTACGCCCAGCTCGGCGTCTTCGTGCATCTGTTTGGTGCGGATTTGAATCTCGACCGTTTTGCCGCCGGGGCCAAGCACCACGGTATGAATGGACTGGTAGCCGTTCGGTTTTGGGTTCGCGACATAGTCGTCAAATTCATCCGGCAGGTGGCGGAAGTGAGTATGTACTATCCCCAGCGCGGCGTAGCAGTCCTGTAGACGCTCCGCCACGATACGCACGGCGCGCACGTCAAACAGCTCGTCAAAGGCGAGGTGTTTCTTCTGCATTTTGCGCCAGATGCTGTAGATGTGCTTGGGCCGACCGTAAACTTCGGCACGCACATTCTCTTCTTTCATGGCCTGGCGCAGCCCGCTGACAAACTCGTCGATGTAGTGCTCACGATCGATACGGCGCTCATGCAGGAGTTTGGCAATGCGCTTGTATTCTGCCGGATGCAGATAGCGGAAGCAGTAATCTTCCAGCTCCCATTTCAGCTGACCAATACCTAAGCGGTTCGCCAGCGGCGCATAGATGTTCGTACACTCTTTGGCGGCCAGCACGCGCTCGTCTTCCGGCGCGTCTTTCACTTCACGCAGGTGGGCAATACGCTCGGCCAGCTTGATGACCACGCAGCGAAAATCATCCACCATGGCCAGCAGCATCCGGCGGACGTTATCAACCTGCTCAGAGGAGACGGAATCGGTATGCGCGGCTTTTAGCTGGCGAATGGCCGCCATATCGCGCACGCCGTGGATCAGCGCAACGACGGATTTGCCGACGCTGTCGCGCAGCACATCTTCGCTGACCACATCCGCATCCGCGAGGGGGAACAGCAGCGCGGCCTGCAGCGTTTCGATGTCCATGTTCAGCATGGACAAGATTTCCACCATCTCCACGCCGCGCCATAAGAGCAGATCGGCATCCGGGTGTCCCTGCGTGGTGCGCAGACAGTAGGCCCAGGTTTCGGTTAAGCGTTCACACGACTGCTGGCTGGAAATTCCCAGACTTGCGATCCATTTTTGTGGGTCAAACTCCCCAGCTTTATTGAGATGTGCACTTCTTACCGCAACCATTGTCCTCTCCTTTAGGGACCAGGGCCTGTCGAAGTCGACAAGCCAAACAAATTAGATGTGCTCGAACAACGCCATCGATTCCAGATGTCCAGTGTGCGGGAACATGTCCAGCATTGCCAGACGCCGAATCTGGTAACCCGCGCTGATTAACGCCTCACTGTCACGGGCAAGCGTTGCCGGGTTACAGGAAACATAGACCACACGCCTGGGCGCGAGTTTAATAATATGCGCCATGACGCCTGGGGCACCTGCACGCGCCGGGTCGAGCAGGATTTTGTCGAAACCCTGCTTTGCCCACGGCTGTTGAGTGACATCTTCCTCAAGATTTTGATGAAAGAATGTCACATTTTGCAAGCCGTTCTGCTCTGCGTTTTCCTGGCCTTTGACCACCAGCGCCTCAACGCCTTCCACCCCGACCACGCTTGCCGCTCTGCGCGCCAGCGGCAGGGTAAAGTTACCCATGCCGCAGAACAGATCGAGCACACGGTCAGTGGGCTGTACGTCAAGCCATTCCAGGGCCTTCGCCACCATTTGCTGGTTTATGCCGTCGTTGACCTGGATAAAATCACGCGGACTGAACGTTAAGCGTAGCCCGTCTGACGCATACCAGGGAGCTTCGCCCGATACCTGTTCAAGTATCTCGCTTTGCGGCGCGAGGAAAAGCGCAAGCTCATGAGAATGCGAAAAGCGTTCCAGTTTTTCGCGATCTTTTTTCGACAGCGGCGCGGTGTGGCGCAGCACCATCAGCGGGCCGTTGTTCGCCAGCACCAGTTCAACGTGGCCCAATGAACGCACCCCGTCGAGCGATGCAAGACAGCGGTGCACGTCCGGAAGTAACGCCTCAAGATGGGGCACCAAAATGGGGCACCGCTTCACGTCAACAATATCGCTGGTGGCCGCTTTGCGAAAACCCATCTCCAGCCGCTCCGTTTTGGGCTGATAGCTCAGGCTCAGGCGCGCGCGGCGGCGATAGCCCCAGGGCTCATCGGCGATAATCTCGTCAACTTCGTGTTTAAGGAGGCGCGCCAGCGCGCGGCTTTTACTTTTTTGCTGTAATTCTGTGCTCGCATGCTGTTGCTGGCAGCCTCCGCACACGCCAAAATGTGGACAGCGGGGCTCCACGCGCTCAGGGCTCGCGTTGAGGCGACGCTTCACCTCTCCGCGCGCGTACTGACGCTTGTCTTCCGTCAGCGTAATTTCTGCTCGTTCTCCTGGCAGCAAACCTGTTATAAACAGAGTCTTACCGTTGTGACGAGCCACTCCCTGACCAAACGGATCAAGGTCCGTGGCTTCAACAGTAATGATTTGACGCGTCGTCACGCGTCGCTTTGCAGAGTAGAATTGCGCCATCGCCGAGATTTTTCTCACATAAACATAATTATCTTAATTGTCCCATAACGGAACGCCATGACCAACTACAGCCTGCGCGCGCGCATGATGATTTTGATCCTCGCCCCCACCGTTCTCATCGGTTTGCTGCTGAGTATCTTCTTTGTGGTGCACCGCTATAACGATTTGCAGCGACAGCTGGAGGACGCGGGCGCCAGCATTATCGAACCGCTCGCCGTCTCAAGCGAGTATGGGATGAACCTGCAAAACCGTGAATCCATTGGGCAGTTAATCAGCGTGCTTCACCGTCGCCACTCGGATATCGTCCGCGCCATTTCCGTCTACGACGAACATAACCGCCTGTTTGTCACCTCAAACTTTCATCTCGATCCGACCACGCTGAAGATCCCTGACGGAACGCCATTCCCGCGCCACCTCACCGTACTGCGGCGCGGCGATATCATGATCCTGCGCACGCCGATCGTGTCGGAAAGCTATTCACCCGATGAGTCTGCGCAATCCGATGCCAAATCCAGCAATAACATGCTGGGATATGTAGCGCTTGAGCTCGATCTCAAGTCGGTACGGCTGCAGCAGTACAAAGAAATTTTTATCTCCGGCGTGATGATGCTGTTCTGCATTGGTATTGCGCTGATCTTCGGCTGGCGTCTGATGCGTGACGTCACGGGTCCCATCCGCAACATGGTTAATACCGTTGACCGCATCCGCCGGGGACAGCTCGACAGCCGCGTGGAAGGGTTTATGCTGGGCGAGCTGGATATGCTGAAAAACGGCATTAACTCGATGGCGATGTCGCTGGCAGCCTATCACGAAGAGATGCAGCATAACGTTGACCAGGCCACCTCTGACCTGCGCGAAACGCTGGAGCAGATGGAGATCCAGAACGTTGAGCTGGATCTGGCGAAAAAGCGCGCTCAGGAAGCGGCGCGTATCAAGTCTGAGTTTCTGGCCAATATGTCGCACGAGCTGCGTACGCCGCTCAATGGCGTGATCGGCTTTACCCGCCTGACCCTGAAAAGCGAGCTCAACCCAACTCAGCGCGATCACCTGCACACCATTGAACGTTCGGCCAACAACCTGCTGGCGATCATTAACGACGTGCTGGACTTCTCCAAGCTGGAGGCGGGCAAACTGATTCTGGAAAGTATTCCCTTCCCGCTGCGCAGTACGCTCGATGAAGTGGTGACGCTGCTCGCGCACTCGTCGCACGACAAGGGCCTTGAGCTAACGCTCAATATTAAAAACGACGTGCCGGACAACGTTATTGGCGATCCGCTGCGCCTGCAGCAGGTCATTACCAATCTTGTCGGGAATGCGATTAAATTCACCGAAAGCGGCAACATCGACATCCTGGTAGAAAAACGCGCCATCAGTAATAACAAGGTGCAGATTGAGGTTCAAATCCGCGATACCGGTATCGGCATTCCGGAGCGGGATCAGTCGCGTCTGTTCCAGGCCTTCCGCCAGGCAGACGCCAGCATCTCCCGCCGCCATGGCGGTACCGGACTGGGGCTGGTGATCACGCAGAGGCTGGTAAACGAGATGGGCGGCGATATCTCTTTCCACAGCCAGCCAAACCGCGGCTCAACCTTCTGGTTCCATATTAACCTCGACCTCAATCCGAACGTGCTGACCGACGGCCCGGTGACGGACTGTCTGAAAGGTAAGCGCCTGGCCTACGTCGAGCCTAACGCGGCAGCGGCGCAGTGCGCGCTGGATATTTTAAGCACCACGCCGCTGGAGGTGGTTTACAGTCCAACCTTCTCTGCCCTGGCCGTTGATCATTACGACATTTTGCTGATGGGGATCCCGGTGACCTTAACCGGCGAGCTGACCATGCAGCAGGAGCGACTGGCGAAAGCCGCGTCGATGACCGACTATCTGCTGCTGGCGCTGCCCTGCCACGCCCAGCTTAATGCGGAAGAGTTGAAAAACGACGGTGCGGCCGCGTGCCTGCTTAAACCACTCACCGCGACCCGCCTGCTGCCCGCCCTTACGGAGTATTGCCGTCTTAGCCAGCACGCACTGCCGTTGATTAACGACGAGCAAAAACTGCCCATGAGCGTGATGGCGGTGGATGATAATCCGGCCAACCTGAAGCTGATTGGCGCATTGCTGGAAGACCAGGTTCAGCATGTTGAGCTGTGCACCAGCGGCGCGCAGGCGGTTGAACAGGCTAAGCAGATGCAGTTCGACTTAATTCTGATGGATATTCAGATGCCGGGCATGGATGGCATTCGTGCCTGCGAGCTGATCCACCAGCTCCCGCATCAGCAGCAAACGCCGGTTATTGCTGTCACCGCGCACGCGATGGCGGGCCAGAAGGAGAAGCTGCTGAGCGCCGGGATGAATGACTATCTGGCAAAGCCCATCGATGAAGAGAAACTTCATAGCCTGCTGTTGCGCTACAAGCCGGGTCATATTGGCGGAACATATACGGTTTTCAGCGAGCCGGTTGAGGTAAGCGTTAATCAAAATGCGACCTTTGACTGGCAGCTGGCGCTGCGCCAGGCGGCAGGGAAACCCGATTTAGCACGAGAGATGCTGCAAATGCTGGTCGCGTTTCTGCCGGAGATCCGTAATAAGGTTGAAGAACAGCTGGTGGGCGAGAACCCGGAAGAGCTGCTGGAAGCGATCCACAAGCTGCACGGCAGCTGCGGCTACAGCGGCGTACCGCGGCTGAAAAACCTCTGCCAGCTGCTGGAGCAGCAGCTGCGCGCGGGTACGCCGGAATCGGAGCTTGAACCGGAGTTCCTGGAACTGCTGGATGAGATGGATAACGTGACGCGGGAAGCGATGAAGGTGTTGGGTAGCTGAGGTAAAAGCCCGGTGGCGGCTTCGCCTTACCGGGCCTACGATTGCGGGTGCGGCCTGATGCCCTCACCCCGCCCCTCTCCCACGGGGAGAGGGAGAACTACATCCCCTGCCCCACTTTCAGCACCGCCGCGATATTCCTTGCAGCCATCTGTACATTCGCGCTGGCATTTTCCAGCGCGTCCTCCAGCGAGCAGATGGTGTAGATCACGCTAAACACCGCGTCTAAGCCGTGATCGTGTACCACGCCAACATCCGCCGTCAGGCTGCCTGCAATGCCGATAACGGGCTTATTAAAGCGTTTCGCCACTTTCGCCACCCCTACCGGCACTTTGCCGTGGATCGTCTGGCTGTCGATACGGCCTTCCCCGGTGATCACCAGATCCGCATCGGCCACCTGGTCGGCCAGGTGTAGCGCATCGGTCACAATCTCAATGCCCTGGCGCAACTGCGCGCCACAAAAAGCGTAGAGCGCCGCGCCCATGCCACCCGCCGCACCGCCGCCAGCAAGGTTGAGCACATCAATGTCCAGATCCCGGGCAATGACTCTCGCATAGTGCGCAAGCGCGTTGTCCAGGGTGACGATCATCTCGGGTGTAGCGCCCTTTTGCGGGCCAAATACCGCTGACGCGCCATCCTTACCGGTGAGCGGATTCGTCACATCGCAGGCGACTTCTATCCGGCACTCCGCCAGACGCTGGTCGAGGCCGCTCAGGTCGATCCGCGCAAGCTTATCCAGCTCGCCCCCGCCCTGCCCCAGCGGCTGTTCATTGTCGTCCAGCAGCTTCGCCCCCAGCGCCTGCACCATCCCGGCGCCGCCGTCATTGGTGGCGCTGCCGCCGATACCGATGATGATATGCTTAACGCCCGCATCCAGCGCGTGGCGGATAAGTTCCCCCGTGCCCCAGGAGGTCGTTTTCAGAGGGTCACGCAGTGAAGGGGCTACCAGTTCCAGACCGCTTGCCGCCGCCATTTCAATAAAGGCGCTCTGCTCGTCACCGGATATTCCATAAAATCCGTCCACGCGCTCGCCCAGCGGACCGGTCACCGGAACGTGCACAATGCGTCCCCGGGTTGCCGCGATCATCGCCTCAACCGTGCCTTCACCGCCATCAGCGACCGGCAGTTTGACGTACTCCGCCTCAGGGAAAATCTCGCGAAAACCGCGCTCGATCGCTGTCGCAACCTCAAGCGCACTCAAACTTTCCTTATACGAGTCCGGTGCGATAACAATTTTCATAAGCCATCCTTACGCATAGTCGTTACGTTAAGCATACACCACGTAGGAAACCGCTCATGGGAGCGGTCCCAATGCGTTTATCGTACCATGCACGGACGTTTATTGTCGAATGTCCAGTCAGGGATCAGGTACTGCATCGCCATCGCGTCGTCGCGCGCGCCCAGACCGTGTTTCTGATACAGCTCGTGTGCTTTCATTACCTGATCCATATCCAGCTCAACGCCCAACCCCGGCGTGGACGGCACCTGCACCATGCCATCTTTGATCTCAAACGGCTCTTTGGTGAGGCGCTGGTTACCCTCCTGCCAGATCCAGTGCGTGTCGATAGCGGTAATGGTGCCCGGCGCGGCGGCGGCCACGTGGGTAAACATCGCCAGCGACACGTCAAAATGGTTGTTGGAGTGCGAACCCCAGGTCAGGCCAAACTCGTGGCACATCTGCGCCACGCGAACCGAGCCCTGCATTGTCCAGAAGTGCGGGTCCGCCAGCGGGATATCCACCGATTGCAGAGAGAGCGTGTGACCCATCTGACGCCAGTCGGTGGCGATCATATTGGTCGCGGTCGGTAGCCCCGTAGCGCGACGGAATTCCGCCATGACTTCGCGGCCCGAGAAGCCTTGCTCAGCCCCGCATGGATCTTCGGCGTAGGCCAGTACGCCCTTGAGCTGCTTACCAATTTTGATCGCTTCATCAAGCGACCACGCGCCGTTCGGATCCAGCGTCACGCGCGCCTGCGGGAAACGTTTTGCCAGCGCGGTAATGGCTTCCGCCTCCTCTTCCCCCGCCAGCACGCCGCCTTTCAGTTTGAAATCATTGAAGCCATATTTTTCATACGCGGCTTCTGCCAGCCGCACCACCGCATCCGGGGTCATCGCTTCTTCGTGACGAACGCGGTACCAGTCGCATTTGTCATCTGGCTGGCTCTGATACGGCAGCGGCGTCAGCTTGCGGTCGCCGACAAAGAACAGATAGCCGAGCATCTCCACTTCACTGCGCTGCTGGCCCTCGCCCAGCAGCGACGCGACGTTAACGCCCAGGTGCTGGCCCAGCAGATCCAGCATCGCGGCTTCAATGCCGGTCACCACGTGGATAGTGGTGCGCAAATCGAAGGTTTGCAGACCGCGGCCGCCGGCATCGCGATCGGCAAAGGTGTTGCGCACGGTGTTGAGGACATTTTTGTACTCACCCAGCGTTTTGCCCACCACCAGCGGAATGGCATCCTCCAGCGTTTTGCGGATCTTCTCCCCGCCTGGAATTTCACCCACGCCGGTATGGCCGGCATTGTCTTTGATAATGACAATATTGCGCGTGAAGAACGGCGCATGCGCCCCGCTCAGGTTCATCAGCATGCTGTCATGACCTGCGACCGGAATGATTTGCATGGAGGTGACGACAGGGGTCGTAAAAGTACTCATCGTGTAATCCTTTTATCAGTGACGTCCAAAAACAGGGCGCTTACGGTCAAATGTCCAGCCGGGGATAAGGTACTGCATCGGGCCCGCGTCGTTACGTGCGCCGCCCGGTAGCTTTTTATACGCCTCATGGGCTTGATGAACCTGATCCCAGTCAAGCTCCACGCCCAGCCCCGGCGCATCGGGTACGGCAATTTTACCGTTTTTGATCTCCAGCGGATTTTTCGTCAGGCGAGCTTCGCCTTCCTGCCAAATCCAGTGGGTGTCGATGGCGGTCGGGTTACCCGGCGCCGCCGCGCCAACGTGGGTAAACATTGCCAGCGAGATATCGAAATGGTTGTTGGAGTGGCAGCCCCAGGTCAGGCCCCAGTCATCGCACAGCTGCGCCACGCGAACCGCGCCGGAGAGCGTCCAGAAGTGCGGATCTGCCAGCGGAATGTCGACGGCGTTCAGCATCACCGCGTGGCCCATTTCGCGCCAGTTGGTGGCGATCATATTGGTCGCAACCGGCAGCCCGGTTGCGCGGCGGAATTCGACCATCACCTCGCGGCCTGAGAAGCCCTGCTCGGCGCCGCACGGGTCTTCCGCGTAGGTCAGCACGTCACCGAGACCTTTACACAGGCTAATCGCCTCATCCAGCAGCCAGGCGCCGTTCGGGTCGACGGTGATGCGCGCCTCCGGGAAACGTTTTTTCAGCGCCCGGGCTGTTTCAATTTCCTGCTCGCCGGGCAGCACGCCGCCTTTCAGCTTGAAATCCTTAAAGCCGTAGCGATCCTGAGCAGCTTCAGCCAGCCGGACCACCGCCTCGCCGGAGAGCGCTTCCTGATGGCGCAGCTGATACCAGTCGTGGTCACCCGGTGAACGAGCCAGATAGGGGAGATCGGTTTTATTGCGATCGCCAACGTAGAACAGATAGCCCAGCACGGTGACCGCATCGCGCTGTTTGCCCGGCCCCAGCAGTTCGCAGACCGGAACGTTAAGGGCTTTACCGAGTAAATCCAGCAGTGCCGCTTCCAGGGCGGCGACCGCATTGACGCGCAGTTCAAACGTCCACGCGCCCTTGCCGAAGGTATCAAAGTCCGCCGACTGATTGCCCTTATGCACCCGCTGAACCACCTTGTTCAGACGAGCCACTTCCTGGCCCACGACCTGTGGAATTGCCTCTACCAGGGTCTGGTAGATCACTTCCCCGCCGGGGGCTTCACCTACCCCGGTGTTGCCTGCACTATCGGTCAGCACCACGATATTGCGGGTAAACCATGCGTTATGCGCGCCGCCAATATTGAGCAGCATGCTGTCCTGACCGGCCACCGGGATAACTTTCATTTCCGTGACGACAGGGCTTGATTGTGTTGTCATCATCCGCGCTCCACGACAGGTTTAAGTTCAACGCGTTTAATATCGCCCACCAGCACCAGGTAACTCAGCACCGCCACCAGGGCATGCACACCAACGTAGATCAGCGCGCCGTTGAAAGACCCCGTGGTGCCGACGATGTAGCCGATAGCGATAGGTGTAACAATCCCGGAAACGTTGCCGAACATATTGAACAAACCGCCGCTCAGGCCGCTGATCTCTTTCGGTGCCGTATCCGCCATCACCGCCCAGCCCAGCGCGCCAATCCCTTTGCCGAAGAAGGCCATCGCCATAAAGCCGATAATCATCCACTCGGCACTGACGTAGTTACAGAACACCATGGTCATGGAGAGCAGCATGCCGAGCACAATCGGCGTTTTACGCGCGATGTTCAGCGAACCCGTGCGGCGCATCAGCCAGTCGGAAATGACCCCGCCAAGCACGCCGCCGATGAAGCCGCAGATTGCCGGGACCGAGGCAACAAACCCCGCTTTGAGGATCGACATGCCGCGCGCCTGCACCAGATAAACCGGGAACCAGGTGATAAAGAAGTAGGTTAAGGCGTTGATACAGTACTGGCCGAGATAGATACCGATCATCATGCGCGAGCCGACGAGCTGCTTGATCTGCGCCCATTTCTGGCTGAAGGGGACTTTTGCTTTGTCAGATTTCTGATCCATATTGATCAGCGCCCCGCCCTCAGCAATGTATTCCAGCTCCTTCTTGTTCACGCCAGGGTGCTGATTCGGTTCGTGGATCACTTTCAGCCAGATAAAGCTGATGACGATCCCAAGCCCGCCCATAAAGAAGAAGACGTGCGACCAGCCCACCTCATGCGTCAGCCAGCCCATAATGGGCGCAAAGATCACCGTCGCGAAATACTGGGCAGAGTTAAAAATTGCCACCGCTGTTCCCCTCTCCTGCGCAGGAAACCAGGCCGCGACAATGCGGCTGTTGCCCGGGAAGGAAGGGGCTTCCGCCAGGCCTACCAGAAAGCGCAGCGTAAAGAGCGCCACGATAATGCCAAAGCCGCTGAAGATATCGACGAAACCCTGCAAAAGGGTAAAAGCAGACCAGATAAAGATGGACCAGAAATAGACGCGTTTAGAGCCAAAACGGTCCAGCAGCCAGCCGCCAGGAATTTGGCCGATGACGTAGGCCCACGAGAATGCAGAGAAAACGTAACCCATGCCCACCGGATCAAGGCCGATGTCTTTTGCCATCTCCGAGCCGGCAATCGACAGCGTGGCGCGGTCACCATAGTTAAAGGACGTGACGATAAACAGCATCACCACTATCCAGTAGCGGGCATTAGTGCGCTTTTCAGCGCTGCTCGCTGCGTGGCTTAATGTACTCATTGTTGCACTCCTGAAACATAGCTTTCGCCTGTTCATTCTGTACAGCACCGGTAGGGTAATCAGAATGAGATAAGTTTTGTCGTTTTAGTACGGCCTGAAGCCGTTTTATTGTGACCGGAAAAGTATATGAAGGAGTGACAGGTTCGCTCACCGTGCAGAAACACAACATTGAGGAGTGTGGGGAACGTGGTTTGAGGCATAAGCCCAAAGCAGTGGAAGATACTTCACGGAATTGAGGATTTAATGCGGCTTTGTTGCCGGGTGGCGGCTACGCCTTACCCGGCCTACGAAACTATTTAAGAAGCGTTGCCCAGTGTTCAACCCACGGGTTCGACTCGCTTTCGGGTTCAGGATGCTCACCGGCATCAATCAGCAGCATCTCGCCGACGCGCTGGGCGCTCTGTTCCTGAAGAAGCGCATCGAACTGCTTGCCGCCGCCGCAGAAGTTGGCGTAAGAGCTATCGCCAAGGGCAATAATGCCGTAGTGAACGTCCGGCTGGTAGCCAAGCCGATCTTTAATGCCCTGGAAAAGCGGCACGATACTGTCCGGGAGATCGCCCTGACCGGTGGTGGAGGTCACTACCAGAATGTATTTATCTTTATACTTTTCCCAGTCCGCCAGCTCCGGGTCTTCATAGACCGTGGCTTTATGGCCCTGGCTTGTCAAAATCGCCTCAGCCTCTTCCGCTACCAGCAGCGAGTTGCCGTACATTGTGCCGACAAAAATGCCTACTTCAGCCATGCTTTGCTCCCGTAATTATTGCGCTTACCGTTCATCCTGAACGTTGCCTGATACAAACTCAACCCTTTCATTTTCGGGGAGTTGTCCCCGCCAGCCAAACTGTGACAGCGCCTGCGTCCAGACGTCGTCCAGCCCGGCACGAATAATCAGTGGTTCACCGGTAAACGGGTGAGTCAGGCTAAGCTCGCTGGCGTGCAGCATCAGTCTGTTACAGCCAAAATGCTCTGCCGCGCTGCGGTTCTGGCGCAGATCGCCGTGCTTGCTGTCGCCAATAATCGGGTGGCGCAGGTGCGCAAGATGGCGGCGAAGCTGGTGCTTGCGTCCGGTTTTGGGCAAAAGCTCAACCAGGCTGTAGCGTGTGGTGGGGAATTTGCTGGTTGCTACCGGCATTTCCGTTGTCGCCATGCCGCGATAATCCGTCACCGCGGGCTGCGGGCCTTTGTCATCTCGGGCAAATTTATCGGCGATTTTGTCCAGCTCCTCCACCAGCGGATAGTCCAGCGTGGCGGATTCGGTCAGCCAGCCACGAACGATCGCGTGGTAGCGCTTCTGGATCTGGTGCTGTTCGAACTGCTGCGCCAGCAGGCGGCCCGCCTCGCTGGAAAGCCCCATCAGCAGCACGCCGGAAGTCGGTCTGTCGAGGCGGTGCGCGGTAAACACATGCTGACCAATCTGGTCGCGCACGGTTTGCATCACCACCACTTTCTCATCGCGATCCAGCCAGCTGCGGTGCACCAGCCAGCCAGACGGTTTATTCACCGCCACCAGCCACTCGTCCTGATAGAGGATTTCCAGCGTCATGCCTCTTCACCGGCAAACAGGGCGTCCAGTTTTTCCAGCTCAACCAGCATCACATCGCGCGCAGGGTGCGTCGCCTCAAGCGCCATTTCATAGTAGGGAGAAACGGCGAACGCCTGCGGCAAAGGATGACCGCCTTCCAGCAGCGCGTGCATGCGCGGAATTAATACCCACTGGAGCCACTCGAACGGTGCCAGCGTATCCAGGCAGAATGGCTGGGTACTGGCAAACGCTTCCGGATTCGGCGCGGTCTCCTGCCACAGCTGATGCTGGCGCAAAAGGGCTTCGATGGCGTGCAACTGAGCACGAACGCTATCGTGTTGCGTCATAGTAACCTCAACTGAAAAAGTGAACGGCGCGCAGCATAGCATTGCGGAAGACAGAAATAAAAAAGGGAGCACTGTAAAAACAGTGCTCCCGGTTCGTTTCGCAGCATTCCAGCTACAATTCGTGCTCCCTGCTCTTCCGTGACAACTTTTCCTGATGCCCGAAGGCCTGGTCATCCTTATACCTTTTGCATCCTGCACACATCTTCCTGACGTGTTTGTTTCATCCTGAAACGTCCTGGCCTTCCTGACCCACCGACCATCCTGTTCGGTTCTCGTTCTCCTTCCTGGAGGTGTCCCTTACGCGTCCTGCGTTATCCTTTTGCTTCATCCTGAAGCCTTCCTGCAGCGCCATCCTGACGTGTCCTGAGTAAGAAACGCCATCATCCTGATGTTCGTTTCTCGTGTCGGCGTCCTGCCGACGGAGATAGAATCCGCTATTCCGCTTCGTCTTACAACCCACCCTTGCAGCACTGTAAGCCGTAAGAAATCCCTAAAAAAGATGCGATGAACAACTAATTCTTTGAAAAACAGAGTGATATTAATCTGAATTAAATAAGGCAATACTGAATGATCCAGCGATCTCTCACAAACCTTGTAAGAGATCTCTCACACGCGTCGTAGCATCATGGATTACAGAAGCGGCTCAAGCCGGGTAAGGAAATCCGCAAGAGAGGGGGCGAGCGTTTCGCGATTGCGGGTACCGATGGTCTCTTTAATCACTTCCCCGGACAGGTTGCAGACGGATATCACATCCAGTTCGCTGTCCAGCGTGGCAATAAAGAGCGTCGGAGAAAGCTTAAGGCGTTTTTGCGTGACCAGATGACCAATCAGGTTTTCCTGAACACGCTGCAGATCGTCTTCGCTCCAGGTCTGCAACAGCGTCAGCGTCAAATCACCCAAGCGCGCGGGCATATCCCCTGCGAACTGCGTGGCATAAAACGCGTGAACCGCTGGTTGTACCACAAGGTCCATAGCCCGTTCAACCGCATTTACATTTTGCTCAGCGGTATTGGGCTTCGGCTGCCAGATAACATAGTCATCCTGCGAAGAGATAATGCACTGCGACGGCACGCCATATAAATCAGCGCTTTGCGGCCATGTTCCGTGCTTTTCATGCCACGCGTCGCAATAGCGGGTTGTGAAGGTAGTAAGGGCATTTGCAGTTTCGATGTCCACCGATTTCTCTCTTCTTGTAAGACAGGATAAACTCTGCCCATAAGTGTACCTGTAAAGTGGCTATGAAACATGTCTTACGAAAATCATCAGGCGTTAACCGGCCTAACGCTGGGTAAATCGACCGATTACCGCGATACCTACGATGCAAGCCTGCTGCAGGGCGTGCCGCGCAGCCTGAACCGCGATCCTCTTGGACTGCATGCGGACGCGTTGCCGTTTGTCGGCGGCGATATCTGGACGCTGTACGAACTCTCCTGGCTTAACGCGCGCGGTCTGCCGCAGGTGGCCGTGGGCCACGTTGAGCTGGACTATGCCAGCGTGAACCTGGTGGAATCCAAAAGCTTTAAGCTCTATCTCAACAGCTTCAACCAGACCCGATTCAACAGCTGGGACGAGGTTCAGCAAACGCTGGAGCGGGATTTAGCCGCCTGCGCGCAGGGGAACGTGTCCGTCTCGTTATACCGCCTGCACGAGCTGGAAGGACAGCCCATCGCCCACTTCCACGGAACCTGCATCGACGAGCAGGACATCGAGGTGGAGAATTATGAATTCAGCGCCGATTACCTCGAAAACGCGGCGAGCGGAAAAGTGGTTGAAGAGACGCTCGTCAGCCATTTGCTGAAGTCCAACTGCCTGATTACCCACCAGCCGGACTGGGGTTCGGTGCAGATCCAGTACCGCGGCCCGAAAATTGACCGGGAAAAACTGCTGCGCTATCTGGTGTCGTTCCGCCATCACAACGAATTTCACGAGCAGTGCGTGGAGCGTATTTTTAACGATATTCAGCGTTTCTGCCAGCCGGAGAAACTGAGCGTTTACGCGCGCTATACCCGCCGTGGCGGGCTGGACATCAACCCGTGGCGCACCAACACCGATTTTGTGCCAGCAACGGGCCGGCTGGTGCGTCAATAATATAAATATTTTCACAATATGCGTGCGGTATTCCGCCGAAGTGTTGTGAAACGTCACGCGCCAGGGCTATTGTAATCAAAGGGAATGACGATAATCGTCCCATAAGGAGCTCACTTGATTACACATATTAGCCCGCTTGGCTCAATGGATATGTTGTCGCAGCTGGAAGTGGACATGCTTAAACGCACGGCCAGCAGCGATCTTTATCAACTGTTTCGTAACTGTTCACTTGCCGTACTGAACTCCGGAAGCCTGACAGATAACAGTAAAGAACTGCTGTCCCGCTTCGAAAGCTTTGATATTAACGTGCTGCGCCGCGAGCGTGGCGTTAAACTGGAAGTGATCAACCCGCCGGAAGAGGCCTTTGTCGACGGACGTATCATTCGTTCCCTTCAGGCCAACCTGTTTGCCGTCCTGCGCGACATCCTGTTTGTTAACGGGCAGATTCACAACGCGGGCCGCTTCCAGCATCTCGACCTGGAAAGCTCCGTTCATATCACCAACCTGGTGTTCTCTATTCTGCGCAACGCCCGCGCCCTGCACGTTGGCGAAGCACCAAACATGGTCGTCTGCTGGGGCGGCCACTCGATTAACGAAACCGAATATCTCTATGCCCGTCGGGTCGGAACGCAGCTTGGCCTGCGCGAGCTGAATATCTGTACCGGCTGTGGTCCGGGTGCAATGGAAGCACCAATGAAAGGTGCAGCCGTGGGTCATGCGCAGCAGCGTTACAAAGAGGGGCGGTTTATCGGCATGACCGAGCCGTCAATCATCGCCGCTGAGCCGCCTAACCCGCTGGTCAATGAGCTGATTATCATGCCGGATATCGAGAAGCGTCTTGAGGCGTTTGTTCGTATCGCTCACGGGATTATCATCTTCCCGGGCGGCGTGGGAACGGCGGAAGAGTTGCTCTATCTGCTGGGGATTCTGATGAACCCGGCCAACAAAGATCAGGTTCTACCGCTGATCCTGACCGGCCCGAAAGAGAGCGCCGACTACTTCCGCGTGCTGGACGAGTTTATCGTGCATACGCTGGGAGAAACCGCGCGTCGTCACTATCGCATCATCATTGATGATGCGGCGGAAGTGGCGCGCCAGATGAAAAAAGCGATGCCGCTGGTGAAAGAGAATCGTCGTGATACCGGTGATGCGTACAGCTTTAACTGGTCAATCCGTATTGCGCCTGACCTGCAGATCCCGTTCGAGCCGACCCATGAAAATATGGCGAACCTGAAACTTTACCCGGACCAGCAGGTGGAAGTGCTGGCCGCCGACCTGCGTCGCGCCTTCTCCGGGATTGTGGCGGGCAACGTGAAGGAGATGGGCATCCGCGCGATTGAGCAGTATGGTCCGTACAAGATCCACGGCGACCCGGAGATGATGCGCCGTATGGACGACATGCTTCAGGGCTTTGTGGCTCAACACCGCATGAAGTTGCCGGGTTCAGCCTACATTCCGTGCTACGAAATCTGCACGTAACGCTCAGTTTCTTCTCCTCAAAGCCGGGGCACCCTGTAGCGGGTCCCGGCTTTTTTATTACCGAATCAATTCATAGGCCTCACTTATAACTTTAACAAACTTACGGCGAACGCAATCGATTACCTCCATTTAACAACCGTAACTTATCAGCCTTAAACTAAATTACCCGCAAGAAAATCCTAAAAACCCATATCTTTACAGCGGAAGACACCTATATTGCGGGCCGCTCTTTTAGCCCACATGTCGTTGGTGGTAGCCTTCGCGCCCGTAAATTCTATTTGATGTTTTTTTAACAGATAAATGGTCTAAAGATGCCCACATCATAAGTGGATTATTGCATTTGGGATCGCGATCACTGATAGATTCATAACGAGAATGTATCTTTCCGCCCGCCAATAGTTACGGGCGAAAATTATTAAAAAACCGTCACTGAACGAATTTCATATTACCGTCAGGCACTTTTTCATCGGATTTGACTAAAAACCTGACAATTTGCTTCCTCCAGGAGATACAGATGGAAACCACTCAAACCAGCACCGTTGCTTCGATTGAATCCCGAAGTGGTTGGCGCAAAACGGATACCATGTGGATGCTGGGCCTTTACGGCACGGCAATCGGCGCTGGTGTACTGTTCCTTCCTATCAACGCAGGCGTCGGCGGTCTGATTCCGCTGATCATCATGGCCATCATCGCCTTCCCGATGACCTACTTCGCACACCGCGGGCTGACCCGCTTCGTGCTGTCCGGTAAAAACCCGGGCGAAGACATCACCGAAGTGGTTGAAGAACATTTCGGCGTTGGCGCAGGTAAACTGATTACCCTGCTCTACTTCTTCGCGATTTACCCAATCCTGCTCGTCTACAGCGTGGCGATCACCAACACCGTTGAAAGCTTCATGACGCACCAGCTGCACATGACGCCGCCACCGCGTGCCATTCTGTCTCTGATCCTGATCGTCGGCATGATGACCATCGTGCGCTTCGGCGAGCAGATGATTGTTAAGGCCATGAGCGTGCTGGTCTTCCCGTTTGTGGCTGCGCTGATGCTGCTGGCCTGCTACCTGATTCCACAGTGGAACGGTGCAGCGCTGGAAACCCTGTCCCTGAGCAGCGCGTCTGCGACCGGTAACGGCCTGCTGATGACCCTGTGGCTGGCGATCCCGGTAATGGTCTTCTCCTTCAACCACTCCCCAATCATCTCCTCTTTCGCCGTGGCGAAACGCGAAGAGTACGGTAATGGTGCAGAGAAGAAGTGCTCCAGCATCCTGGCCCGCGCTCACGTGATGATGGTGCTGACCGTGATGTTCTTCGTCTTCAGCTGCGTACTGAGCCTCTCCCCGGGGGACCTGGCGGCAGCGAAAGAACAGAACATCTCTATTCTGTCTTACCTGGCGAACCACTTTAACGCACCGCTGATTGCGTGGATGGCACCGATCATCGCGATGATCGCCATCACCAAATCCTTCCTGGGCCACTACCTGGGCGCGCGTGAAGGCTTCAACGGTATGGTGATTAAATCTCTGCGCGGTAAAGGCAAGAGCATTGAAATCAACAAGCTGAACAAAATCACTGCACTGTTCATGCTGCTCACCACCTGGGCGGTAGCGACCCTGAACCCAAGCATCCTGGGCATGATTGAAACCCTGGGTGGCCCGGTTATCGCGATGATTCTGTTCCTGATGCCGATGTACGCGATTCAGAAAGTGCCTGCCATGCGCAAGTACAGCGGCCAGGTCAGCAACGTGTTTGTGGTTATCATGGGCCTTATCGCTATCTCTGCGATCTTCTACTCCCTGTACACTATGTTCTGATGAACGCCCGCGCCGCCTTCGGGCGGCGCACTCCTCCCCCTCTGACTGAAAGCAATGGACGCATCATGATTAGCGTATTCGATATTTTCAAAATCGGTATTGGTCCTTCCAGCTCTCACACTGTCGGACCAATGAAAGCCGGTAAGCAGTTCACGGATGACTTGATTGCACGCGGCATTCTGCACGACATCACCCGCGTGGTTGTCGATGTGTACGGCTCGCTTTCCCTGACCGGGAAAGGCCACCATACCGATATCGCCATTATCATGGGCCTGGCGGGAAATCTGCCGGATACCGTTGATATTGACGCGATCCCTGGCTTCATCCAGGACGTGAACACCCACGGTCGTTTGCTGCTGGCAAACGGTGAGCATGAGGTTGAATTCCCGGTTGACCACTGCATGAATTTCCATGCGGACAACCTGTCGCTGCACGAAAACGGCATGCGCATTACCGCGCTGGCCGGCGACAAAGCGGTTTACAGCCAGACGTATTACTCCATCGGCGGCGGCTTTATCGTCGACGAAGACCACTTTGGTCAAACCACCACCTCTTCTGTTGAGGTGCCGTATCCGTACAAAACCGCGGCAGATCTCCAGCGCCACTGCCACGAGACGGGGCTTTCCCTCTCTGGCCTGATGATGAAAAACGAACTGGCCCTTCACAGCAAAGAGGAGCTGGAACAGCACTTCGCTAGCGTCTGGGAAGTGATGCGCGGCGGCATTGAGCGCGGGATCACCACCGAAGGCGTTCTGCCGGGCAAGCTTCGCGTACCGCGTCGTGCGGCGGCGCTGCGTCGTATGCTGGTGAGCACCGACAAAACGACAACGGACCCGATGGCCGTCGTCGACTGGATCAACATGTTCGCCCTGGCGGTGAACGAAGAGAACGCCGCAGGGGGCCGCGTCGTCACGGCGCCAACCAACGGTGCCTGCGGTATCGTTCCGGCCGTGCTGGCGTACTACGACAAGTTTATCCGTGAAGTGAACGCTAACTCCCTGGCGCGCTACCTGCTGGTCGCCAGCGCGATTGGTTCTCTGTACAAGATGAACGCCTCCATTTCCGGTGCGGAAGTAGGCTGTCAGGGCGAAGTCGGCGTGGCATGTTCCATGGCGGCGGCGGGCCTGGCGGAACTGTTGGGCGCAAGCCCGGCGCAGGTCTGCATCGCTGCGGAAATCGGCATGGAACATAACCTGGGGCTAACCTGCGATCCGGTTGCCGGACAGGTACAGGTGCCGTGCATCGAGCGTAACGCCATCGCCTCCGTCAAGGCGGTGAACGCGGCGCGTATGGCGCTGCGCCGCACCAGTGAGCCGCGCGTCTGTCTCGATAAAGTTATCGAAACCATGTACGAAACCGGTAAAGATATGAACGCCAAATACCGCGAAACCTCTCGCGGCGGCCTGGCGATGAAGATCGTAACCTGCGATTAAGCCTCTGAGGAAGCCTCGTTTTGCGAGGCTTCTTCCTGTTTTCCCTCACGCTATTCGTTTCATCCTGCCGACAGTGATACCCTTTACCCATTAGATTTAAGGGAGAATATCTGTGGCTGTTCATTTGCTTATCGTCGACGCGCTCAATCTGATTCGCCGAATCCATGCGGTACAAGGCACGCCCTGCAAGGACACCTGCCTGCACGCGCTGGAGCAGCTTATTCGCCACAGCGAGCCGACGCACGTCGTGGCCGTGTTTGATGACGAAGCGCGCAACAGCGGCTGGCGACATCAGCGCCTGCCCGACTACAAAGCCGGACGCGCACCGATGCCGGACGATCTGCATGCCGAAATGCCCGCCCTGCGTGCCGCCTTTGAGCAGCGTGGCGTCCCCTGCTGGGGTGCACAGGGCAATGAAGCCGACGATCTCGCGGCCACCCTGGCCGTAAAAGTGGCAAGTGCCGGGCATCAGGCCACTATCGTTTCAACTGACAAAGGCTACTGCCAGCTGCTCTCCCCAACTATCCGCATTCGCGACTATTTTCAAAAACGCTGGCTGGACGCGCCGTTTATTGCCAGCGAGTTCGGCGTCTTGCCTGAGCAACTGCCGGATTATTGGGGTCTGGCAGGCATCAGCAGCTCTAAGGTTCCAGGTGTCGCCGGTATTGGACCAAAGAGCGCCGCCCAGTTGCTGACCGATTTTCAGAGTCTGGAAGGGATTTACGCCCGTCTGGATGAGGTGCCAGAAAAGTGGCGCAAGAAGCTGGAGGCGCATAAAGAGATGGCGTTTATCTGCCGCGAGGTGGCGACGCTACAGACAGATTTACAGCTGGACGGGAATTTACAGCAGTTGCGGTTAGAACGTTAAAACGTCAACACCGTTTTGTAGGCCCGGTAAGCGCAGCGCCACCGGGCAAAACAAAGCACGCACTATCGCTCGTCGCGACGTCCGCCTACAGCCGCCCACCAGCGACGGATGTGTACCGTCACCTCTTCGCGGTCGTGGTACAACTGACGCGCCTGGATCTCCACGTTAATACCGTGCTCATCCAGCTGTGCCTGAATGTAGGCCAGGTTCTGGGATACCTCCTCGTAGCGCTTTTTCATCGGCAGCTTGAGGTTGAAAATTGTCTCACGGCACCAGCCGTTCACCAGCCAGGAGGCCATCAGCGCGGCCACTTTCGCCGGCTTCTCCACCATGTCGCACACCATCCACGAGATGTTGTTGCGGGTTGGGCGATAGCGGAAACCGTCTTCTCGCAGCCAGGTGACCTGTCCAGTGTCCATCAGGCTTTGCGCCATTGGGCCGTTATCCACAGACGACACCCACATGTTGCGTTTCACCAGCTGATAGGTCCAGCCGCCCGGGCACGCGCCAAGGTCGACGGCATACATGCCGTTAGCCAGACGCTCGTCCCACTCATCAGCCGGGATAAAAACGTGAAACGCCTCTTCCAGCTTCAGGGTTGAACGGCTCGGCGCATCTGCCGGGAACTTCAGGCGCGGGATGCCCATAAAGAATGGCGAATTGTTATTGGTGTACGAATAGCCCGCATAGCAGCAGCCCGGTGCGATAAAGAAGATATGTACCACCGGACGCTTCGGCGTTTCGTAGTTTGTCAGTATGCCCGCGTCACGCAGCGCTGCGCGCAGCGGCACGGTGAACTTACGGCAAAACTTCATCAGCTCTTTGCTTTCGTTGGTATCGGCAACCTCAACGCGCAGGTCGCCGCCCTTCTCCACCACGCCCTGCAGCATGCCCACAATCGGCGTGATGCGATCTTCCGGCGGAAGATCTTTCAGCAACTCACCCGCGACGAACATCTGGCGGGCGAAAATCAGCGAGCTGAACGGCAGCTCGCGCGCCAGCTTGTCGGCGTCTTCAGGCTGATAACACTCGAATACCACATAGCCCGCATTTTCTTTTACGCGAGCAAAGCCGAAGACTTCGCGCTTCGCCGCTTTATCGGTAATTTCCGCGGCGCACTCTTTCTCAAACCCCGGGCGACAATATAAAACAACCTTATTCATGAACAACGCCCTTGCGTTTCAGACGGATAGCTCCGATAAACATTAATACCCAACCCGCCAGGAAGCTCACGCCGCCGACAGGTGTAACAAACGCCCACAGGCGCAAATGCGAGAGGGCCAGACAGTAAAGGCTGCCGCTAAACAGCACGGTACCCAGCGCCATAAATACGCTACTCCAGTAAAACCAGATGCTTATCCGGCGCTGCATCGCTACCGCCAGCCCAAAAATAGCCAGCGTATGAAACGCCTGGTATTCAAGGCCGGTCTGGATCCAGCCCATCTCGACGGCGCCCAAAGACTTGCTCAATACGTGCGCGCCAAAGGCGCCCAGTGCAACAAAAATAAAGCCACTCACAGCGGCAAAAATCAGCATGAATCGGCTGGTCATGTTTAAGTCCTGAATTAATGCGTGCCCGGCACACAAACGTTATTGTTCATACCTGAAGCGGAATTTTTCTTGCTCGCTTGCCGCTTTCGCCAGTATCCACTGCCGGAAGGCGGCTATTTTACCCAGTTCTGCCTGACTGTCATGACAAACCAGATAAAATGCATTCTTGCTGACCAGTACATCATTAAAAGGGCAAACCAGACGGCCTGCCTCAATTTCGGACTGCGCCATCACGTTGTTCGCCAACGCCACGCCCTGTCCGTGAATGGCAGCCTGTAGCACCATCGCACTATGGCTAAAAATGGGGCCCTGCTGCACGTTTATATGACTAAGACCTAATTGACGGGTATAAGTTTGCCAGTCGCGGCGAGAGGCATCATGTAAAAGCGTATGCTGCGCCAGGTCAGCGGGTGTTTTCAGCGCCTTGTCGCCTGTTAAAAGCAGAGGCGAACAGACCGGCAGCAGATATTCTGCGTATAATTTCTCGACACGCAAGCCCGGCCAGTTGCCGCGACCATAAAAAATGGCGACATCCACATCATCGGCCAGCTTGTCTTCCTGACGATCCACCGCCTGGATTCGAACGTCGATCCCCGGATAAGCTGAGTTAAAGCTTGAGAGTCTTGGCACCAGCCACTGAATGGCAAAACTGGGCAATAAACTAACAGTCAGGGCACCTTTTGCACTGCGGGCCTGCAGCTTACGCGTGGCTTCCGTGAGCTGGGAAAAAATCTCTTTAATATCCTGAAAATAGCTCTGCCCCTCTTCGGTCAACAGCAAGGAACGATTGCGTCGGCGGAACAGCTTAAGGCCCAGGAAATCCTCCAGGGACTTGATTTGGTGACTTACTGCGGCCTGTGTCACAAAAAGCTCATCTGCCGCACGGGTGAAGCTCAGGTGACGTGCTGCTGCATCAAAAACGCGTAATGCATTAAGGGGTGGCAATCGCTTTGACATGGTTATCTGGCTTAGATGTTAACGGAATTTAACAAACAGGAAACAACGTTTAACCTATTAGTTTTTTTTATCTGAGCCATTATAATTTGTCCGTTGAGGAACTACCAGCAAATACCTATAGTGGCGGCACTTCCTGAGCCGGAACGAAGAGCTTTTTTCGGAATGCGTGTTCTGAAGGGCTTTTGGCTTACGGTTGTGATGTTGTGTTGTTGTGTTTGCAATTGGTCTGCGATTCAGACCACGGTAGCAACGCTACCAATTTTTCACTTCCTGTACATTTACCCTGTCTGTCCATAGTGATTAATGTAGCACCGCCAATTTGCGGTGCTTTTTTTTCGCCTGCGATCGGTTAATGCTCGATCTCTTTCATCTCTTTCACGTCCGTGCGGTTGATCTGCTGCTTGTTCCCGTTAGCATCTTTGTACGAAATCATCCCGGTATCGTTATCGGTAGTCGGTTTCCCTTCCGAAACGATAGAACGACCATCGTTTGTGTGCATCACGTAGTTGTTACCAGAACAGGCGCTCAGGGCAAAAGTAAACGCACAGGCAGAAATGATTGCAGCTGTCTTATTCATGATTATTCTCCTTTAGCAATTAATGCTATTCAAACCTCGATTTATAACAGGCTAAAACATCCGCCTAACACTATTTAGCATAACCTGCTTTTTCGAGGTCGCCAGGATAAGCAGACAAATCTGATAGATATCAACCTCCTTGCCCTGCCGCAGAAATTGCGCGACGATCTCTCTATCGACACGAGGAATTCCATGAACGCTTTCAGTCCTGCGCAGTTTCGCGCACAGTTTCCGGCGCTGGCCGATGCCGGTATTTATCTTGATAGCGCCGCCACGGCCCTGAAGCCCCAGGCGGTGATCGAGGCCACGCAGCAGTTCTACAGCCTGAGCGCCGGCAACGTACATCGCAGCCAGTTTGCCGAAGCGCAGCGCCTGACCGCGCGCTATGAAGCCGCACGCGATCAGGTTGCACGCCTGATCAATGCCGAAAGCGGGAAAAATATCGTCTGGACGCGCGGCACGACCGAAGCCATCAATATGGTGGCCCAGAGCTATGCCCGCCCGCTGCTGCAGCCAGGGGACGAGATCATTGTCAGCGAAGCAGAGCACCACGCTAACCTGGTGCCGTGGCTGATGGTGGCTGAGCAAACGGGCGCGCGCGTTATTAAGCTCCCGTTGAGTGCAGACTTTCTGCCTGACGTGGCCCGTCTCCCTGAGCTGATTACCCCCCGCAGCCGTATTCTGGCGCTGGGGCAGATGTCCAACGTCACCGGCGGCTGTCCGGATCTGGCTCGCGCCATTGAGATTGCCCATGCCAGCGGCGTGGTGGTGATGGTCGACGGTGCTCAGGGCGTGGTTCATTTCCCCGCTGATGTGCAGGCGTTGGATATCGACTTCTACGCCTTCTCCGGGCACAAGCTCTACGGGCCAACCGGGATTGGCGCGCTGTACGGTAAGCCAGAACTGCTGGCAAAAATGACGCCGTGGCTCGGCGGCGGCAAAATGATTACCGAGGTGACCTTCGACGGTTTTAAAACGCAGAAGGTGCCTTACCGTCTGGAAGCGGGCACGCCGAACGTGGCCGGGGTCATCGGCCTGAGCGCCGCACTTGAATGGCTGGCGGAAACGGACGCGGTTCAGGCGGAAAGCTGGAGCCGAGGGCTGGCGACGCTGGCAGAGGAAGAACTGAAAAAACGCCCGGGTTTCCGCTCGTTCCGCGTTCAGGATTCCAGCCTGCTCGCCTTTGATTTTGCTGGCGTGCATCATAGCGATATGGTGACGCTGCTGGCCGGATACGGCATTGCCCTGCGCGCAGGACAGCACTGCGCCCAGCCGCTGCTGGCGGCGCTCGGCGTCAGCGGTACGCTGCGCGCCTCGTTTGCGCCGTATAATACCCAAAGCGATGTCGACGCGCTGGTTAGCGCCGTTGACCGCGCCCTTGAAATACTGGTGGATTAATGACTAGCGCTGCTTTAGCCGGACATCCGTTTGGCACGGTCATCACTGAAGAGACCTTAAAACAGACCTTCGCCCCGCTCCAGCAGTGGGAAGATAAATATCGTCAGCTGATCCTGATGGGTAAACAGCTCCCAGCTCTTTCCGACGATCTTAAAGCGCAGGCGAAAGAGATTGCGGGCTGTGAAAACCGTGTCTGGCTGGGCGTGAGCGTCTCCGGCGAGAAGCTGCATTTCTTCGGCGACAGCGAAGGGCGCATCGTCCGGGGCCTGCTGGCGGTCCTGTTAACCGCCATTGAGGGGAAAAGCGCGGCGGAATTGTTAACGCACTCGCCGCTGGCGCTGTTCGACGAGCTGGGGCTGCGCGCACAGCTTAGCGCCTCGCGCGGTCAGGGCCTGATCGCGCTCAGCGACGCGGTGCTGGACGCCGCACGTCAGGCTCAGGCCTGACGTTCCGCCTTCGCCATCATTTTCTTCAGGGCGTGAGAGACCGCCACAAAGCCAAAAGAGGCGGTTACCATGGCGGCCGCCCCAAAGCCTGACGCGCAGTCCATGCGTTTTGGCCCTTCCGCCGTGCTTTTCATCGCACAAACTGAACCATCCGCCTGCGGGTAGACCAGCGCTTCGGTGGAGAACACGCAGTCGACGCCCAGCTTGCCCTTGCTGTTCTTCACCACATTGAAGTCGCTCTTCAGGCGTTCACGCAGCTTGGCAGCCAGCGGATCCTGAATGGTTTTCGCCAGATCGGCAACCTGGATCTGCGTAGGATCGATTTGCCCGCCCGCGCCACCAGTCGTGACCAGCGGCACCTTGTAACGACGGCAGTATGCGATCAGCGCCGCTTTAGGCCGCACGCTGTCGATGGCGTCAATCACATAGCTGTAGCCTTTGCTCATGTACTCCGCGACGTTATCTGCCGTCACAAAGTCATCGATCACCGTCACCCGACACTCCGGATTGATGAGGCGAATGCGCTCCGCCATCACCTCGGACTTCGCCAGGCCGACGTTATCACGCAGGGCGTGGATCTGACGGTTAGTGTTGGTCACACAAACGTCATCCATATCAATCAGCGTGATTGCGCCAATCCCGGTTCTCGCCAGCGCTTCCGCCGCCCAGGAGCCGACACCACCAATGCCCACGACGCAGACGTGCGCATCCGCAAACAGCTGCAGGGCTTTTTCACCATAGAGACGTGCCGTGCCGCCAAAACGCTGGCGCCAGGCATCACTGATTACCACAGACATAAAACCTCAGATGTAAAAAGGGTGAGGTTTTCCTCACCCTGAACAGTAATCCGTATTGCGCTCAGAATACCACAATCAGCCGCTGAATACGTTTCCGGTGCCCGGCGCGGCCTTAAGCACCCATACGCGTCCGTAGTGGTTATACCAGCCTGCACGGTGACCAGCATCCGGGCCAATGCCCTGATAGATATCAAAGTGCTGTCCCTTAATCGCTCCGCCCACATCCAGGGCTACCATCAGACGCAGCTCATATTTGCCGTTGAACTTGCCGTTGTTGTCGAGCAGAGGGACTTCCGCCAGCAGCGTGGTACCCGCAGGAATGATAGAACGATCCGATGCCACCGACGCGCGGCCAATCAGCGGCACGGCGCTGGCCCCTTTCACCGGGGCGAAGTTTTGCGGCTTGAAGAAGACGAACGATGGGTTCTGCTCCAGCAGTTCGCGCACCTCGGCTTCACTGTGCTTTTCGCCCCACTCGCGGATCGCCTGCATCGACATATCTTCTTTTTTCACTTCGCCGCGGTCAATCAGCACCTTACCGATGCTGCGGTAGGCATGGCCGTTTTTCCCGGCATAGCTGAAGAAGTTAAGCGGTGAACCGTCGCCAAAATCAATGTAGCCGCTGCCCTGCACGTCCATGATGAAATTATCCATCAGGGAGTTGCTGTAGGCCAGGACGTAGTTTTCGCTCAGCGCACCGGCGTAGATTTCGGCGCGGGACGGCAGACGGCCGCGTTTTGGCGGCATACGGTAGATAGGGTACTGGAACTCGCCCTGGCGCGTGTGTCGCGCCTGAACCACGGGCGTGTAATAGCCGGTGAACTGGACGTTGCCGTAGTTATCCGCCCCTTCCATTTGCCAGGCATCAATACCAAACTGGCGCATGTTGCGCGTATCGCCGCCCGCCTTCAGCCAGTCCTGTACCGCGCTATAAACATTGTTCTGTGTGCTATACAGACGCGGCGACGCATTGCGGATCTGGTAGACCTGCTCGGAGAAATCACCGGCGTTGATCGGCGCGCCAACGGCGTCAGGCTGATTAACTAAAGAGAAAGGCTGGGATAACTTCCCGTCTTTATACTGCTGACCGCGATCGGTCGGTTTGGAAGAACAGGCCGCAAGAATCGCTACCATTGCGCCCGCCATCAGATACTTCGCCCAACGTCCTTTCATTATATCTCGTCTTTAAGTTGCCCATTTCCGCGTGATGAAGATAACAAACCGACAAAGCGAATGAAATGCGATCGCATGCCCTTTGGCAAATTCAGAGCAAAAAATAGTCTAAATGTCGCAATGCCGTTCACTTTACATACAAAGTTAATGATTTATGTGAAAAAGGGGTTGCATCACAAACCTATCCGAGTATAGTGCGCTTCCACGGACGCGGGGTGGAGCAGCCTGGTAGCTCGTCGGGCTCATAACCCGAAGGTCGTCGGTTCAAATCCGGCCCCCGCAACCAACACTTCTAAAAACAATAAACACCCTTAAGGGTGTTTTTTTGTATCTGTCGTTTGTGAATTTGCCGGGCATTTCACCCGGCTAAAAACCTACCCGCGCCGCGCCAGCGTCGCCCCGTCTGAGAAATACGCCCGTATCCCCGCCAGAATCGACTCCGCCACCTCCTGCTGGAACTTTGCCGTCTTGAGCTTACGCTCTTCTTCAACGTTACTGATAAACGCGGTTTCTACCAGAATGGACGGGATATCCGGTGCCTTCAGCACCGCAAACCCGGCCTGCTCAACACTGTTTTTGTGCAGCTTATTGATGTTCCCCAGCTTGCCCAGCACCGCTTTACCAAACTTCAGGCTGTCGTTAATGGTCAGGGACTGCACCATGTCGAACATGGTGTGGTCGACGTAGCGGTCGCCGCTTTTGCTCACGCCACCGATCAGGTCCGAGGCGTTCTGGGTGTCCGCAAGGTATCGCGCCGCGGTACTGGTCGCACCCTTGGTTGAGAGCGCAAACACCGACGAGCCGCTCGGCTGGCGGCTGGTAAAGGCATCCGCATGGATCGAGACGAACAGATCGGCACGCTGCTTCTGCGCTTTCGCCACCCTCACCTTCAGCGGGATAAAGACATCCTCATTGCGCGTCATGTAGGCGCGCATATTGCCCTCTTTATCAATTAACGCCTTCAGACGACGGGCAATTTGCAGCACCACGTCTTTTTCACGCGTATGATATTTCCCCACCGCACCGGAGTCTTCGCCGCCGTGGCCGGGATCGAGCATGATCACAATCGGACGATCGCGCCCTGCTTTCCCCGGCTGCGGGCCGCTTTGCGCAGGCGGCACCTGACGCTGAAGATCGCCTTTGTTGTAATCCTCCAGCAGGGCGAGAAGCGGATCCTGAATATCCGTCGCATTCGCCGGGTAAAGATCCATCACCAGACGCTCTTTAAACGTCGCGACGGGCGCCAGGGCGAACAGCTGCGGCTTAACGTTCTGCTTAAGCTCAAACACCATGCGCACGGTTTGCGGATCAAACTGACCGACGCGCGCCGATTTAATAAACGGATCGTCACCGCGGATCTGCGCCGCCATGCCTTTCAGCACGGAGTTGAGGTTCACCCCTTCGAGATCCACCACCACGCGTTCAGGGTTGCTGAGGGCAAATTGCTTATATTTCAGCACGCGATTGGATTCAACCGTCACGCGCGTATAGGTCGACGACGGCCAGACGCGCACCGCCACCACCTGACTCGTGGCGGCAAGACCGACCTGGCTGACGCTAAGCAACCACATTGCCCCGGCCCCTTTTAACAAACGGCGGCGGCTTATTGCTGAATTGGATCCCGACATGCTTCTCCCGAGCAAGAAAACAAACTGATATACAAAAGTGCAGATTGACCGAAAACTTTAACGAATGACGCATAAACTGTCATCTATAAAAGGGTAAACAATCATACGTTAACGCACGGATTACTTATTAATTTCTGTAGGTCGCAGAAAATTTGCACTTGCACACGCGCCCACAATCGAATAAAAATACATAAATTACGAATAAACATTCATTAAGGGTTGTGCCATGGTGAAGGAACGTAGAACCGAACTGGTCCAGGGATTCCGCCATTCTGTTCCCTATATCAACGCCCACCGGGGAAAAACGTTTGTCATCATGCTGGGCGGCGAAGCCATTGAGCATGAAAATTTTTCCAGCATCGTCAATGACATTGGCCTGCTGCACAGCCTCGGGATCCGCCTGGTGGTGGTCTATGGCGCGCGCCCGCAGATCGACGCCAACCTGGCCGCTCACCACCACGAGCCGATTTACCACAAACATACCCGCGTCACGGATGCCAAAACCCTGGAGCTAGTGAAGCAGGCGGCGGGTCTGCTGCAGCTGGATATCACCGCTCGGCTGTCGATGAGCCTGAACAACACGCCGCTACAGGGCGCGCATATCAACGTCGTGAGCGGCAACTTTATCATTGCCCAGCCGCTCGGCGTGGACGATGGCGTGGATTACTGCCACAGCGGCCGCATTCGTCGTATTGATGAAGAGGCCATTCACCGTCAGCTCGACAGCGGTGCCATTGTCCTGATGGGGCCGGTGGCGGTTTCCGTAACCGGTGAAAGCTTTAACCTGACGTCCGAAGAGATTGCCACCCAGTTGGCGATCAAGCTGAAGGCGGAAAAAATGATTGGGTTTTGCTCTTCCCAGGGCGTCGTAAACGATGAAGGGGTGATTGTGCCGGAACTCTTCCCGAATGAAGCGCAGGCCCGCGTTGAAGCGCTGGAAGCCGAAGGGGATTACCACTCCGGCACCGTCCGCTTCCTGCGTGGCGCCGTGAAGGCCTGCCGCAGCGGCGTGCGCCGTAGTCACCTGATCAGCTATCAGGAAGACGGAGCTCTGCTGCAGGAGCTGTTCTCCCGCGACGGTATTGGCACCCAGATTGTGATGGAAAGTGCGGAGCAGATTCGCCGCGCGACCATCAACGATATCGGCGGCATTCTGGAGCTGATCCGTCCGCTGGAACAGCAGGGTATTCTGGTTCGTCGCTCCCGCGAGCAGCTGGAGATGGAGATCGACAAATTCACCATTATCCAGCGCGATAACCTGACCATTGCCTGCGCCGCCCTCTATCCGTTCCCGGAAGAGAAAATCGGAGAAATGGCCTGCGTGGCGGTGCACCCGGATTACCGCAGCTCTTCACGCGGCGAAATGCTGCTTGAGCGCGTGGCGGCACAGGCGCGTCAGATGGGGCTGAGCAAGCTGTTCGTCCTGACGACGCGCAGCATTCACTGGTTCCAGGAACGCGGGTTCACGCCGGTGGATATTGATTCTTTGCCGGAAACGAAGAAAGAGATGTACAACTATCAGCGCCGTTCGAAAGTGCTGATGGCCGACCTGGGGTAATCCTTTCTTTGCCGGCGTCGTTCAGAGGGAGTCAAATATCGCGCTCAGCCCGCTTCGGCGCTCCGTGCGGGTGGCAATCGCCTGTACCAGCACCCGTTCATCGGTATACAGCGACAGGCGCTGACGCGCGCGCGTAATGGCGGTATAGATCAGCTCGCGGGTAACGACGGGGGAAAGCTGTGTGGGCAGGATAAGTGCCGCATGGTTAAACTCAGAACCCTGGGATTTATGCACCGTCATCGCCCAGGCAGTTTCATGCTCGGGCAAACGGCTCGGCTGGAAGGACTTCACGCTACCGTCCGGCATCTGGAACCAGACGCGGAGCCCCTGCCCGCGATCGAGCGCAATCCCGATATCCCCGTTAAACAACCCCAACGCGCTGTCGTTGCGGGAGATCATCACCGGCCGGCCTTCATACCAGCGCGAGTGCGGAGTACGGTTGATTTTACGCTTTTGCGCCAGCAGCTGTTCCAGCCTGTCGTTCAGGCCGCTGACGCCAAAGGGCCCTTCCCTCAACGCGCAGAGCAGCTGGTATTCGCCAAACGCGGCAATGACCTGCTCCGGCGTGCTTTGCTGCTGTACGCCCGTCAGAAAATGTTGGTACCCCAGCAGGGCGTCATCCAGCATCGCCTGATACTCTTCCCCGGTTTGCAGCGATTTTTTCTCAATATCGGTAAAGGTACCGTCAAATACCGCACAGGTAGCGTGCCGGTCGCCCCGGTTCACCGCCGCCGCAAGCTGACCAATGCCGGAGTCGCTGCCAAAACGGTAGCTTTTTTGCAGTAAACACAGGCTGTCGCGCAGCGCCCCCGCAAGTAAATGGTTCTCAGCCGCGAGCGAACATCCGGTCAGGCGCGCCAGCTCCTCAGCGCGTTCAGCGGTATACCCCAGGCTGGCATAGGTGCAGATATCGCCCAGCACGGCCCCGGCCTCAACGGAGGCAAGCTGATCGCGGTCGCCGAGGAAAATGACGCGCGCGTGCGGCGGCAACGCATCAATCAAACGCGACATCATCGTCAGGTCAATCATCGATGCTTCATCCACCACCAGCACGTCCAGATGCAGCGGGTTACCGGCATGGTAGCGCAGACGCTGGCTACCCGGCTGCGCGCCGAGCAAGCGGTGCAGCGTGCTGGCTTCGTTAGGGAAAAGCGCAAGCCGCTCCCCGGTGAGCGGCAGTTTTTGCAGCGCGCCGCCTAACGACTCCGTCAGACGTGCAGCCGCTTTACCGGTGGGTGCCGCCAGGCGGATACGACACTTTTGCTCACCCGATAACTGAATCAGCGCGGCAAGCAGCTTAGCCACGGTGGTCGTTTTACCGGTGCCCGGCCCGCCCGAAATCACCGAAATCCGCCGCGTTAACGCCACTGCTGCCGCCACTTTCTGCCAGTCTGTCTCGTCGTCAGAGGTAAACAGCGTATCCAGCGTTTGCCGGAGCAGTGCTTCATCGCACGGAAGCGGAGTATTGGTCTCGCTGAAGAAGCGCGCCACCGTCAGTTCGTTACGCCACAGCCGGTTCAGATACAAACGTTCACCCGTCAAAATCATTGGCGTACCGGTATCGGCGCTGCTGACGGCGGGCGAGCGGAGTAATATTTCTTGCCAGTCCACTGCCTCACCCAGAAGCGCGAAACACGCCTGTAAAGCCGGCGGCATTTTCTCATCCACCACCAGACGTGAAAGCGGCAGACAGACATGCCCTTCTCCCGCATCTTTACTCAGGATCGCCGCGGCAAGCATGACGGCAGGCTCTTCGCTCGCCACCATCATGGCAAATTGTACGTCCAGGTGGCGAAGTGCACGTTGTTCAATTGCGTCCAGCAGTAGCGCCTGCATCGTCATGCTACTTCCTCCGTGCTTGCAGCAAACAGGTTATCCATCTTTTCAATCAACTCCGCAGCCGGGCGGGTGCTGAAGATACCCGAACGCGGGTCGTTAGCATCCACGCCGCGCAGAAACAGGTAAATGACGCCGCCAAAATGATCTTCATAGCGATAATCGGCCATGCGATGGCGCAGGTAACGGTGCAGCGCCAGGGTGTAAAGCTGATACTGCAGATCGTAGCGATGCATTTGCATCGCTGAGGCCATCGCCTGCTGGGTATAAGCTTCGCTGTTTGCCCCCAGCCAGTTCGATTTGTAATCCAACAGGTAGTAGCGCCCTTCATGGCGGAAAACCAGGTCGATAAAGCCTTTCAGCATCCCCTGCACCTGGCGAAAATTCAGCGGCGGACACCCGGCGGATAACGGATCGTACTCGCGGATCAGCGCATCAAGCGCCTCGGCCCTGAGCGGGCTGGCGATGGGGAGGTAAAACTCCATCTCCACCTGCTTATCTTTGGCGGTCAGCTGGCTCAGCGAGATCCCCTGCGCCGTGAGCGGCGCGTGCAGAACAGCGCGGATCCATTCAGTGAGAACCGGCTGCCACTGTGCGTCGTAGCCGCCGCTCTGTAACATCTTCAGCACCCACTCTTCTGATACCGGCTGGGTAAAATCCAGTTCTTCAAACAGGCTGTGCAAAAACGTGCCCGGCGAGGCGCCGCGCGGAAACTGATGCGGCGTGAGCGCCGGCTCGACGGGCACGCTCCCGGCCCCAGCGGCATCCACGTCCAGTTTTGGCATCAGATCCTGCGCAATACTCTGTCCGTGCTGCTGTAAACCGGAGTAACTGGTGACGCGCCAGTCGTCAGCGATTGTGCGAGCCACCTCGCGGGCATGCAGCGCTGACTCTCCCTGCTCCGGCGTCTGCCAGCGGCTGCTGTCGGGCTGGGAGGGAATATGCAGGGCAACATGCTCTGAGCAAAGTGATTCGATGCACTGGCGCAGCCCTGCGGCATCTTTAGGCTCGCCGCGCTGAATAAGCCGCCCCAGCGCGCTCAGATGAAAATCACTCTCGCCGCTCTTTTCGCCACGGCGACGGAACAGCGGCGCGATACCCAGGGAACAGTGCCAGACCGAACGGGTCAGCGCCACGTATAGCAGGCGCAGGTCTTCCGCGAGACGCTCCGCTTCGGCCAGCTCGACGCTGGACTCCGCGTTGCTGAGGTCGAGTACCGCTTCGAACGACTCGCGATCGTGGTAAAAAGCCTGGTCCTGCACGCGATAATTGGCGATAAACGGCAGCCAGACCAGCGGATACTCCAGGCCTTTCGACTTGTGAATGGTGACGATCTGCACCAGATGTTTATCGCTCTCGAGGCGCATCTGCTGGCTGGAAGAATTGCTGTTAGGGTCGGCAATCTGCTGGGCCAGCCAGCGCACCAGAGCATGCTCGCTCTCCAGTTGCGTACCCGCTTCCTGGAGCAGCTCGCTGATGTGCAAAATATCGGTCAGACGGCGTTCGCCGCCCGCTGTCGCCAGCATGTTTTCCGCAATGTGACGATGTGCCATGAGCTCGCGCACCATCGCCATCACGCCGCGCTTCTGCCATTTTTCACGGTAGCGCACAAACTCTTCTACCACAGCATCCCACGCGGATTCGTCAGTATTAAGCGCATCAATGTCACGCGCGTTCAGCCCGAGCATCGCGCTCGCTAAGGCGCTGCGGAGCGTGCTTTCACGCTCCGGGGCCAGCACAGCCTGCAGCAGCCATAGCATCTCGAGGGCTTCCAGCGTTTCAAAAACGCTGTCGCGGTTGGAGAGGTAGACGGACGGTATATTCAATAGCGTCAGGGCGTCGCGGATAAGCGCGGCCTCCTGACGGCTGCGCACCAGCACCGTGATATCAGATGCCTTTACCGGGGCTGGTTTATCCTCCTTCCACAGCAGCGCATCGCCGCGCGCGCCTGCGCTGAGCCAGTCCCTAATTTGCGCCGCACAGTGCTGGGCCATAGCATTTTGATAGTCCGCGACGCCCCAGCCTTCCCCATCAAGTAGCCAGAAGTTCATGGCTGGCTGCGTTTCGCCATTAACCTCGAAGCGCAACGCGGTATTTTTAGGGGCGAACTTGACCGGCTGGAAAGGGATCTCCCGGAACATAAACGCCGTATCCATGCGGCTGAAGAGCGCATTGACGCTTTCCACCATGCCGGGAGAAGAGCGCCAGTTGGTGTCGAGCGTGTAGTGCGCGTCAACCTCGCTGCGGGCTTTCATGTAGGTGAAAATATCCGCACCGCGGAAGGCGTAAATGGCCTGCTTAGGATCGCCGATTAACAACAGCGCGGTGCCGGGCTGCTGGCGCCAGATACGGCGGAAAATGCGGTACTGCTGAGGGTCGGTATCCTGAAATTCGTCAATCATTGCCACCGGGAAGCGGGTGCGAATCGCGGCGGCAAGCGCTTCGCCATTTTCACTGCACAGCGCCGCATCAAGTCGGCTCAGCATATCGTCGAACCCCAGTTCGCCCCGGCGACGCTTTTCACGCGCGACGGCGTCGCGGATCTCCGTCATGGCGCGGACGATCATCAGATCGTTGAGCGTCAGGGGCTCCGCCAGCAGGGTTTCAATCGCCAGAAACAGGGGATGTTCAGGTACGATACCGTCGGCTTTGGTCCGCTCAACCAGGAAACGCCGGGAGAATTTCTCCAGCGCATCCGGGAGCTGGTAACCGCGCGTCTCTTCCTGCGCCCACGCGCTGATCTTCTCGATCCATTTGCCCTGGTTGCCGCGATTGAACTTACGTCGATCGATCCCGGAATTCTCGATGATCGCGTCAATCTCACCGACTGACTCAATCCATTTTTGTTTGATGTCGGCAATTTTAGCGATGATTTTTTCATGGCGTGAGGCCAGGGTTTCATCCGCCGGGGGCGGAGATTTGATGACCGGCGCTTCCCCCTGAAGATAACGATCGATGGCGCGCAGCAGTGCTTCGGGCCCCTTCCACAACGCATGTACCGCTTCCGCAATATCCCGCTGTAACGGATAGCAGTGGCGACGCCAGAAATCCGCGCAGGCCTGATAGCGAAGCACGGATTCATCTTCAATAAGCTGTTGCTCAAACAGCATGCCGGATTCAAACGCATTCAGGCTCAGCATGCGCTGGCAAAAACCGTGAATGGTGAAGACGGACGCTTCGTCCATCTGCCTTTCTGCGAGGAGCAGCCACTGGGCTGCCTGTTGCTTATCGGCAATCTCTTCCAGAAGGCTCGCGTAGAGAGGGTTATCCGTGCTCTGGCGTAGACAGGCGATGCGCAGTTCGTGGATATTGCTCCGAATACGGCCGCGCAGCTCAGCGGTGGCGGCCTCGGTAAAGGTAACGACCAGCAGCTCTTCAACGCTCAAAGGACGAGGAAAAGCGGCATTACCGCCAAGGCCTAACAGCAGGCGCAGATAGAGCGCGGCGATAGTGAAGGTTTTTCCCGTTCCCGCTGAGGCTTCAATCAATCGTTCACCCTGCAGAGGTAAACGTAAGGGATCAAGGGACTCAGCGGTATCGGTCATTCTTTCTTACTCCAGGGCATAGATTGCTGCAACGCGCTGACGCTCTTCCAGACTTTCCAGCCTTTAGGGTTCACGTAGTCCGTTTTCCCGTTCTGGCTACCGGAAACCTGAGACAGGATAGTGATGCCCTGCGGCTTAATCACGGCCTGATGGAAGAAATCGGCAGCCTTCTGCGGCGTCAGCTGTTTTATCTCGGCCACTACTTTATCACGCGAATCAAATTTCAGATTACCGCGATCGAAATCTTTGCTCAGCTGTGACGCCTCTTCGCCCAGCGTCTGCGGCGGCTGCATCACCTGCGCGATGACGGCCTGCTGGATCTGAGCAAACTCTTCCGGCTTCATGGCCCGCAGTTTTGCTTCCACCTGCGGGAAGAACGCCTGATAGCGGTGCCAGAGATAGGCTGGCTGTTTGTCGCTGCTTTGCAGCAGGAAGCCCAGCCCCCATTGACGCCCCACGTTCATTGAGAAAGCAAATACCGCATAGCCAAGCTGCTCTTCTGTGCGCAGCTGGTTATAGAACCACGGCTGAATAATCTGACCCAGAACGGCGCTCTGCGCAGAGCTTGCGAATTCATCATAGCCCGTTGGCACAAACACCGCGGCCAGCGCGGAATCGGTGCTGCTCCCCGCTTTTTCAAAGATCACATTCTGTTTTTTCTCAACCAGCACGTCCTGGTTACGGCACCACTCGTCCCCTTTCGAACCGAGCTGCGTGCGAACATTTTCTGCCAGCGTTTTGGCCTGATCTTCGCTCATGTTGCCGACGATAAGAAACTCCGGGCGCGTGTTGGTTTTTAGCGAGTCACGGTAAGCCAGCACCTCTTTTAATGAGATTGATGGCAGTAAGGCACGGCGTTCTTCACGCTGGAAATAAGGTATTTGCGACAGCATTTGTGCCGGCATAAGCGCCTGATCGTAAGCTTTGCCCTTTTCTGCAGAATCCATCATCTGCGCATACCAGGATTTAGCCTGCTCAAGCTGCTCTTCCGTTGGCGTGTAGCTAAAGTAACCCTCGAGCAGTGCCTTGAAAAGCTGAGGCAGACGCTGAGTATAGCCATTTGCATTAAGCATCAAACCGTTGTTGGCGTTGGTGGAGAAGCTGATCCCGCCCACGGCCGCCTGGTTGCTGAGCTGATCGAGCGCGATACCGGCCAGATAGTCATTGAGCGCGAACATCACCTGATTTTTGGCGCTGTTCATCGCTTTCGGGTTACGCAGGACCACGCTGACATCGGCCTTTGGCTCGCTCGCAAAATAACGGCTTGGGGTATACACCACGCGCAGCGTCGGTTCATCAATAATGAGCTCCGGGTGCGGATAATCCTTAGTCGTTTTGATCAGCGAGAAATCATCCGGGATATAGGGGTTCAGCTCCGGCAGCTTCAACGCAATCTCACCGGCCTTCTTCTGCCAGTCGGCGAAGGTCTGGTCGCTGATTTTGTCTACCTGATAAGGGGCATCAACAAAGTATGCCGTCTTGTTATGCGGTTCGTTCGGGCTGATGTACCAGATGCGGGCATTTTGCGGCGTCATCATCGCCAGGCGCGCTTTAACCGCCTCGGCATCATAACGATCGGCAATATTGACCGCGTCGAGCGTGTGCGCCACCGGCACGCGGATCATGGTATCCGCCAGCCACTCCACGTAATCCATATCGCGGGTAATGGACGGGTAACGGAAATCGAGATCCAGCACGTGCGCGAGTTCATCAAAATAGCGCTTATCGACGCCTTTCTCGCGCATTAAAGAGAGGTAGCTAAAGATAGCCGCCACCACTTCATCACGGTTGGCCTGACCTTTGTCGGTCAGGGTGGCGGAGATCGCCAGCACGCCGCTGTTGCCGTTTACCACGGGATCGGAATCGGCGCGGATCCCTTCCACCAGCCCCTGTTTTTGCAGCCAGTCAGATAAGGTTCCCGGGCTGCGGTTACCAATCAGGTAGGTCACCAGCTCGTCGGTTTTACTGCGAAACTGGGCTGTGTTGTTATCAATGCGGAACTCAACGCGCAGCACTTTGCGGGGCATGGCAGGGACGTAGTGGATGACGATCCCTTTTTGCGCGTCCGTGACAACCGGTACGTCTATCTTCGGCAGGTCAATATTTTTATTCGGCACCCGGCCAAACGTTTGTGCCGCCAGTCCGGCAAGCTCCGGCAACGATTTGTTGCTGTAAATAACCGCCTTCATCAGGTTGGCGGAGTAGTATTTGTCACGAAACGCATGCAGGGCGTCAATGACCGGGCTTCCCGGTTTATCGCTCAGCGTCTCCAGGTTACCGCCCGAGAAACGTGAGCCCGGATGCGCCGGGTTGATGGTCTCGGCGCTGACCTGCGCCATACGCATACCGTCCCGGGTACGGGCCATAGTCAGCTCCGCATTGACGGCATTGCGCTCGCGGTCGGCGTATTTTTTATCCAGCAGCGGCGCGGCGATAGCATCGGCAAGACGATCAACCGCCCCTGCCAGCGCGTCATTTTCGACTTCGAGATAAAAGGCCGTGCGGTACGGTGCCGTGCTGGCGTTGTGGCTGCCGCCGTGCATTTTTAGGAATTCAGAAAGGCTATCCGGCTGCGGATATTTTTTAGAGCCCATCAGCGTCATGTGTTCGAGATAATGCGCCAGCCCCGGATGCGCCTCAGGATCTTCGAGCGATCCAACCGACACCACTAACGCCGAGAGGGATTTCACCGCCTGCGGATCGGAAACCAGCAGCACGGTCATACCGTTATCGAGGCGGATAGCCTGATACTGACGGGTATCTTTTTCGCTCTTACGGATAGTTTCCTGAACGGGTTGCCAACCGGAGTCTGCCTGAGTGACGGGAGCCCAAAGGGCGACAAACAAAACAAACGCTTTGAACAAGGTGCTGCCTGGCATTACGACCTCTTTATCACGGCTACATCATTAACAAACTGCGTGCTGGACACGCCAACATCTCTTTATTTAGGTACATCAGTCCGTGATAAGAAGTGCATCATAAATGAACACCCCATACTGCGCAATTTTTATACAGCGCTCAGGACTGATTAAACTTAAACAACGGTAACAGGTAGCGCTGTGCCTCTTCCGTAATAGCCTCGAAGTATTCTGGCTCAAGCGTTCGCCATAGACGTTGATACCAGACATCCTCACCTTCACCGCGTACCATCATGTTTCCTTCATAGGCCTGCATAAATTTACTGCGCGCTTTCTGCAGCGAAGCCTCATCCGTTAACATCGCATCATTCTGCGCGTCATAACAGGCTTTTATCCACGCACCGCCACTTTCGGGCAGTAACAGGAGAGGTTTGTTCATTCCCTGAAGATAGCCCTCAATATACAAGGACAGATAGCGTAACGCCTGTTCTGCCTCCATGGGTGGGAAGCGCCATTCGCCCTCTTTGCGCACGAAGATCCGGCTTTCACCTTTATTCCCACCCGCACTGTAGACAAGATGTTCCAGCCAGAGTTGCAATCCTTGTGAAACGCTGAGCAGAGAAGGCCGCCAGCGCAGTAGCCCATCCGGCTGAACCTGGGTTAGCCAGCCCGTGAGCTGTATGCCCTTGCAGCTGAGATCGATTTCGATGCTTTGTCCGGGCTGGCGGTGCTCCCTGACGCGCTCCGCCAGAGCGGTCATCTCCTGGCACTGCGCCTCCCAGACGATTTCCCCAAACGCACCGTAAGGTAGTTGTCCTGCGGCACGGTAGCGGCGGTAAAGTTTGTCTGCATCTTCCTCTTCAACCAGCGCATTAAGCAGCTGGAGGTTTAGCTGATAGCGCTCCAGCCCTTCCAGAGTAAAGGGTTCTGCATCAGGAATTTCGCTCTCTTCAGAGCGGAAGTTGACCCGTAATCGCTGCTGGAAGAAGGCGCGCACCGGATGCGCCCAAAACCGCTGAAGCTGTTCGAAAGTCAGAGTGTTAATGGGCAGCGGATCAAGCGGCTGAATAAAATCCGTATGGGCTCTCCCCTCTTTTTTCGCTGCTGGCAGCCATTCGCGGGCATAGCTCTGCTGTTCGCTGACAATATAGTTTACCGGGTCAAACGGCATGCGGCTGTGGATACAGGTAATGTGCGCCTTCACCCGCTGCTCGCTTTCATCGCAGTTAAGCGCCTCATCCCCAGCCAGATAGTGGCTCTGGCCGATATAGTCCACCAGTTCCTGCACCAGAACGGAGGGGAAGCGCTCGCTGTTGTCCTGAATGGAACGACCGATATAGCTGATATAGAGCTTACTTTGAGCGGAGATAAGCGCTTCAAGGAAGAGATAGCGGTCATCATCACGACGGCTACGGTCACCCCGCTTTGGATCTGCGTTCATCAAATCGAACCCCAGCGGTGCCAGGGCCCGAGGATAAATACCGTCGTTCATGCCGAGCAGGCAGACCACCTTAAAGGGAATTGAGCGCATTGGCATCAGGGTACAGATATTGATGGGGCCTGCCAGGAAACGCTGGCTGATTCGCTCCTGGTCAAGGCGCTGCGTCAACTCATCTCTCAGCAGCGACAAAGGAATCGCTTCGCGATAGTGGGAATTCACGCCCTCGTCAACGATAGCCTGCCACTGCGTTTCAATGAGCGCCATCGCCGCTTCGGTGTCGTTGTCTGGCAGGAAGAAATCATTAAGTAACGCCCTGCACACCGGGAGCCACTCTTCAAGCGGACGCGGCTGCATTAGCTCACGGCGCCAGCGGTTAAGCTGCATCAGTAGAGAAGCTAAATGCCCTACCAGGTCAGCAATCAAACCGCTGGACTCATCGTAAGGCAGCACTTCGTTCCACTCGCCCTGGCTGCTCTCCATGGCGTAGCCCAGCAGCATACGCGTCAGGCCAAACCGCCAGGTATGCTGGCCGGTTGGGGGAAGCTCGAACTCCTGAACGTTATCGTCATCGATGCCCCAGCGAACGCCTGATTCGTTTACCCACTGGCGAAGGTAGCGCAGCCCTTCTTCATTGATGTTGAAGCGGGCTGCCAGCACGGGAACATCCAGTAACGCCAGAACATCTTCGGAGATAAACCGGCTATCCGGCAGTGAAAGCAGGGTGATAAATGCCTGCAATGCCGGGTGCGACTGACGGGCACGACGGTCAGAGATGGCGTAAGGCAGGTATCGCTCACCCGTCGCACTGCCGAAGACGGCCTGAATAAAGGGACTGTAGCTGTCGATGTCCGCCACCATCACCACGATATCGCGTGGCGTCAGTTCAGGGTCGTCCTGCAGCATCGCCAGCAGCCGATCGTGAAGCACTTCGACCTCACGCTGCGGGCTATGACAAACATGGATCGTGATACTGCGATCCTCGGCGTCCAGCTTCCGCTTGCTGTCGCTGCGCTCAAACTCTTTCGCCGTCACGCCCATGACGGCGCGGTTCTCCAGATCCAGAATATCTAACTGAATATTATGCAGCAGACTATCCGGGGCGATCTCGACAAAGGCGTCAACGTCACCTTCGCCTGATGACGTAATATCGGAGAGCATGTGAATGTAATCACGCCCCAGCTTCCCCCATGAGGCAAGCAGTGGATTGGGCAGGTTCTGGATGCCGTCTTCATCAAAAAGCTGCCCGGCAGTCGAGCCGTCTTTAAACAGCGGGACGGATCGTTCTTCAAAAAGGCGCTTTCGCTGGCGAGTCACCAGCCGCGCAAGCCAACGTTCGTCGAGGATATCCCCCCAATACTGTCGGCAAGGGTTGGTGAACAAAATATGAATATCGATATGTTTACCCAGCGCATTCAACGCTTTCAGATAAACAGGCGGTAATGCGGATATCCCACAGATAAAAACGCGTGACGGCAGTCGGGCTGGACGCGCCGACGCATTCTCGAGTATTGAGATAAACCGATCGTAGAGGTTGGCACGGTGCCACTTAGGCTGCCCAAGTTTCTCCGTATGCTCGACCAGCGCTTTCCAAAGCGGTGCCTGCCATATTTGCGCCTCCGGTAACCCTTCAACCAGTTCGCCCGCTTCCCAGCGAATTAACCAGTCAGAACGGTAAACAAGGTATTGGTCGTAGAGATCGGCGGTGCGCGACGCCAGCTGGAACAGCTTGCGCTTATCGGTATCGTCATTAAGGTAGTGGCGCAGCATGGCGAATTCATCGTGCTGGAGCATCTCCGGCAGCAGCGCCATCAGCTTCCAGCTCATGCCCTGCTTGTTGAAGGCGCTCTGCTCGGGGATGTCCGGTAACACGCGAACAAACATCTCCCAGATAAAGCTCGCGGGCAGCGGGAAATCAATATTCGCGGCAATGCCAAACTTACGAGAAAGCGACATTTGCAGCCACTGTGCCATACCGGTGCTCTGCACCAGCACCATTTCAGGCTCAAAAGGATCGTCGAGCCGCTCGCGCTCAACGATAAATTCCATCAGTGCTTCCAGCACATCCAGACGATTTGAGTGGTAGACCCTTAACATAGACGCTCCCGACTACTGGCTAACCGGGCAATGCAGACGCGTGATTTCACCGCGTCGCCCCAGAGGAGAAATAAGTGTAACCGTGATGCTGACACATCCTGCGTGCGTTGTCTGCACCCGACTGGCCTGCCAGCCTGCGGGCAGAACATTTGTTGAGAGCTGAGCCTGATTCCAGGCGTGGTGCCAGAGCTGACGATACTGGTTAAACTGCGTAAACCGCGCCGCCAGCGCCCGATGATAACCGGCCAGTGCCGTGACGATGATGACCAGCAGCATCATCGCCAGCAGAACCTCAACCATGCTAAATCCTTTTTCTTTGCTTACGGCAGCTGGCATAGCGAACGCTCCTTTAGCGGGCAAAAATCACTCCAGCCGTGAGGCGAAAAGCGAATATTACCGTCAATAATCTCTCCTGAACGCCAGAGTAACAGGTCGTTGACTCCGGCAATCAGTAAAACAGTGGTCTCACTCAGCCGCCGCAAACACACTTGCCAGGCGAGTGCCTTTTTGCACTGGACTTCAGGATCGGGTGACCAGCTCTGAACGCGTCCCCACTCAAGCGCTGACTGTACAGAAGCCTGCTGCTGCAGCGAACGGCTCTCACCGCCAACGAGCGCGCTGAATGTTGTCAGTTGCTGGTTAAGGCCGGTGAGGATCAGCGTACCAAGCACCAGTAAAAGTAGAACCAGCGCCAGCGAAGACATACCGCGTTGACGGTTCACAGGTTGTACCCCGTGACCGTATACAAAGCCTGATAAGGCTCTCCTTGATCGCCGTTGCGCAGGGCGGACAGTTCGATATTCAGCTCCGGCGCAAACCCGGTGTGTGTTACTTTCCTCACCACAAAATGCGCGATGGCGAGCCTGTCCGGATCCGTGAGCTTTTCCCATCCCTGACCTTCACACGAGGTTGCCCCACGAAGCGTTTCCAGCGCGCCCGATTCCAGACGAAAACCGGTGCTGTCGTTTTCTGATGCACTGCGGTCCCAGCGACCATTACTGTTGGCATCCCACCGAACAATGACGCAGCTGCCCTGCCTTGCGATCGCCAGCCCTTGTCCCTGGCAGTTCCCCGCACAGTAACCCGCACGCTGAAGCTGTTTGCCGAGAGCAAACAGGCGCTGCCAGACCTCTTCTTCCAGCTCTCTCTGGCCGGATTGCAGTAATACCGCCTGCTGCAATCCGGGTAGAAAGCGCGATGCGCCAATCAACAACAGGCTACTGATGGCCGTGGCAATCAGAACTTCTGTCAGCGAGAAACCGCGTTGTCTCATCGACATGAACCCCCTTGTGAGACCTTACACATTCTGATGCGCCCTCCGTCTGAGACCAGGATAAGCCATTCTCCGGCACGGCTTTGCACGCGTATCCGCCCTGCCCATGCCGTATCCCTTAATCCATAGAACCCTAATGACGGTGTGACCTCGCTCACCGCGACCTCTGGCCAGAGTGGAATCAGAACAAAGGGGCTGCCCTTCTCACAGCCTTGTACGGCAGCGCTCACCAGACACTCCAGTCCCCCAACCCGCAGCTGGGTTATGTGATGATCGCGGTTGTACCTGTTGGCATCATTTCGCAGAAACACCAGATAGTCGCGCACCTGGCCGGCGGTTTGCCACAGCCGCTGCTGCCGCTGCCAGCTGTCCCAGCCGTACAGACCTGAGGCGCTGAGTATGACAACCAGCGAGACTGCCACCAGCGTTTCGATAAGCGTAAAGCCGTTCTCTTTTTTCATGCGGGAAGTGTGGCGATTCGCCTTGGGCGTGGCGAGCGGTGAATAATGTTTTTACGAGGCGTTATCCGAAGTATCAGGAGAGTTGCAGCGCGTTGCACGTTTTCTGGATAACGCCTCGGAAAACGAAATAAAGACGAAAAAAAACCGGCGCTAAACAGCACCGGTTATGTCACGCTTTACCGCATCAGATAGCGACGGGCGCTTTGATACCAGGGTACGGGTCGTACCCCTCAATCTCAAAATCATCAAAGCGGTAATCGAAGATCGATTCCGGTTTGCGTTTGATAATCAGCTTCGGCAGCGCGCGCGGTTCACGAGTGAGCTGAAGATGCGTCTGTTCCATATGATTGCTGTAAAGATGGGTGTCCCCACCTGTCCAGACGAAATCACCCACTTCTAGGTCGCACTGCTGCGCCATCATGTGGACTAACAGCGCATAGCTGGCAATGTTAAACGGCAGGCCGAGGAACACGTCACAGGAACGCTGGTAGAGCTGGCAGGAGAGCTTGCCGTCTGCGACATAGAACTGGAAGAACGCGTGGCACGGAGCCAGCGCCATTTTATCCAGCTCGCCCACGTTCCAGGCGGAAACGATGATTCGGCGCGAGTCCGGATCGTTTTTCAGCTGGTTCATCACGGTGGTGATCTGGTCAATATGGCGGCCATCAGGCGTTGGCCATGCGCGCCACTGCTTGCCGTAAACCGGGCCCAGGTTGCCGTTTTCATCTGCCCATTCGTCCCAGATGGAGACGTTATTTTCGTGCAGATACGCAACGTTGGTGTCGCCTTGCAGGAACCAGAGCAGTTCATGAATGATCGAGCGCAGGTGGCAGCGCTTCGTCGTCACCAGAGGGAAGCCTTCTTGCAAATTGAAGCGCATCTGGTGGCCAAAAATGGAGAGCGTACCGGTACCGGTACGGTCGTTTTTCGGCGTGCCCTCATCGAGCACTTTTTTCATCAATTCAAGATACTGTTTCATGGTTCCTCAGGAAAGTTGTTGCTGTGGACGACGACGATACGCCCAAATCATCATAATGGCACCCGCGACAATCATCGGAATGGAGAGGATCTGCCCCATGCTGATGTACTGTACCCATTCGCCGGTAAACTGCGCATCCGGCTGGCGGAAGAATTCAACGATGATGCGGAACGCGCCATAGCCAATCAGGAACAGTCCGGAAACAGCTCCCATCGGGCGCGGCTTGCGAATAAACAGGTTGAGGATGATAAACAGCACCACGCCTTCCAGCGCCAGTTCATACAGCTGGGACATATGACGCGGCAGCACGCCGTAGGTATCGAAAATGGACTGCCACTCCGGGTGCGATGGCAGCAGCGCGATATCCTCCGCGCGGGAGCCCGGGAAGAGCATCGTGTACGGCACGCTTGGGTCAACGCGGCCCCACAGCTCACCGTTAATAAAGTTGCCCAGACGACCCGCCCCCAGACCAAACGGGATCAGCGGTGCGATAAAATCTGACACCTGGAAGAAGTTGCGTTTGGTGCGTTTGGCAAAAATCACCATCACCAGGATCACCCCAATCAGGCCGCCGTGGAAGGACATGCCGCCGTCCCAGACGCGGAACAGGTAGAGGGGATCGTTCAGGAACACCGGGAAGTTATAGAACAGTACATACCCAATACGGCCACCGAGGAACACGCCGAGGAAGCCCGCGTACAGCAGATTTTCAACTTCGTTTTTGGTCCAGCCGCTGCCAGGACGGCTGGCGCGACGGCCCGCGAGCCACATGGCAAAAATAAAGCCCACCAGGTACATCAGACCGTACCAGTGAAGCGAAACAGGTCCTACTGAGAAAATGACCGGATCAAACTCCGGAAAATGCAGATAACCACTGTTCATCTGTCACCACAAGATGTTGTTATTCCGCTGAAAGTGGACAGCGGTAGACATGCGATTCTGCCTTAAGCAGAGGCTCCAAAGTTGCGAATCATAGCATAAGGCGGGCGCGGAGGATGCGCCAGAGATGTAAAAGATGTGTATAGGTTTTTGTGCGCACTGGCGCCCTCTCCACAAGGAGAGGACGAAAGACGATTAGCGACCACCGCGGATCAGGCCGCCCATACCGCGCCGCTCCATAAATGCCGCCACCTGGTGACGAACCTCTGCGGCCAGCTGCGCCTCAAGGCTGCGCTCAGCCAGCTCGCGGGCATCATTGATGTCGATATGCCGCAACAAATACTTCACGCGCGCTACTGCGCGGCCGTTCATTGACAGATGGCGATACCCCAGACCAATCAGGATCGCGACGCACATCGAGTCTCCGGCCATTTCACCGCACAGGCGGAGATCAATACCGTACTGTTCAGCCTCACGGGCAATCATCGCCAGCGCGCGAATGATCGCCGGGTGCAGGCTATCGTAGATACTGGCGACGCGGGTGTTGTTCCGGTCGACGGCCAGAATATATTGCGTCAGGTCGTTGGTACCAACCGAAATAAAATCAACGCGATTTGCCAGCTGCGGCAGCATAAAGACCATAGATGGCACTTCGAGCATGACGCCGATCCGTGGTTTCGGGATCGCATAGCCAATCATCTCTTCCACTTCACGACCAGCACGTTCGATCAGGCGCCGCGCTTCGTCGATTTCATCTATGCTGGTGACCATCGGCAGCAGGATACTGAGATTGCCCGTCGCGGCGTTGGCGCGCAGCATCGCGCGCACCTGGATCAGGAAGATCTCCGGCTGATCGAGCGTAATGCGGATCCCGCGCCAGCCCAGACACGGGTTCTCTTCGCTGATGGGCATATACGGTAGCTGTTTATCCGCCCCGACATCCAGGGTTCGCAGGGTGACAGGCTTGTCGTTGAACATCTGCAACATCCCCTGATACTGCGCCACCTGCTCCTCTTCGGAGGGGAAACCGCTCTGCAGCATGAAGGGGATTTCAGTGCGGTATAAACCGATCCCGTCGATGCGGCTGCCAAGCTTCTCTTCGTGCTCGGGGCTTAAGCCGGCGTTGAGCATGACTTTGATCCGCTCTCCGCTTTTCAGCTGCGCGGGCAGGTTAACGTCATCTTCCGCCAGCTTGCTTAATTCATTCTCTTCGCTGATGAGACGCTGATATTCCTGGAGCAGAACCGGCTCAGGATCGACCAGCAGTTCACCGCGGTAACCATCAACCACCAGCGTGCGGCGATGCAGCACCGAAGGCTGAATATCCGCCCCCATAACGGTAGGGATACCGAGCGCGCGCACCATAATGGCGGCATGGGAGTTCGCTGCACCATCACGTACGACAACCCCGGCGAGTCTGTCCTGCGGCAGCTCGGCCAGTGTTGTTGCCGAAAGTTCATCGGCCACCAGCACAAACCGTTTTGGCCAGGCATTCGGCCCCTGAATGGTATCATCGAGGTGGAACAGCAGGCGCTGTCCCAGCGCGCGGAGATCTCCCGCCCGCTCTTTCAGATAACCGTCGGTCAGAGCAGCGAACTGCTCGGCAAATTTTTCGATGACCTTTTTAACCGCCCACTCCGCGACTGCGCCTTTATCAACCTCAGCAAAAAGCTCACGGCGCAGACGCGCGTCGGAAAGCAGGTGCGAGTAGAGGTCGAAGATGGCCGCCGTCTCTTTTTGCGCACCAGCGGCAAAGCGCTTGCTGTAGCGACGAAACTCATTGGCCGCCTCTTCCAGCGCGGCGGTAAGACGCTCGCGCTCCAGCGCTTCATCAAGCGTAGAGGCTTCGTAGACCTGCTCCATCAACGGCAGCGTGGCGTCCATCCAGCCTTCCGCAATCGCCACCCCTGGCGATGCCGGAAGGGCGCGAATGCGCGTATGGCGGTACTGACCAAAGAGCGCAGCAAGCTGAGACTGAGAGAGGATCGCCGCCATCTGTGTCGCCAGCGTGACGAGGAAGGACTCTTCGCTTTCATCATACTGACGCAGCTCGCGCTGCTGGACGACCAGCACACCGAGTAGCTGACGACGCTGAATAATCGGCACACCCAGAAACGCGCGGAAGCGTTCTTCTTTTACGGAAGGGATGTATTTAAAGCTGGGGTGTTTTTGCGCGTCGGCAAGGTTGATAGGTTCAGCCAGCCGCCCAACCAGCCCGACGATACCTTCATCAAATGCGAGCGTTACGGTGCGCCCCCGCGGCTTTTTCAAACCGCGGGTCGCCATCAGGTAATAGCAGCGCCGATCGTGGTCGGCCAGATACACCGAACAGACCTCGGTCTCCATCGCAAGACAGATGTCAGTGACCAGAATATTCAGCGCCTCGTTGAGGCGCGGAGCGCTGGCCACCTTCTCGACTATTTCTCGCAAGCGGGTGAGCATGATTTGCGTAGCTTAACCTCTTTTACGTCGCCAGGCAGGTGCGCTCTGCGGCTTAGGCGGGATCTCCTGAAGCTGCATCACCACACTTGCAAACTCTTTCATCACCCTACGGTAAACATCGCGCTTAAATGACACGACCTGACGAACAGGATACCAATAGCTCACCCAGCGCCAGCCATCGAACTCCGGCGTACTGCTGGTTTGCATATTGATGTCCGAATCGTTGCCCACCAACTGCAGAAGAAACCACTTCTGTTTCTGGCCGATACAAACCGGCTTTGTGTCCCAACGCACCAAACGTTTCGGTAACTTGTAACGCAACCAGTTGCGGGTCGAGGCAAGGATGCGAACATCTTTTCGGCTTAAACCGACCTCTTCAAAAAGCTCCCGGTACATCGCTTGTTCTGGGGACTCTCCCGGATTGATCCCGCCTTGCGGGAACTGCCAGGAGTGCTGACCATATCGACGGGCCCACATGACCTGGCCCTGACGATTACAAATTACTATTCCTACGTTCGGGCGGTAGCCATCGTCATCAATCACCGGACTACCCCAAACTAAACCTTATATATGAATGATTGTTTCACACTACAGTGAGGCGGTAAACCACTCTCTTACAGGCCTGCAACCTAATAACATTTGAATAACTCACAAATAAGCGCAGAGTTATAAACAGATGTGCGGTCTCGAGGGCAATTTTATTCACCTTTTCTGTGGATATAGTTGTGAAGAAGTGTCTGATTACCGATGAACAACCTGAAATGGCCTCTGCCCTCCCGTTTCTCGCCTTCAAAATAAAGCCATATTTTTCATTATCTTATATTCATATCGACAAACAAAATGCAGAATAGCGTGACGATCGTCACAGCAGGGATCGTCGTGCTGATGAAAGATCGAACAGCGTCGGTTTTATCCACAGATTGTGCCAATAAGTTAGGCACAATTTGTCTGAAATTTGGATTTTCGTCGCACGTCAAGGCTGTAAATTGAAACAGTAATCAGGGTTATGCCCAGTTATCCCATTTTTCTGTGGATAACATGGTGTAAGATCCTGTTTATTGTCAGTGACCAGATTTGAACAACCCGTTTTGCGTCCCTGATGAAACCGTGAAAAATTCATAAAAAAACTTATAAATCATGCACATGGAATATTGGTACAGAAAAAGTTAAACTCTATCCACAGGGGACTGTTTCTTCGTTTATTTTTTAATCAAAAGGTTATCGTCATGCATCCGCTTTCACCCTTGCTCTCACCGCCTTCGAGCGAAAGCCAGTTGCTACAGCAGGCTCAGCGCCTTGCAGGCTTCTCGCTGGGCGAACTGGCGGCGATGGCAGGGCTACAGATCCCGAAGGATCTGAAACGAGATAAGGGCTGGATCGGCATGCTTCTGGAGCTGTGGCTGGGGGCAAGCGCCGGGAGCAAGCCAGAGCAAGATTTCGCGGCCCTTGGCGTAGAGTTAAAAACTATTCCTATCGACCGCCAGGGTCGGCCCCTGGAGACTACCTTTGTCTGCGTTGCGCCCTTAACCGGCAATACCGGCGTAACGTGGGAAACCAGCCACGTGCGCCATAAGCTGAATCGCGTGCTTTGGGTTCCGGTTGAAGGTGAACGGCAGATCCCGTTAGCTGAACGCCGAGTTGGCGCGCCGCTGCTCTGGAGCCCGGATGAAGAAGAGGAGCATCAGCTTCGCCTGGACTGGGAAGAACTGATGGACATGATTGTGCTCGGTCAGGTCGAGCGAATTACCGCCCGGCACGGAGAAGTGTTACAGCTGCGCCCGAAAGCGGCAAACAGCAAAGCGCTTACCGAGGCGATCGGCGCGATGGGCGAACCCATACTGACGCTACCGCGCGGTTTTTATCTTAAAAAAAATTTCACCGGCGCGCTGCTTGCTCGTCATTTCTTACTTAAAACATAGTTTTTTACTTATTTTGCGAGCTCACAAACATAATCGCCTGGTTTTTAAGATTTTACCGCTTCACCCTGTTGCTATAACGGGTTAATACTACACTATGATTTGATACGAGCCAGATGAGGACGATAACGATGAAAAAATGGGCGGTGTTAATTTCAGCAGTCGGGTTGGCGTTTGCCGTTTCGGGCTGCAGCAGCGATTACGTCATGGCGACGAAAGACGGCCGGATGATCCTGACTGACGGTAAACCTGAAGTCGACGATGATACCGGTCTGGTCAGCTACCACGACCAGGCAGGCAATAAAATGCAGATCAATCGCGACGAAGTCTCGCAAATTATTGAGCGATAACAGTCGGAGGTCAGTAGCCTACTGGCCTTTTTGATTTTTTTCTTCCCCTTTTGCTTCCCCTCTGCCATGTTTATATTCCTTTGTCGGGAGGTTCCTGACGCGGTCTACATGTCTATTGAAGGAAGCCGGCTATGCATTATCACCGTATCCCCCACAGCGCTCTGGAGATAAGTCAACTGGGGTTGGGCACGATGACATTTGGTGAACAAAACAGCGAAGCCGATGCCCATGCACAACTCGATTATGCCGTCAGCCAGGGGATTAACCTGATTGATGTCGCAGAGATGTACCCTGTGCCTCCACGCCCTGAAACGCAGGGGCTTACCGAAACCTACGTCGGTAACTGGCTGGCAAAACGCGGTAACCGTGAAAAGCTGGTTATCGCCTCGAAAGTGAGTGGCCCCGCGCGAAACAACGATGCCGGGATCCGACCAAACCAAATCCTCGATCGCAAAAATATCCGCGCCGCGCTGGACGCGAGCCTGAAGCGCCTGCAAACCGACTATCTCGACCTTTACCAGGTCCACTGGCCGCAGCGTCCAACCAACTGTTTTGGCAAGCTCGGCTACAGCTGGAATGAGAGCGCCCCCGCCGTTACGCTGCTGGAAACGCTGGAGGCGCTGACCGAATGCCAGCGCGCGGGAAAAATCCGCTACATTGGCGTGTCCAACGAAACAGCCTTTGGCGTAATGCGCTATCTGCACCTGGCGGATAAACACGATCTGTCGCGCATCGTCACCATCCAGAACCCGTACAGCCTGCTTAACCGCAGCTACGAGGTGGGGCTGGCCGAAGTGACGCAATATGAGGAAGTGGAACTGCTCGCCTATTCATGCCTCGGTTTCGGCACCCTGACGGGGAAATACCTGAACGGTGCGAAACCGGCCGGGGCACGTAATACCCTCTTTAGCCGTTTTACCCGCTACAGCGGCGAGCAGACGCAAAAAGCCGTTGCTGCCTATGTGGATATCGCGAAGCGCCACGGCCTGGATCCGGCGCAGATGGCGCTGGCCTTCGTGCGCCGTCAGCCGTTTGTTGCCAGTACCCTGCTTGGCGCGACGACCATGGAACAGCTGAAAACTAACATTGAGAGTTTCCATCTGAACCTGAGTGAAGAGGTATTAGCGGAGATTGAAGCGGTGCATCAGGTTTATACCTATCCTGCGCCGTAGCCTGATGCTTTTGCCGGGTAAGGCGAAGCCGCCACCCGGCTACTTATTAACGGCGACGCTGCCAGATCCACAATCCCGCAATCGCCGCCGCGAACAGCCCACCAAATCCAACGCCAATCGCCACCACCGGGACACCCACTTTTACCGCCAGCGAGTAGAGCCCCAGCATTAACAGCATGGCCAGGTTTTCACCGAGATTTTGAACCGCAATGGCATTCCCCGCCCCGACGGTCTGCTTGCCACGCTCCTGGAGTAACGCATTCAGCGGTACCACAAAGAAGCCCCCCAGAATACCAATCAGGATCAACAGAGCATAAGCGGGCAATAACGCATGTTGTAGCGAGAAGATAAGCACCACGAGGCCAATCAGGATCCCCGCTGGCATGCAGCGTGCTACCGTTTCAAGCGTCACCAGCTTCGCCGCCGCGCCCGCCCCAGCCACAATCCCGATCGCCACCATCGCATTAAGATAGGTCGGCGTCGCATTGTCCGTAATCCCCAGCGCCACCGGTACCCACAGAACCAGCAGGAAGCGCAGCGTGACGCCCGCCCCCCAGAACATACTGGTTCCCATCAGGGAGAAACGCGTTTCCCCGTTACGCCAGAGCACGCGGCACGCGTTAAAGAAACTGCCGGTCATTGGTTTAAAGCGCCAGGACTGGCCCGGGCGAGCCACCGGCAGCTTCGGAATAAACAGGTTAGCCACGACCGCCCCACCATACACCACTGCACACACGCCCAGGGCCGCCAGAACATGCCAGTCGGCCAGCACGCCACCCGCGACGGAGCCGAGGAGGATAGCGGCAATCGTTGACGACTCCATCAGGCCGTTGGCTTTCACCAGCTTATCGCCCGTGGTCAGCTCCCCGAGGATGCCATACTTCGCCGGAGAGTAGGCGGCAGCGCCGATACCCACCAGCGTATAGCCAATAAACGGATTGAAGCCGAAGCAGATACTGGCAGCGCCCAGCAGCTTGAGACCGTTGGCAAACATCATCACCCGGCCTTTGGGGAAACTGTCCGCCACCTGCCCCACAAACGGGGCAAAGATAATGTAAGCGCCCACAAACACCATCTGCAGGATCGGCTGACTCCAGTCAGGGTAAAACTCGGCTTTCAGCAGCGCCAGCGTGGCAAACAGCAGCGCGTTATCACCGAATGCAGAGAGAAACTGCGCGGCGATGACCGCCATCATGCCTTTCGACCTGAGGGAGGTGTTAGTGTGTACTGACTCACGCATTTTGCTGTTCCGCCTCTTCAACCATACCTTTCAGGGTCACGAAATCGGGCTTGCCGCTACCCAGCACCGGAAGCTGCTTCAGGTAGCGAATATCGCGCGGCACCGCCAGCTCTGGAATGCCATGCTCACGCGCATAGCTCAGTAACCTGTCGCGCTTAAGCTCAGCATCAGTGGTAAACAGCACCAGCGCCTCGCCTTTGCTGGCATCGCTCTTCACGACCGTGGCGTGCATCTTCTCGGCGGACACGGCCGTCGCCAGCTGTTCAACCATTTCCAGAGAGACCATCTCACCGGCGATTTTGGCGAAGCGTTTTGCGCGCCCCTGAATCTGTACAAAGCCTTGCTCATCGAAACGAACGATGTCACCGGTGTCGTACCAGCCGGTTTCAATCTCGCCGTTGACGTTTTCCGCCGTTGGCGCTTCCAGCACGCCTGGGTTTTCCACGCGCAGGTAACCGTTCATCACGTTCGGCCCTTTCAGCTGCAGGCGGCCACCGTCCTCAATGCCCGGCACCGCCAGCAAGCGCGCATCCATCCCCGGCAGAATTCGGCCCACCGTTCCCGGTTTCGCCGCCATCGGTACGTTGATCGAGACAACGGGCGCGCACTCGGTAACGCCATAACCTTCAAGAATGCGCAGGCCAAACTTGTCCTGCCAGATCTGACGCGTGCTCTCCTGCAGCTTTTCCGCACCGGCCACCACGTACCGAACGCGGAAGAAATCATACGGATTGGCGAAACGGGCATAGTTACCCAGGAAGGTTGAGGTCCCGAACAGGACGGTGCAGTTACGGTCATACACCAGCTCCGGCACGATGCGGTAGTGCAGCGGGCTAGGATAGAGGAACACCTCGGCACCGGTCAGCAGCGGCGTGAACAGCCCCACAGTCAGGCCAAAGGAGTGGAACAGCGGCAGCGCCGACATAAAACGGTCATTCGCGGTAAAGTCGGCAATGCTTTTGATCTGCTCAACGTTCGCCAGAATACTCTTGTGGCTGTGGACGACGCCTTTCGGGTTGCCCTCCGAACCCGACGTGAAAAGGATAATCGCGTCATCTTCCGGCTGCTGTTTGACCTGAGCCAGATGCGGCACCAGCAGATGCGCAAAAATCCACAGCTTGTCGCCGGTGGTCACGTCCGCTTTTAGATCTTCCAGGAAGACCCAGCGTACCTGGGTCAGCTGTTCCGGCAGATGCCACAGCTTGCCTTTGTCCAGGAACTGTCGGGAGGTAAAGATGGTATTGATTTGGGCGGCGGTAATGGCGCTGGTCAGCCCTTTCACGCCCGCCGTGTAGTTCATCATCGACGGTATACGGCCACGGGAAACCGCACCAAAAATCACCGCCGCGCTGATGCCCGCGTTTGGCAGCATCAGGCCGATCTTTTCGCCCTTTTTGCTGTACTTCTCAAGAATGCGGCCCACGAACAGCGTCTTGGTCAGCAGTTTACGATAGGTATCCGGGGTAAAGTTGATGTCTTCAATGCAGTTTTTCTTCGCGCCGTAGCGGTACTGCGCCGAAAGCAGGGATTCATACAGCGTTTCGCGCGCACGAACGGCCATGCGCGCTTCCATCATAATCTGGTGCAGCATTTCCCCGGCGATTTTACGGCGATCGCGGGCACGCGGCGCTTCCGGCATCGGTAACGACGTTGGCGGCAGAATATGCAGGGTGATTTTGGGGAACAGACGCTGCTTCACCAGCCCCTTAAGGCGGCTGAAATGGGTCAACTCCGCGCCTTCAATGCGCAGCGGCACCACGGTCGCGTTTGATTTCGCCGCGACAAACCCCGCGCCGTCGTAGATTTTCATCAGCGAACCGGTCACTGAAATGCGCCCTTCCGGGAAAATGACCACCGGACGCCCCTGCTCTACCAGACGTACCAGGTGTTTAATCATCATCGGCTTTGTCGGGTCAAGCGGTACGAAATCGATCAGTGGGGTGAGCCAGCGCATATACCACTGCTGGCTGATGGAGGTATAGACCGCAAACACCGGACGCACGGGCAGAAACAGCGCAAGCAGGATGCCGTCTATAAAGGAAACATGATTGGGTGTGATAAGAACGCGCTCGCCACGAAGCGCCTGGGCATCGCCAGTGACGCGGATGCGAAAAAGAATACGGAACAGTGTACGGAAAAACCCAAATAGCATCTCAACTCCCTTTGCCAGACAGTGTGGTGGGTTGACAGTAAATGGTGGCAGATTACACGAGAAGTGATACGGGAGCGACAGCAAAAATGGAGGCGAAAAAAAACCTGCGCATCCGCGCAGGTTGGTGCAAGAGATGAGTACGAAACCGTACTAAGAATTCTCACCAATCAATACCTCTGGGATCTTGATTGTGGCTGTTGACCCTGCACTTCGCCAGCAGGAAAACGCAAGGGAATGAGCCGAAATGCAACCAGGTGTGAATATTCTCTTTTGCTGTTACAGGTTGAACTATCAGGCAAAAAAAAACCTGCGTAAGAACGCAGGCTGGTGTAAGTCGTGTTAATCAACCGGAGTTGATTCCACCTATCAATACCTCTGGGATCTCGACTCTACCAACCTCTTTAACGTCATCGCCACCGGACAATCGCAACAGCCTGAGGCAAAGTGTAACTAAAGGTTCAGAATGACATTCTTCTGACATGACCAGGCGTGTAACGATTACACTACCAGGGTTGGTCTGCGTCACGTTTGTGGCTCCCGGAAACCGGCTTCCCTTGAATGGACGTCACTTTTCCGCAACACTATTCAGTGTGTAAACGCTTACCCCAAATAAGAAGGTTATAAATGGCGACAATAAAGGATGTGGCTCGTCTGGCAGGTGTGTCGGTAGCCACCGTCTCCCGCGTGATTAATGATTCACCCAAAGCCAGTGACGCATCACGCCAGGCGGTACAAAGCGCCATGGAAACCCTGAACTACCATCCGAATGCCAACGCCCGCGCGCTCGCCCAGCAGTCAACAGAGACTATTGGGCTGGTGGTGGGAGACGTTTCCGATCCCTTTTTCGGTGCCATGGTAAAAGCGGTTGAACAGGTCTCTTATCAGACGGGTAATTTTTTGCTGATCGGCAATGGCTATCATAATGAACAAAAAGAACGCCAGGCCATCGAGCAGCTGATCCGCCACCGCTGCGCTGCACTGGTGGTACACGCCAAAATGATCCCGGATGCCGAGCTAATTCACCTGATGAAGCAGATGCCCGGCATGGTGATTATCAACCGTATTATCCCCGGCTTTGAAAAACGCTGTGTAGCCCTCGACGACCGCTACGGCGCCTGGCTTGCGACCCGTCATCTGATTCAACAGGGTCATACCCGGATTGGCTATCTCTGCTCCAATCACCCCATTTCTGATGCGGAAGACCGCCTGCAGGGCTACTACGACGCCCTGCGCGAAAACGGTCTGCCGTGCAATGACCGTCTGGTGGCCTACGGTGAACCGGATGAGAGCGGCGGCGAACAGGCCATGACGGAGCTGCTGGGTCGCGGACGGAATTTCACCGCGGTCGCCAGCTATAACGATTCGATGGCCGCCGGGGCAATGGGCGTCATGAATGACAACGGGATCGAGGTGCCGGCGGAAATCTCGCTGATTGGCTTCGACGATGTTTTGGTCTCCCGGTACGTGCGCCCGCGCCTGACCACCGTACGCTACCCCATCATCACGATGGCCACCCAGGCCGCAGAGCTGGCGCTGGCGCTGGCCGAACAACGCCAGCCGCCGGAGATTACCCATCTCTTCAGTCCAACGTTAGTGCGCCGTCACTCCGTTGCTGCCCCCGCTGACGCACAGAGCGAATAGCGATACAGGTGTACCGTTTTATCCGGATACTCCAGCCCATCGCCAATATACTGCCAGCCGTAACGTTCATAGAAGTCGCGGCAGGCAGACCAGAGATGAAGTTCCTCGTACCCGGCCCGTGCGGCGAAGCGAATAACATGCTGCTGTAACTTCCCTGCCAGCCCCTTGCCACGCGCCGCGTCGTCAACGTAGAGCGCCGCCAGCCACGGACAGAGATCCTGACGGGTAATCAAATCACAGCGCCAGAGTCCCACCGTCCCGAGAAGCCGTTCATCCTCTACGGCGATAAAGGTCAGCGGCAGGGCACCCGGCGTCTGGCTGTGCTCGACGATGCTATGGAAAAAATCCCGCGCAAGCCCCTCGCCAAAGGCCTGCCAGAGCCAGTCGGTGACCTGCTCCGCATAGCGCGGTGCCTCGTAAAGCGGGAGAATGACGGTCTTTTTCACGTTTCACCTGCGTTTTTAATGATTATGCTGGCCTGACGTCTCCAGCCCGGTTTGGCGATTATTTTACCAGAGTCAGACTATTTAGTTTTACTTCCGGCAGGCCAGGCGAATCGTGACCAAAAAGCGTGATCGTGGCAGAAGTTTTGCGCTTCCCGCATCGCTTATACGCTGTCAGGTCTGTGTTAAACTGCAAACCATTACGTGGAAGCAGGAATGTAGAATGGCAACAATGCTGGATGTCTCACTGCGCGCGGGCGTGTCGAAGGCTACCGTCTCGCGCGTGCTGAATGGCACAGGTCAGGTTAAAGAGAGCACGCGTCAGCAGGTCTTTGCTGCGATGGAAGAGCTGGGCTACCGCCCAAACTTTCTCGCGCGTTCGCTGGCTAACCAGACCAGCAACAGCATTGGTCTGGTCGTCTCTACCTTCGACGGCTTTTACTTTGGTCGTCTTTTGCAGCAGGCGTCGCGGCAGACCGAAACCCACGGGAAACAGCTGATCGTCACCGACGGTCACGACGCGCCAGAGCAGGAAGAGCAGGCGGTGCAAATGCTGGCCGACCGCCAGTGCGATGCCATCGTGCTTTACACGCGCTATATGAGCGAAAAAGCGATCATCAAGCTGATTAATACCGTGCAAACGCCGCTGGTGGTCATCAACCGTGAAGTCAGCCAGGCACCGGAGCGCTGCGTGTTCTTCGAACAACAGGATGCCGCGTTTAAGGCGGTGGATTACCTGATCAATCAGGGCCACCGGGAGATCGCCTGCATTACCGTTCCGATCCACACCCCCACGGGTAAAGCGCGGCTGATGGGCTACCGTAAGGCGCTGGAAAAGCACGGCATTCGTCTGGACGAGCGTCGAATAAAGTACGGTGATGCGGGAATGACGCGGGGCTATGAGCTGTGTAAGGAGCTGATTGCTGAAGGGGTGTCGTTCAGCGCGCTGTTTGCCTGTAACGATGATATGGCGCTTGGCGCGTCCAAAGCGCTGCATCAGGCAGGGCTTAAGATCCCGCAGGATATCTCCCTGTTCGGCTTTGACGATGCCCCAAGCGCAAAGTGGCTGGAGCCTGCGCTGTCGTCGGTTTATCTGCCGATAGATAACATGATCGTCACGGCTATCGATCAGGCGATCCGGCTGGCGAAGAACCAGCCGGTCGATGCGATCCCGCCGTTTACCGGCACGCTGGTATTACGCGATTCGGTCACAACGGGGCCGTACTTTAATCAAACGAGTTCCAGCGCCAGCAGTTCCTGAATGGTCTGGCGACGACGGATCAGCCGCGCCTTGCCGTTATCAAACAGCACTTCCGGCAGCAGCGGACGGCTGTTGTAGTTCGAGGACATAGACGCCCCGTACGCCCCGGTGTCGTGCAGCACCAGGTAATCGCCCGGCTTCACCTCGGGCAGCGCGCGGGTTTCAACTTTGCCACCTTCCTGCTGGGTAAACACATCACCGGATTCACACAGCGGGCCTGCGACCACCGTCTCGCGGCGCGGCGCGTGCGTTAAATCGCGGCCATCGGCAGCCAGGGCGGTAATGTGATGGTAGCTGCCGTACATGGACGGACGCATCAGGTCGTTAAAGCCCGCATCAATCAGCACGAAGTGGCGGGAGCCCATCTCTTTGACGCTGCGTACCTGAGCCACCAGCACGCCGGCTTCGGCTACCAGGAAACGACCCGGCTCAATTTCCAGCTTCACGGCATGGCCCTGATGCGCGGCAATTTGATCGCGCGCGGCGCTCCACAGGCCGTAATAGTGATCGGTGTCGATCGCCTCTTCCCCTTCACGATAAGGAATGGAAAGACCTCCACCGGCGGAGATCGCCTCCAGATCCTGACCGAAGTCGACAACCTGGCGCACCATCGCCCCGCACACCTGCTCCAGGTGCCCGTAATCGACGCCGGAGCCAATGTGCATATGAATGCCTACCAGCTTCAGGCTGTAGCGCTGCAGTACCTCAAGCGCGGCAGGCATATCGGCGTACCAGATGCCGTGCTTGCTGTTTTCGCCCCCGGTGTTGGTTTTTTGGCTATGGCCATGTCCAAAGCCCGGGTTGACGCGCAGCCAGACGCGATGGCCGGGTGAAACCTGCCCAAGCTGCTCCAGCATATCCACAGAACCGGCGTTCACCGGCACCTGCAGTTCATGCACGCGCGCAAGCGTGGCGTCGTCGATCACATCCGCGGTAAAGACGATCGCGTCAGGATCGGTTTTCGGATCAAAGCCTGCCGCCAGCGCACGCTCGATTTCACCCAGCGATACGGAGTCAACTTTCACGCCCTGCTCGCGCATCAGGCGCAGAATATGAATATTGGAGCAAGCCTTCTGGGCAAAACGCACCACGTCAAACTGATGCAGGGCGGCGATCTTCTCGCGAACGATCTGCGCGTCGTAGACCCATACCGGGCAGCCAAACTCGGCGGGCAGGCGCAGCAGGTTTTCAGCGTTCAAATCGGTATCCGTCTGGTTGAGCGGGCGTGGCATGGTCTTCTCCGGTTCAATTCATTTTTTTTATGATTACGCCACAGCGGAAGCAGAATAAAAAATATCGTTTTATCGCGAGTCTATGCAAAAATGATATGGACAGTTCCTTGCTTTCAGGTGCCCTATGCCCGCCGTCAATTTACGCCACATCGAGATTTTCCACGCCGTGATGACCGCCGGCAATCTCACCGAAGCCGCGCAGATGCTGCATACCTCGCAGCCGACGGTCAGCCGCGAGCTGGCGCGCTTCGAGAAAGTGCTGGGGCTGAAGCTGTTCGAACGCGCCCGGGGCAGGCTTCACCCGACGGTGCAGGGGTTGCGCCTGTTTGAGGAAGTGCAGCGCTCATGGTACGGGCTGGACAGAATCGTCAGCGCGGCGGAAAGCCTGCGCGAGTTTCGTCAGGGCGAGCTGTCGATTGTCTGCCTGCCCGTCTTCTCTCAGTCCTTTTTACCGACGCTGCTCCAGCCTTTTCTGGCCCGCTATCCTGAGGTCAATCTCACCATCGTCCCGCAGGAGTCGCCTCTGCTTGAAGAGTGGCTGTCGGCACAGCGGCACGATCTCGGGTTAACCGAAACCCTCTCGACACCCGCAGGAACGGCGCGCACGGAACTGCTCGCGCTGGATGAAGTGTGCGTTCTGCCCGCCGGGCATCGGCTTGCCCACAAAGCAGTGCTGACGCCCGCGGATTTTCATGGTGAAAACTACATTAGCCTGTCGCAAACGGACAGCTACCGGCAGCTGCTGGATACGCTTTTTTCTGAGCATCAGGTGAAGCGGCGGATGGTCGTTGAAACCCACAGCGCGGCGTCAATATGCGCGATGGTGCGCGCGGGCGTCGGCGTTGCGGTCGTCAATCCGCTTACGGCGCTGGACTATGCAGGAAGCGGGATCGTCATCCGCCGTTTTAGCGTTTCCGTCCCGTTCACCGTAAGCCTTATCCGCCCGCTGCACCGTCCGGCTTCCGCGCTGGTGGACGCATTCACCGAACACTTAGTTGAGCATGCGCGTCAGGTGGCGCTTCGCTTACCTGACCTGCAAAACCCGTTATGACAGCATAAATTCCACGGCATCTGCCGCGTGAATGGCCGCGGTATCAAACACCGGGATGGGGCTTCGTTCGGCCGGCACCAGCAAACCGATCTCCGTGCAGCCGAAAATCACCCCTTCAGCCCCCTGCTGCGCCAGTTTATCTATTACGCTGACGTAATATGCGCGGGAGGTTTCGCTGAAGGTTCCGAGGCAGAGCTCGTCGAAGATAATCTGATTGATGCGCGCCCGGTCCCCCTCATCCGGGATCAGGCTTTCAATCCCAAACTCGCTGTGCAAGCGCCCGCGATAGAAATCCTGCTCCATGGTGTAACGTGTGCCCAGCAAGGCCACGCGCGACATTCCCGAAGCGCGAATGGCGCGTCCGGTGGCGTCCGCGATGTGCAGGAACGGCAGCGAACAGCGCGCTTCAATGTGCGAGGCCACTTTGTGCATCGTGTTGGTACACAGCAGAATGCCCTGCGCCCCCGCACGCTCCAGCCCCAGCGCGGCATCAGCCAGGATTTCTCCGGCTTTATCCCATTCGCCGCTCGACTGGCAGGCTTCGATTTCATGAAAATCAACGCTGTGCAGCAGCAGGCTCGCGGAGTGCAGGCCGCCCAGACGCTGCTTTACGCCTTCGTTAATCAGGCGGTAATAAGGGATTGTCGATTCCCAGCTCATCCCACCTATCAGGCCAATCGTTTTCATCATCGCTCCTTATCTGTTTAAGCCAGTGAAGCAAACTTGTGATCCTGTTTCCAGTTCTTTATTACGTCGTTTTCTTTTTAAGCTGGCCAATGTAAATTAAATAAAACACTGTTTTATTATGAAGGGCAAAGCCATGTTTATGTTCCACAAAGAGACCGCGTCTGAAGATCTGGGGAACGGCGTTACGCGTCGCGTGCTGGCCCACGGCGGCAGGATGATGGCGGTTGAAGTACATTTTGAGCAGGGCGCGATTGGCCCACTGCATAACCACCCGCACGAACAGTTAACCTATGTTCTCTCTGGAGAATTTGAGTTTACCATTGGTGAAGAGAAGCATGTCGTGACGGCGGGAGATACCCTCTACAAACAACCACATGTGATGCACGGCTGCGTCTGCCTCAGGGCCGGCACGCTGCTGGACACCTTTACGCCTGTTCGCGAGGATTTCCTGAAATAAAAAAGGCGCTGTTGCAGCGCCTTCATGTGTGCAGAATTTATTCCGTTACCGGCTCTGGCAATGGGTTTCGGCTGAGCATGGCCTCACGGAGTAATACGCTGCCGCAGGCAAACAGAGCGCCAAGGATCGCCGCCAGAATGACAATCATGCCTTTGCCCGGGCCGTCTTTTTTCACCGGCATCGATGGCGAAAGCTGATACCTGAATGGCTCAAGCTTAACGTCTGCGAAGGAGAGTTTTTTCAGCTGCGCCAGGTAATATTCCCGGTTCTGGAAGTCCGCGTTCAGCTCCGTCACATCCTTAAGATTTTTTTCAATCCTTAGCTTTTCCGCGATACCGTCAGCCCCGAGCGCGACGGAGTAATCCGGATCGTCTTTTATCCCTTGTCCGTTGCTATAAACAGGCTTCTTAATGCCCGCCGCATTCGCCACTTCCAGCGAATAGTTCAGCCGCTGCAGGTTGGTGTTATGCACATTGGTCAGACGAACGCGGTCGAGCGTCAGCTGCTGCTCTACCTCGTTCGTTTTGAGGGCGATCTGGTTGCGGATATTCTGCACCGTTTCTTTCTCAACAATTGCCGAGATATAGTTGATATACCCCTCCAGAACGGATTGGGCATCGGCAGCGGTCGGCGCGGTGAAGCTCAATGTCCAGGAGACGAAAGGCGCTTTATCCGCATCTTTTCCCTGAACATCATTCACCGCTTTCATTCTGTCTGCAATATTGACAACCGCACGGTGCAGTTCAAGCGGGTCCACTTGCGCATTCTTGAGCTGTGCCATCACGTAAGGGGAAGAGGTAATATACTCTTCGAGCAATGACTGCGACTGGAATTTTTTAATAAACAGGTCAAAGACTTCCTGACGGGTAACCGGCACCTTCACATCAAGAACCTGCAGCGCAACCATCATCTGGCGCAGCGGGTTCCACTGTGTCTGTTCCGCCGGAGTGATCACCGCTTTACTGGTCCATTTTTGCGGCAGTAGAAGCGCAATTGCCAGACCTGCCAGCGCGAAAACAAAGATAATGGTGGCAATACGTTTTTTCGCGGTAATCAGAATATCTAACAGGCCCAGAAGATCGATCTCTTTTGAACTGACTGCTGGAGGGGCATATGAGGGAAAATCGAGGTCCGTGTTTTTTTTGAAATCCATTGCTGACATAGCCGTTCTTCTGTTTCGGGTGCAGTAAATTCCTGCCGGGTGAGTTCAGTTGCCCGATAATACAAGAAACTAAGAATAATCTGAACGCGAGAATGGACTATCTGAGGAACTGCTATCAAAGTTGGTAGTTATTCAGCATCACGCTAACAAAACGCCGGGTGGCGCTGCGCTTACCCGGCATTAACTCTTACACGCCGATATTTCGCAGTTTCTCCCCGCTCATCAGCTTGCGTTCAATATGTTCCAGCGTCACGCCTTTGGTTTCTGGAATTAGCCAGAATGTCACGCCAATAAACGCCACGTTCAGCACCGTATAGAGCCAGAAGGTTCCCGCCGCGCCAATCGCATCCAGCAGCGTCAGGAAGGTCGCACCGATGATCATGTTCGACACCCAGTTGGTGGTGGTGGAACAGGTGATACCAAAATCGCGACATTTCAGCGGCTGAATTTCAGAGCACAGGATCCACACCACCGGCGCGGCGCTCATCGCGTAGCCAGCAATACACATCATGGTCATGCCCACGGAGAGCCAGGAGAGGCCGCTGGACGCCGTGCCGTTATCAAACTGCATCAGGCAGTAGCCGAGGATCAGGGTGCCGAGCGCCATCACGCTAAAGCCAATTTTCAGCGCAGGCTTACGACCGGCCTTATCGACGGTGAACACCGCAATAAAGGTGGCGAACATAAAGGTCAGCCCCACCACCAGCGTGGCGATCATCTGCTGTTCCGTGGTGGTAAAACCGGCCATTTTGAAGATGCGCGGGGCGTAATACATGATGATGTTCATCCCCGTGAACTGCTGCATCGCCTGCAGCAACATACCGAGGAACACCGCGCGGCGCACGTTGCGGTTAGCCTTAAACAGCGACCAGCCGCCCTGCTTCAGCTTCAGGCTTTCGCGGATCTCGTTCAGCTCTTCACGCGCTTTCTCAGACGTGTCGCGCAGCATGCGCAGCACCTCTTCCGCTTCCACGTGACGCCCTTTTTGCGCCAGCCAGCGCGGACTGTTGGGCAGGAAGATCACTAAAACAATCAGCACTACCGCAGGCAGCGCCAGCACGCCGAGCATCGCCCGCCAGTTACCGCTGTAGCTGAAGTACGTATCGGACAAGAACGCCAGCACGATGCCCAGCGTCACCATCAGCTGGTACATACTAATCATCTTGCCGCGCACGTTCTCGCTCGCCATTTCGGAGAGATACAGCGGCGCAGTGTAGGAGGCAATCCCCACCGCCACGCCCAGCAGTACGCGGGAGAGCAGCAGCACTTCAACGTTAGTGGCAAACGCCGAACCAATGGACCCGGCAACAAACAGGACCGCCCCGACCATCAGGCTGTATTTACGCCCGAGGCGGAACGAAAGCCAGCCGTTAAACAGCGCGCCGATGGCCGCGCCGAGCATCATGCTGCTCACCACCCACTCCTGCAGGCGGTTACTCAGCGTAAAGTGATCGGTAATAAACGGCAGCGCCCCGGCGATAACGCCGATATCCAGGCCGAACAACAAACCGGCCACGGCTGCCGCAATGGAGACAAACTGGTTCATGCGGCGGGTATCGCGCAGCGCGGCGGGCATCAGGGTAGAGTCATTTATAGATGTCATATTTTTCCTGCCTCAACAGCAAAATTCGTTAAATGAAATTACGAGATAGCGGGGAAAAGTGTCAGGCCGGAATTCGTGAAGATATGGATTATTTCGCTATGGCATAGCGATCTGTGATGGACATTACAATTTCAACTAATGCTGGATAATCACCTGATATTACTAACGCCTTAATTTTTCAGTAATAAAAGTGTGATGGCAGTCATCTATGATTTTTAAGTATGGATTTTTCGTGTTTATCAATATGGACTTTGACAAATTTTAAGCAAAAAAAACCTCCGCCGAAGAGCAGAGGTATTTGTCATAAGTTAGGTTATCGCGCCAGCCAGCCGCCATCAACCGCGACGGTATAACCATTGATATAGTCCGATGCCGGGGAAGCCAGGAACACTACCGGCCCCATCAGATCGCTCGGCAGCCCCCAGCGGCCCGCCGGAATACGCTCCAGGATCGCCGCACTGCGTTCTTCGTCCGCGCGAAGCTGCTGGGTGTTGTTGGTGGCCATGTAGCCCGGCGCAATCGCGTTGACGTTGATGTTGTGCTGCGCCCATTCGTTCGCCAGCAGGCGGGTCACGCCCATCACCGCGCTTTTCGACGCGGTGTAAGACGGCACGCGGATGCCGCCCTGGAAGGAGAGCATCGAGGCGATGTTAATGATCTTGCCGCCCTTGCCCTGCGCGATGAAGTGCTTCGCCGCCGCCTGGGACATAAAGAACACGCTCTTGATGTTCAGGTTCATGACATCGTCCCAGTCGGTCTCGCTGAAGTTAATCGCGTCTTCACGGCGGATCAGCCCCGCGTTGTTGACCAGAATGTCGATATGGCCAAATTCCGCCACCGCGCGATCCAGCAGCTCCGGAATAGCGTCGATTTTACGCAGGTCGGCGGTCAGGCTGAGAAAACGGCGGCCCAGCGCGGTTACGCGTTCGATGGTTTCCGTGGGCTCAACGATGTTAATCCCGACGATATCACAGCCCGCTTCCGCCAGGCCTAACGCCATCCCCTGGCCCAGTCCGGTGTCACACCCGGAAACCACGGCCACTTTACCCTGCAGAGAAAATGCATCCAGAATCATGTTTGTTCCTTACTCTTTCAGCGCCTGTCATCAACAGGCAGATGTATGCTTAACTGCCCGCGACTAGCGCAGATCCTTAACCGCGACGTGGTCCATGTCATCGAAGACCTGGTTTTCTCCAACCATCCCCCAGATGAAGGTATAGGCTTTAGTCCCCACGCCGGAGTGAATAGACCAGCTGGGTGAAATCACCGCCTGCTCGTTATGCATGACGATATGACGGGTTTCCTGAGGCTGTCCCATCATGTGGAACACGCAGGCGTCTTCATCCATGTTGAAGTAGAAGTAGACTTCCATGCGGCGTTCGTGGGTATGGCACGGCATGGTGTTCCACAGGTTGCCTGGCGCAAGCTCGGTCAGCCCCATGCTGAGCTGGCAGGTTTCCAGCACATCCGGCACGAAGTATTTATTGATGGTGCGGCGGTTGCTGGTGAGGTTGTCGCCCAGCGTCACGGGCGCAACGTCCGCGGGCGTTACTTTTTTGGTTGGATAAGCGGTGTGCGCCGGGGCGCAGTTGTAGTAAAACTTCGCGGGTTTACTGCCGTCGAGGCTGGCAAAGACCACCTCTTTCGCCCCTTTGCCGACGTACAGCCCGTCGCGGTGGCCAATCTCGTAGCACTGGCCGTCCACGGTAATCGTGCCCGGCCCGCCAATATTAATCACGCCCAGCTCACGACGCTCCAGGAAGTAGCTTACGCCCAGCTGCTTGCCTACTTCACCGCCCACGGAGACGGTTTTCGCCACCGGCATAATGCCGCCCACGATAATGCGGTCGATGTGGCTATAGACCATGGTGTACTTATCGGCTTCGAACACCTGCTCAACTAAAAACTCGCTGCGCAGTCCCTGAGTATCCAGCGTTTTGGCGTGCGCGCTGTGGATGCTTTGTCTGACGTCCACGGTAACCTCCAGATGTGGTCATGCCCGAAGGCAGAAATTAAACGAAACGACGTTTCGTTTTATGATGAGCACATACTAGCGGCATAAAATAGGGTTTTCAATTGCAATTAAAACAACGTTTCATTTTTTATTTTTGTTTATAACAGAAATGACGCGCGGATCACGATTACTTCCCATGAAGAGAAGAGCACGATAAAAAAAACCTCCCGAAGGAGGTTTTTTAAGGGAGGAGAAATTAGCGTTCGATGGCGAGCGCCACACCCTGTCCGCCGCCTATACAGAGGGTAGCGATCCCTTTGCGCGCGTTTCGCTTTTTCATTTCGTGGACCAGCGAAACCAGGATTCGGCAGCCGGACGCGCCGATGGGATGACCCAGCGCAATTGCACCGCCGTTCACGTTGACCCGCAGCGGATCCCATTCCAGCATTTTGCCGACCGAGATCGCCTGCGCGGCAAAGGCTTCGTTCACTTCGATCAGATCGACATCCGAAAGCTGCCACCCTGCGCGCTCCAGGCAGCGACGGGTAGCGTAGACCGGCGCAATCCCCATCAACGCAGGATCCACGCCCACGCTGGCAAACGCCTTAATGCGGGCCAGCACGGGGAGATCGAGCTCAAGGGCTTTGCTTTCGCTCATCATCATCACGGCGGCGGCACCGTCGTTAATGGACGAGGCATTGCCCGCGGTGACTGAGCCCTGTGTTTCAAACGCGGGGTTCAGTCTCGCCAGGCCTTCTGCGCTGGCATCCGTGCGCGGCTGTTCATCGGTATCGACGACGATCGCCTCGCCGTTCTGACGCTGCGTGCTGACCGGGACAATCTCGTCGCGAAAGCGACCGGAATCAATCGCGGTACGCGCTTTTTGCTGCGAACTGAGCGCATAGGCGTCCTGCAATTCGCGGCTAATGCCGTACTCGCGCGCCAGGTTTTCTGCCGTCACGCCCATATGATAGTCGTTGAACGCATCCCACAGCCCGTCATGCACGAGGCTGTCGAGCAGCTGGCTGTTACCCAGCTGCGCGCCGGTTCGGCTATCGGTGAGAACGTGCGGCGCGCGGCTCATGTTCTCTTGTCCGCCAGCTATAACCACATCCGCTTCACCACACTGAATGGCCTGGGTGGCGAGATGCAGCGCTTTTAACCCTGAACCACAGACGTCGTTGATGGTAATGGCGGAGACGGTATTGGGCAGCCCACCCTTCAGCGCCGCCTGACGCGCAGGGTTTTGCCCGGCACCGGCCGTGAGAACCTGCCCCAGGATCACCTCATCAACTTCATGGGCTGCGATCCCGCTACGTTCCACCAGCGCTTTAACGACCACGCTGCCCAGGTCAACCGCCGAGTGACGCGCAAGCGCTCCCTGAAAACAGCCGATAGCCGTACGCAACGCACCCACTATTACGACATCTTTCATCACGACCTCTGTGTTAAATGACATGACGATAGTAGAGGATTGTTACTGGCAATTATCTTAATTGTTTAAAAATAGTGAGTTTAATCACAAGGATTAGCGTGCATCCTGCAGATACTGCCGTAGCCAGCTTCCGGCCACGCCGGGAGGGGATCGTTTATTCCACAGCAGATCGATGCCGATCGCCCGTGGCCAGCCGGGAACATTGAGCTGTACCAGCGACTTCGCGGCGGCGAATTCATCCACCAGCGCGCACGGCAGCACGCACCAGCCGAACCCCTGGACGGCCATACTCAGCAATAACAGGTAGTTCGGCGCTGACCAGACGGGCCCGCGCGCGATCTCAGCCTCGCGCTCAAGGTAGGTGCTGAGCCTCAGCTCCCGCCAGCCGTGCAGCTCGTCGCTCTGCACCTCGCGTTGTCCGGCGAGCGGATGCGTGGTCGCGGCATATATCGCCATTCGGGTCTGCACCGGCAGCCGGGTAGCGCCAATATCCGTAGGATAACCGTCTCGCGCTTCCGTCAGCCCCACCTGCGCGCGCTCCTTTTGCAGCAGATCGATCACGTCCTCTTCCTCGCCAATCAGGCATTCGAATTCCGTGTGGGGAAAGCGAGCGTCAAACTGCTTCATCAGATCTTCAAGCACGTCGGGGTTGAGGGTATCGGAGAGGACAAACGTCAGACGCGCCTCCGTTTGTGCCGTTAACGACACCGCCAGCTCATCCAGCCGCGTGCTGGCGGCGAGGATGGCCTGCACATAGCCCAGCACCTGTTCTCCCTGGACCGTTAACACCGGCTGGCGCGCCGAGCGGTCAAACAGTTCGAAACCAAGATCGGCTTCAAGGTTGGCAATGGAGGTGCTGATCGTCGACTGGCTTTTACGCAGCCTGCGCGCGGCAGCAGAGAAAGAGCCTGCCGCAACGGTCTCAACAAACGCAGTAAGAGCTTCAGGTGAATAGCGCATAAACTATCTACTTTATCGATGGATACCATCTTTAATATATCACCTTTAGCGATAAAAATAGGCTGCATCAACGCCCATACCGGTGAATTAATGAGGTCTACACTATGCAACATCAGGATGCACTCCAACGTAAGCTGCCGGAGCGGATCTTTCATGCTGTCTGTTTCGAAGGGATTGCCACGGCAATTCTCGCCCCCACGGCGGCATGGCTGATGCAGCGATCGGTGGTGGAGATGGGTGGGTTAACCATTATCCTGGCTACCACCGCCATGCTCTGGAACATTATCTATAACTTCGGCTTCGACCGTTTCTGGCCTGTCCAGCGCGTAAAACGTACGGCAAAAGTGCGCGCGCTGCACGCCCTGGGGTTCGAATGCGGGTTTATTGTAATCGGCGTGTCGATTGTCGCCGCCGTGCTGGGCGTGACCCTGCTTGAGGCATTCACGTTAGAAATTGGTTTCTTCCTGTTCTTCCTGCCATACACCATGTTCTATAACTGGGCATACGATAACCTGCGTGAGAAATTCCTTAAGCGTCGTCAGCAACGACGCGCTCTTGCAGGCTAAACCCTCGCTGGCCGGACGCCTGTTCCGGCCAAACTCCGTCGAAGCAACTGCGCTCTTCAGGCATAACTATGGTAAATTGCACGCCATTCTGATGGTTTGTTAGTTGAAACGTTGCTCTAATGTCGAAAATTTGGTCAAAAGATGAGACTCTCTGGAGTTTCGCTCTCTATGGCACGGCCGTGGGCGCAGGAACGCTGTTCTTGCCCATTCAGCTGGGCTCCGCAGGCGCTATTGTCCTGTTTATCACCGCCCTCGTGGCCTATCCGTTAACCTACTGGCCGCACCGGGCGCTGGCGCAATTTATTCTCTCGTCAAACACAAAAGGTAATGAAGGGATCACCGGCGCCGTCTCCCACTACTATGGTAAGAAGATTGGCAATCTGATCACCACGCTCTATTTCATCGCCTTTTTTGTGGTGGTGCAGATTTATGCGGTGGCCATTACCAACTCGTTAACCGAGCAGCTGGCAAAACACCTGACGGTGGACACCACCGTTCGCGTGCTGGTCAGCCTGGGGGTGGTGCTGGTATTGAATCTGATTTTCCTGATGGGACGGCATATCACGATAAAAGTGATGGGCTTCCTGGTGTTTCCGCTGATTGCCTATTTCCTGTTTGTCTCGATCTATCTCACCGGAAGCTGGCAGCCCTCGTTGCTCACCAGCCAGATGGCTTTCGATCGCCAAACGCTGCATCAGGTATGGATTTCAATTCCGGTGATGGTGTTTGCCTTTAGCCATACCCCGATTATCTCAACGTTTGCCGTTGACCGTCGCGAGAAGTTTGCCGACGGTGCCATGGATAAATGCAAGAAGATCATGAAGGTGGCGTACCTGATTATCTGCCTGAGCGTGCTGTTCTTTGTCTTCAGCTGCCTGCTCTCTATCCCACCGTCCTATATTATGGCCGCCAAAGAGCAGGGGGTGACGATTCTGTCAGCGCTGTCGATGATGCCGTCTTCCCCAGCCTGGCTCGGCATTTCCGGGATTATCGTGGCGATCGTAGCGATGTCGAAATCGTTCCTCGGCACCTATTTTGGGGTGATTGAAGGGGCGACGGAGATCGTGAAGTCGTCGCTAAATCAGGTGGGGATTAAAAAGAGCCGCGCCTTTAACCGCGCGATTTCCATTATGGGGGTGTCGTTAATCACCTTTGCGGTCTGCTGCATTAACCCGAACGCCATCTCAATGATTTACGCCATCAGCGGCCCGCTTATCGCCATGATCCTGTTTATCATGCCGACGCTGTCGACGTATCTGATCCCTTCCCTGAAACCGTACCGCTCAATTGGCAGCCTGCTGACGCTGGTCGTCGGCGTGCTGTGCGTGTCGGTGATGTTTGTTGGCTAGACGTACTCGTGCCCGGCGTGCTGCCGGGCGCGTTATTTACGCCCGAATATCGTCATATTCCCGCGTCTTATCAAACTCATGCTTCGCAAACGGGCACAGCGGAATAATTTTGCGGTTCTCACCGCGCATCTTCTCCACCACTTTCGCCACCAGCTGTTTACCGACGCCCTGCCCTTTCAGGCTCTCATCCACATCGGTGTGCTCGATAATGCTCAGGTGCTCGCCGGTCGGCACGAAGACAATCTCTGCGACCTGATTGCCGTTCTCATCATTCACGTAAAACTTGTTATGGCCTTCCAGAATTTCCATGGTTCCTCGCTTATTTTTGGCGATACTTCAGCGCACCGCTCGGGCAGGTATCAATCACGCGTACAACCGTTTCAACGTCCACTTCATCGGGAATGATCCACGGCTTACGTTTCAGATTAAACAGCTTTGCGCTCCCACGCACGCAGTTACCTGAGTGTTTGCAGATCCCGGTATTAAAGTAAACGTCAATTTTCTCGCCGGTATAGGCCCGGTACCCCTCATCCAGTAGTTCTTTATCCATGACATTGCCTCTGTAATTATTATCGTGCTGAATGAAGCATAGCCTTACGGGATCCTGATGGCTATAACGCCGAAAACGAAAAGCCAGGTCACAACTCTTTTCTCGCCAGATTGCGTCCGCTATTGGCACATGTCAGGCTCCGCAAATCTCTCACTTTCATAGGGCTAGCACAGGTTGAATGAAACGCAGACTCTCTTTTCAGGTAAAGCTGTTTTTAGCGCTGGTGTGCTTCTCCTGCCTGCTCTTAGTTCTGCTGGGAACGATCCTGTTTCATTTTATTGACCGACAGCTACACCACGATTTGGGCCAGCGCGCCCGGGTACAGGCCAGTGAAATCGCCCTGATACCGGGTCTGGCGGAAATGGTGGCAGCCAGAGATATCCCCGGTATCGCCCGCTTAATACAGCCGCTGCGTGCCGAAAGCGATGCCAGCTATATTGTGATTGGCGATACCCGGGAACAGCACCTTTATCATTCGGAATCACCGGAGCGCATTAATTTACCGATGATTGGAGGGGATAATGCGGAGGTGTTAAAAGGCAAAACCATTATTTCCGTGCGTCAGGGCGGGATTGGGGTGTCGCTGCGCAGCAAAGCGCCAATCTTTAATGCGCAGCATCAGGTCATTGGCATCGTCTCGGTCGGCTATCTGACCTCGTATATCGCCAATATTAACGCCCGCATTCTCTGGCAGGCTGGACTGTACGGTATTGCCCTTCTGCTGTTGCTGTTTATTTTCTCCTGGCTGTTTACCCGCAATCTTAAAAAGCAGATGTTCCGCCTTGAGCCGAAAGATATCGCCCAGTTGGTTTTGCAGCAACGCGCGCTATTAGAAGCCATGTACGAGGGGGTATTTGCCATCAATGAAGAGAAGCGGCTGATTTTAATTAACCGGGCAGCCAGGGAGATGCTCGATATTCATCAAAGTGAGAAAGAACTTATCGGCAAACCGCTGGAAGACGTTCTGCAGACGTCGCCGGGCTTTTTATCCCAGCGCTACGCCTCGGTAAGCGCTGGTCGCCACGACCAAATCGCAGTGCTTAACCAGCGAGAGGTGATCGTTAACCGCGTGGCGATTGAGGTCGAACCCGGCGTTGAAAGCGGCTGGGTGTACAGCTTTCGCGACAAAAACGACATTAACACCCTCAGCAGCCAACTGAGCCAGATCAAGCGCTATGCGGACAACCTGCGCATTATGCGCCACGAGCAGCTGAACTGGACCGCGACGCTGGTGGGGCTGCTGCAGATGAAACACTATGACGAGGCGATCCGTTACATCCAGATGCAGTCAGAAGGCGCGCAGCGCGTGCTGGACTTCGTTTCGGCCCATTTTTCCTCTCCGGCCCTGTGCGGGCTGCTGTTAGGAAAATACGTCAGCGCGCGCGAAAAAGGCGTTGAACTGCAGTTTGACCCGGCCTGCCAGCTCACCCGCATGCCCGGCACGCTCAACGAAACGGAGCTGATGTCCATTATTGGTAACCTGCTGGATAACGCGGTGGATGCGACCCTTAAGGCACCGGTCCCCGCGCCGGTGGAACTCTACATTTCTGACCGCAACCAGGAGTTGTTGATAGAGGTGGCAGACAGAGGCTGCGGTGTGGATGAGGCGGTGAAGCCACACATTTTCCGCCAGGGATTCAGCAGCAAACCGGAAAGTGAAAACGACATTGTGGGTACCGAGCACGGTATTGGCCTGTTTCTGGTGGCAGGCTATATCAGGAAAGCGGGCGGCAGCATAGAGATCGCCGACAACACGCCGCAGGGCACCATTTTTTCTGTGTTTATTCCCAATGGACAACCGCATGACCCAACCACTTGACGTTGTGATCGTTGAAGATGAACCGCACCTGGCGGAGCTGCATCGCGAGTATATCGAGCAGAATTTTCACTTGCGCGTGGTGGGCATCGCCGCGTCGATTGAGCAGGCATGCAGCCTGATTCGTCAGCATCAGCCGCGGCTTATCCTGCTGGACAACTATCTCCCGGACGGTAAAGGCGTGGAGCTCATCGATAACCCGCTGTTGAAAAGCTATGAATGCTCGGTGATCTTCATCACCGCCGCCAGCGATATGCAGACCTGCAGCCATGCCATGCGCAGCGGCGCGTTTGACTACCTGATCAAGCCCGTCTTTTTCCAGCGCCTGCACGCCTCGCTGGAGCGGTTTATGCGCTTCGTCCACACCGTGCAGCAGGTGAAGGTGGTCGACCAGCACGCGCTGGATCGTCTGTTTAATCTGCCTGCCGCGGAAGCCTCCATTACGCCGTCGACGAAGGGCATTGAACCCCAAACGCTGGAAAGGATTAAACGCCTGTTCGCCGAACATCCCGACAGCGCGATGTCGGTTGAAGAGGTGGTGGAAAACGTGGGGATCAGCAAAACCACGGGGCGTCGCTACCTGGAATACTGCGTGGAGAGCGGGTTAATCATCGTCGAAATGCTGTATGGCAATATTGGTCATCCACGGCGGCTATACCGCAAAGCCGACGATAAACCGTAATCCGAAACCGTTCGCAGGCAAACGTTCGCGGATTTTATGGTGTTAATTGCTGAAACGATGGTGACAGTCACACTTCGGAATCATTGCCCGCGCCTCCCTATTGTCGGAGGCGCGCTTTACGCTATGTTGACAATTAGTTCCTCAAATGTAACTAAAAGGTTAACTATAATGTCGAACACGTTCCGAATTTCTCTGCTTACCGCTACCGTCCTGTTCTCTGCTTCTGCACTGTCTGCCCTGCCGCAGGGCTATCCTGCTGAGTATCAAAAAGTTGTCGATGCCGCCACCAAAGAGGGCAAGGTGGTGATTTACTCCACCACCGACACCAAAGCCGCCGGGCCGCTGATTGCGGGCTTCGAAAAAACCTACCCGGGCATCAAAGTTGAATACAACGACATGAACAGCACCGAGCTGTACAACCGTTTTATCAGCGAACAGGCCTCCGGCGGCGGTAGCGGCGACGTGGTCTGGAGCTCCTCAATGGACACCGGGCTGAAACTCGCCACCGACTACGCCATGGAGTACAAATCGCCGGAGCAAAGTCAGCTGCCGAAATGGGCAGTCTGGAAAGATAAGGCATACGGCACCACCTATGAGCCAGTGGTCTTTATCTACAACAAGCGCCTGATCCCGGCTGGCGACGTGCCGGATTCTCACGCCGCGCTGGCGAAGCTGATTGCCAGCCAGACGGACAAATTCAAGAGCAAAGTCACCACCTACGACATCGAAAAATCGGGTCTTGGCTTTATGCTTTCCGTGCAGGATCACAAGGCCGATCCAAACTACTTTAAAACCCTGGCCGACGTCGCCAAAGGCGGCTTAGCGGTGCAGTCATCAACGGGCACCATGATGGAGAGGGTTTCCTCCGGTGAAAACCTGATCGGCTTTAACATCCTCGGATCCTATGCTGAAGCCCGTGCGAAGAACGATCCTTCTCTCGGCATTTCGTACCCGAAAGATTACACGCTGGTGCTCTCGCGCGTGTCGTTCATCAGCCAGCAGGCGCAAAACAGCAATGCGGCAAAACTGTGGCTGGACTATGTGCTGTCTGAAAAAGGGCAAAGCATTCTGGCCAGTCAGGCGGACATCCCCTCCATCCGTAACGATATCGAAGGCAAAAATGATATTGACGGCCTGACCAAAATCCTCGGTAACGCGCTGAAGCCGATCCCGGTTGATGAAACGCTGCTGGAGTACCTGCAGCCGAAAAAACGCCTGGAGTACATCAAAGAGTGGCGTGCAGCCGCCGCCAAATAAGCGTTCGGGCGCGGCGCACGCCGTCGCGCTCCCTGTCGACTGAGTTCGTTTTATTGGGCTGCAACACCAGGGATACCCCATGAATACATTACGCAGAAAGTGGCAAAGCCTGCCGCGCGGCATCGTCGTGCTGATAACCGCTCTGGTTATCTACACGCCGCTGTCATTTATCGTGATACAGAGCTTCCTGTCCGCTCCGTTCTTTTCTCCGGCAAAAGAGTGGAGCCTTGAATCATTTGGCTTTATCTTCACCGACCCTGATTTCTATAAGGCCCTAAGAAGCGGTTTTATTCTCGCCTTCGGGCTGGTCATCATCGCCATTCCGCTGGGTGGCGTGCTGGCGTTTCTGATGGTTCGCACCGACCTGCCCGGCCGCCGCCTGATTGAACCGCTGATCCTGGTCCCCATTTTCGTATCGCCGATGGTGCTCGGCTTTGGCTATGTGGTGGCTGCCGGTCCCGTGGGCTTTCTGTCCCTGTGGGCGCAGGCGCTGATCGGCTTTGTGCCGTGGAACATCTACGATATGTCGAGCATCGTGGTCATTGCTGGCCTGACGCACGTGCCGCATGCCTATCTCTATATTTCATCCGCGCTGCGCAGCGTCGGCTCTGATGTGGAAGAAGCCGCGCGCGTTGCGGGTGCCTCTCCGCTGCAGGTGATGACCTCCGTCAGCCTGCCGATGGTGCGCCCGTCGATCCTGTACGCCATCGTGCTGCTGTTCTTCCTCGGGCTGGAAGTATTTGGCCTGATGCTGGTGCTCGGCGATCCGGAAGGCAATATGGTGCTGGCAACCTACCTGTACCAGTTGACGAACAAGCTCGGCACGCCTTCCTATCACCTGATGGCGGCGGTTGCCGTGGTGCTGATCTGCATCACCATCCCGCTGGTGATGCTCCAGCGCCGTCTGATGCGCACCGCCAACCGCTTCGTCACTATGAAAGGGAAAGCCTCACAGGCTCGCGCGTTACCGCTGGGCAAATGGCGCTGGGTTGCCGGGGCGGTGGTTGCCTTCTGGCTCACCGTCACCATCGGCGTGCCGCTGCTCGGCGTGGTGCTGCGCGCGTTTATCTCCAACTGGGGCGTCGGCGTTTCGCTGTGGGATGAGCTTTCGCTGAGCACTTTCCGCACCATCTGGGCACAGCCCAACCTGCTGCGCGCCATCGTCAACTCCATGGCAATTGGGGTGATTGGCGGCGCGCTGGCCGTGGCGTGCTACCTGTTCGTCGGGATTGCGATGCACCGTAAACCGGATAACACCACGCGCTTCCTGGACTACAGCGTACTGGTGCCGCGCGCCGTGCCTGGCCTGCTTGCCGGTCTGGCGTTCCTGTGGGTGTTCCTGTTCCTGCCGATGTGGCTGGACAACTCGCTGAAATCCGGCTGGCTTTCCGGGTTCGCCTGGACCGACTGGATGCGCGAGAACGTCATCGTCTGGCTGCGTTCGCTGCGCAGCACCATTTTCAGCGTCTGGCTGGCCTATACCGTGGTGTGGATGGCTTACGGGCTGAGGCTTATCTCTTCCACGCTGCTGCAGGTGGGGCCAGAGCTTGAAGAAGCCGCGCGCAGCACCGGGGCGACGCGCGGGCAGATCACCCGCCATGTGACCATTCCCCTCTCCCGCTACGGTCTTATTGGTTCGTGGCTGCTGATGTTTCTGATCTTTGAGCGCGAATACTCAACGGGTGTGTATCTGCTTTCCCCCGGCACGGAGACCATCGGTTCAATGCTGGTTTCCCTCTGGGCCGCGGGTGCCATTGATATCGTGGCGGCGCTCTCTTTCATTAACATCCTGCTGGTCGTGGTAGGTCTGGGCATTGCCCTTCGTTTCGGAGTGAAAATACATGATTGAATTAGCGGTTGACGATCTGCACTTAACCTACGGCGACAATCCTGTTTTAAAAGGTGTCTCCATGAACCTGAAGCGCGGCGAAGTGGTCTCCCTGTTAGGCCCCTCCGGCAGCGGTAAAACCACCCTGCTGCGTGCCGTCGCGGGTCTGGAAAAACCGACGCAGGGGTCAATTGTCATTGGCAACAATAAAGTTTACGACGGCACGCCGCGCAGTGAGATCCCGGCAGAAGAGCGTAACCTGGGGCTGGTGTTCCAGTCCTATGCCCTGTGGCCGCACAAAACCGTGTTTGAGAACGTGGCCTATCCGCTCAAGCTGCGTAAAGTTCCGGCCAAAGAGATCCAGCAGCGCGTACAGGACGTGCTGGACCAGTTGGGTCTGGGGCATCTTGGCAAACGTCACCCGCACCAGCTCTCCGGCGGGCAACAGCAGCGCGTGGCGATTGGCCGGGCGCTGGTGTACAACCCACCGGTGATTTTGCTGGACGAGCCGCTTTCCAACCTCGACGCCAAGCTGCGCGAAGAGGCCCGCGTGTTCCTGCGCGAGCTGATTATCAAGCTCGGGTTATCCGCGCTGATGGTGACGCACGACCAGAACGAAGCGATGTCCATATCCGACCGCATCCTGCTGCTTAACAACGGCAAAATTGAGCAACAGGGCACGCCGCAGGAGATGTACGGCTCGCCAAAAACGCTGTTTACCGCCGAGTTTATGGGCAGCAACAACCGCCTGCACGGTAAGGTCACCGAAGTGCGCGACGGCAGAGCGCGTATCGAAGGAAAAGGCTGGGTGCTGTGGGGCCAGGCGGGCGAAGGGGTACAGAGCGGTGATGACGCTACGGCGGTGATCCGGGTCGAGCGCGTGGCGGTGGTTGAGGGGCCAGGGGAAAATCAGCTTGAGCTGCCGCTGCTCACCAGCATGTATCTTGGCGACCGCTGGGAGTACCTGTTCCGCACGCCGGGAGATGATTTTGTCATTCGCGCGTACGGGCATGAGGTGCGGGATCCGCAGCACTGCCATCTTTCGCTGCCGGAGAAGCATGTTTGGGTGTTCCCGAAAGGGTGAGTGTGAGAGGAAAGGCTGCGGGATGCGGCCTTTTCTGTTGGTGTATTATGAGTGCATGCAATCTATCTTATGTTAAATGATCTCAATGGATATATTACTTCATTGCTCACTGGTGTTGCCGCAGAAATCATATCGTCAGAATTTTAAAATTTCCTCTTTGCTTACTGGCATGTCGACTGTAATTAGTTTTTATGTCTGTTCCTGAATATCCTTCGCAGAGGTATTTTCCCAGACAAATGCAGAGAGCCGAATGCAGTCTGCATCAAGTACTTTTTCTTGTACTTTTCCATCCTTCGCAATTCTGTACCAGAGATCCAGAGCAGCACAGGCCCGCTCCAGAAAATTTTCTTCGTTATCCACATATGGATCCAGTAACCTTCCCATACATTCCAGAATATAATTCTCGGTAACTCTTGTCAGGTTATCATAGTCTTTTTTTTGCATCACATTATCACCCCGCATATTAAATATGAAAACTAAAACCCTTTAGGCAGTTTATTAATTTTAATTAATAATCCTTTTTTGATGACAATGTAACCACCATCTCTCAATGATGCTAATATTTTCATAATGCCGCTGCGCGAAAGTGAACTTCTTTCCTGTATATATTCCAGTGCGCTGGTTGTTGCGCGGATCTCAAAACTCTCATTGTTAAGTGACATAAGAAGATTACATATAAGCTCATAATTACTAATGCCCACAGTTTCTTTTTGATACTCGCTAAAACGTGTTGTGGATATCATAAGCATATACGATATTTCTTTCCATAGATGATTCTCATCGACGAAATTGAAAAAATCCTTTGCTTTCGTTATACCATACTCAATATCGCTTACAGCATGAATAAGTACATCAGATTTCTCATGATATATGTCATGCAGACCAACTAAGCAGGGCGCCGTAATGGTTGATAAAACAAGTGAATCGCTGCTTCGCTTTACGAGGCAAGTTCCACTGTATAGCATGAAGCACATCCTTTCTCCGTCTTTATCCAGTATGAACCGTTGGGTTTCTTTTCCTGTTTTTATTCCAGTAAAAGTCCGTAGAGATTCAAACAGTCCCTGAACACTATTCATAGATCTGGTGCTAATGTTTACTTTATTAAGATTGTACATGATCTTATTTCCTAATGAAAAACAGGTTTCAATCACTTACCCTAAGATGATGCTGATGTTTATTGGAGTCTAAGTATCTTATGATAGATCCTGCAATTAAAGTTTATTTCAATCCAATTGTAAGACCATAATCCAAAAAAGAATCGGAAGTGCATAATTCCACTATGATGGCATGAATATTTGTTCTTTCTGTGAGTTAACACGAAGGTTCTATTGTTAATTTCTTTAAGAGACTTATAATGGATGATATAGACTCATAATATAGGAGTTGTCCAACGGGCATGTCTTGAGGAAGTGAACATCCCGGTTAATCAACATGGAGATTTTATTGCATGCAAAAAATTATTGATCTTATAAGACAGAAGGGAACCGCTAAGGCTGTAGCCCCCGGTGAAATTATCAAGTCCCGGCACAATGGTATTTTTTTATGTCATCTCATCGAGTCAGGGATTGCCGTAATCTTTGCAGACATCCATGAGCGCCCCTTGCGGACAGTTTATGGACCTCACATTATTGGGCTGAATCAATTGTTTCATCCGCAGGAGGGGCTGGCTTTCAAAATGATCCATCCTTCTGTGGTGTATTCAATCCCTGTTCAGCAGCTGCTTACTATGATTGAAGAAAATGGCTTATGGTCAGAGCTTGCAGTTAACCTGTCAGAACTCGTACTTGAACTGTCTGTAAATGCCAGGAAGCGTAAGACGGATGAAACGGCTGACGTTGTGTACAAGATACTTCAGTCATTGCAGGACGAGAGTGAGGAGGTCCGAATTTCGCATACAGTAAATGACTACGTGCGTTATCTGACAGGTCTTTCTGCAAGTACGGTTTCCCGGACGATCGATACTTTCAAGAAAGAACACTGTATTGAAGTTCAAAACGGAGTACTCATCAGATTACATAAACGAGATGAGCCTGAAAAGACTTAGCGAAAACCATCAATGTTCAACATGTTATCAGGTGTATTTACTTAGAGTTTTTGTAGGTAGATTTATCACTGATTGTCTGTACATGTTCCATTGTCACCAGCGTGATATTATTTGCCTCTGAAAAAGTTTAAATTCAGCATAATCCGCAAAATTCATCTGATAGATAATTCTTTTGTATCCAGAAAAATTTTTTGTTCGTTAAATCTTAATCTTTCGACGGAAGCACTCCAGAATGCTATGCCTGTATTTCATAGGGTGAACATCACAACACGATTATAAAATCATCTCTTTAAATATTCGGTGTATGCAAATGAGGCTTTTATGGTTTATCATCCTTTTTCATTGACGGGGGGCTAGTCTTTAATTTAAAACGAATCATCCCCTCGGGCTAGAGATAAAAATGCTGGAGATTTAACAATAAATTGCCGCTTCGTACCATCATCTCCTATCAGGGTGACATCCAGTTCTGTGCGGGTGTCCAGCAAACGGAATCCATCTACTTTAAACGGGCCGGCAGGCAGTATTGTAGTGTAGATCAGAACACCCGACTGACAGATCTCCACTACCGACCGGGAATCCACAACCCCTTCAACAAATCCGGTAACCTGTCCGGTCGTTTGCAATGTTGCTTCAGGGAACAGCAGCCAGCCATGGGGTTGACCAGCATCCGGGATCGCATTCGACAAAGATACTGCTCTTATTTTAAGGTGCTGCTGGGAATGGATGGATATATTGAGATTCTTAACCACCGGAGCGGCCATATCCGCCACAGCCGATGCGGAAAGTGCAGATAGTATGCACAGGAACATCACGGTTTGAAGCGGCCCGCCCGGGCGTTTGCGACGAGAGTGAGAAGTCACGTTAACATCACTGTCAGTGAGTGAGTGGTGCGTCGTAGCTCTGCACCGAGTAGCCCCAGGTGGTGGCGGGGGCGATGCGGACCTGCCGGGCTGAGCCTGCAGCCGCGCCCTTTTTATCCAGGGAGAGCGTGCGTGTCTGGCCCGGCAGCACGTAGGTGCCGTCCATGGTCCAGGTGGCGTTATCCGGCAGGGTCTGCACCTTCTGCTCCATGCGCACCACGTAAGGCGACGGGTTGGAGACGGTCAGCGTGCTGCCGGACTGCTTCCAGACCAGACCCTTCCAGGGGGCTTCGTCTTTCGCCAGACCGGCCGGACGGATAATGACGGGCAGGTTCTGGCGGAACCCCATGCGCACGATATTCTGGTCTTTCTTCTGCGGCGGAACGCCCTCAAAGGTGACGCGCATCAGGTGTTCAGTGGTCAGCGGTGTCTTGTCGGTCATCAGAAAACGCACGCGCTGGGTCTTGCCCGCTTCGACGCGCGCTGCCGGCGGCGTGAGGGTCAGGAGATTCGCTTTATCTTCGGGAACAGCTTTCAGCGTGCTGAGCATCAGGACCGGGTAGCTGTCGGTGTTGGTCACGTTGACGCTGCCCTCTCCGTCACTCTGCTCAACAATAATGACGGACGTTTCCGGCACCATACCGGTGGCGTGGGATACCGCAGACGCGAGCATGAGGGCAGCCGCCCCGGTTTTGATAAACGAGGAAAGTTTCATTAGATATATGCCTCTGAAGAATGAAACAGAACGGCCGGGAGCCGTGGGGGCCTCCCCCGCCGGGTGGCGGGGGAGGCTGCCGTCAGTAGAATTGACGGGAATTACAGGTAAACCACTTCCAGGGTGGTCTGGCCGTCCAGCTTGACGGCATGGCTCAGATCCAACTCGGATGCCTTGTTGATGTACGCCTGAACATCCAGCTTACCGGCCAGGGTTTTAAAGGCCACTGGTACCAGGGTGCCTGTTTGGGCCCATGAAATTGAACGTGGAGTCCAACTGAAAGGGGTTCCGGCTCCGAGACCCTTGCCTGAACTATACCATGTTCCCGTGCCGTCATTCTGCGCATTGGTAATACTGTCAACAGGGTTCCCGTCAGCTGTTACAGTGCCACCCGTAATGGTCAAACCGTAACCACCAATTTTCTTGGTACCATCAAGACCCAGACCAACAACAGGGTAAAGGCCAGAAGTGTTACCAAAAACATTTACTGGAGCCTTACCCACACCATTGGCCACTTCGCCCCCAGCCAGGGTACCAGGACGATCGTTGACTGCGTGCAGGGCAACGCGTGCCGGGGCATCACAACTAATGGCAAAGTCTAGACTTTTTACCGGCAGCAGTGTATAGGCATCGGCAGACAGGGTGCTGGCCTTGATATTGCCGTAATCCACCACGCCGCCGCCGGACAGGGTCGGGGTGCAGGCTGCCGGCACGATGGTGCCGATAACATTCACCTGCACGCTTTCAGCGGAGGCGGCGTGAATACCGGAAACCAGAAGAGCAGCAGTCACTGCAGTTTTCATAAAGTTGTTTAACATAGTCTTTCCTGTGTATGTTTATTTTCCGCGGATATAAAGTTAAATATAATCCGCAGTGAGTTGGTAAAATTTATCCGTAAATTTCAAGATAATCAGGGCCACCCTTTACTTATTATTCAACTGGCAGCCTGGAGACCTTCTTTTCACTAAATAATCTTCAGTGTGATATTATTTGAAAAGATAATCTCGCACGAAGAAAAACATTCAGCATTAATATTACAGAATAATACCCCGTAACAGCATGATCTAAACTGGAAATAACCATAGACCATACCTGTTGAAGTTAATTATCCATATTAAAATTGCGTCATCAATCTTTTTTTAAAGCATAAATACACCAAAAATCTAAAAATGGACATCTAGTTTATTTTCGGGTTAAAATCTAACCATTCACCCTGATGATGTCCGTTCTGATTCTGGCAACGCTGGCTAGTAAAATCATAATGATTAAAATTATTGGGATGGTTAAATGAAAAAAGTAGCGGGGTATATGGAGGGCTTTAGCATGAACTCAGAGATAAAGTTATTAATTATACGTTAAATAAACAGAGTGGCTTTATTTATATTCAAGATGTGGTTAATTATTTGGCGTCTAATGAAATGCATAACTGAAACCTCTTTGGTTAAATTGGCAAATTTATAAAATACGAACTAAATTACTGTCAATAAATTATTCACATCAGTAATTCTCCGGTAGTTTGTTAATTTTTATCAACAACCCTCTCTTGATTACAATATACCCCCCTGCTTTTAAAGCAGATAATATTTTCATGATCCCGCTTCGAGATAAAAAGGTTCTTTCCTGGATATAAACTGCAGCCGGAATCATGGCCCTTGTTTCAAAATCCTCATTATTCAGCGCATACAGTAAGTTACTGATGATTTTATAAGTTGATAAACCATAACTGTTCCGCAGGTGCTCGTACAGCATAGATACAGCATACATCTGAACATATGATACCTGTTTCCAGGTCTGATTTTTTTCCACCACGCTGAAAAAATCTTCATGCGTAACCTGGATGTACTCAATATCAGAAGACGACTCGATAGTTACATTAATCTCGGGCGGAAGTAACTGGTTTATACCAAAAATATTTGGCCCGGTCATTTTTAAAATAACCAGGCCGTCTTCATTGCGGGAGATTACGCATGTCCCTTTGTATAACAGGAAACACATGGGCTTGCTGTTTTTTTTCATCAGAAAACGGGTTTTCGGGGGGGCGGTTTTTACTTTAGCCACCCTGCTGAAATCATCAAGAAGCGAATTTATATGCTCAACGGGTTTTAGTTCTGTGGCTGGCGTGGAGTGGTTCATTGTGGCACCTCGCTTTTTACTTTATTATAGACTGGATTTATATGCAATGCATGCCTTCTTTTTACATAAAGTGCCCGGTGTGTCAATACCAATTTTATCATCATAAACCTTCAAAAAAGTGCACAGGTCATGTGTGTTCTTCAGACCAAGTTTTTTCATCAAAATATATTTGTGTGAATAGAAAGTTTTAATATTCATATTCAGTATCGCTGAAATCTCAGTAGCATCAAAATCTTTCCTTATAAGATGTGAAATTTCTGACTGAATACCATTCAGGCGAAAGTGCTGACATCTGTTACAATCAGGAGCAATAATGGCCGATTTATACTTAACGATATCACTCCATTTACCCCTTATAAGACTCTCTAACGACCCGGGAGTTATTTTTTTGTTGATAAAAATCGTGCCGTACAGACAGGCTGGACGACGTATGCCAGAAGGTTGCTCAGTAGTCTCGATCATGATGATAACGACACATGAATACTTCTTGCCGAAAAGAGCGCGCTGACAGATATATGGTTCACCGGGAGCAAGAGACAGTATAATAACATCGGCCCTGGCGACAGCGCTGGCAGTTAGATCATATGTTATATCTAATGCCCTTGAACTTTTCGTCTTATTGACGCTTTTTATTATTTCTGCCAGAGAATAACAAAGCCATTTATTTTTAGCATTTATAATTACATTAATCATATTTTTACTTCCTGGGGGGATTACTGCGACACTGACAATAATGACGCAGGAGGTAAGCGGGTTCAGTACATTGATCAGGGAGACAATAAACCAGTAATCGTGTATGCTTTGCAGTCCCGTAATGCAGGGGCTGCCCCCTGCATAATTTCTTACCAGGTCCAGCGGGCTCCGACATTACCGGCCAGCGGTGATTCGCTCTTGCTGCTTTTCGCATAACGCAGGTCTGTATATATCTGCACTGAAGGTGAAATCTGAGCCGTCAGCCCTGCACCGTACTCTGCGCTCAGCCCGGACATGTCATTCGTAAAATGATTGCCGTTAATGCTGACCGAGTTATTATCTGAAAATTCCTCGATAACCGCCGCGCGAATCCACGGCTGGATCATCATTCCGTTTTCCAGATTAAGAGTACGACCGGCCACGCCGTTCAGCGCAGCACGCTGAGAGGTGGTCCGGTTACTTTCAGCATGTAAACCATTGTCATAATCGTAGGCAGCATCTTTTACCCACAGGGCAGAAAGCTGAAGCGAGGGTTCTGCGAACCATCCATCTTTCATCGTTATCTGGCGCCCTGCTTCCAGCGATAACCCAAAGCCCGGCGTATTAAATCCGCCTTTAGTTTTCACACCGTTGCTCATACGAGCTTCCGTGTGGCTGCTGAAGTTATTTGCCTTAGCGACTGCGTCGATAAACCACCCATCCTGTAACAGCCAGGTACTGTAACCCCCGACATAAAAACTGTTGATGGTACCATCGCTGCTGTTATCAAGATCCAGCCGGCTCTGACTGTATCCCATTAACAAACCGGAAATATTGTGTCCGCTTTCCAGTTCGTGTTCACCGTCAATACCGACAGTAAATCCGGTCTGAGTCTGGCGATAGCTGGAATCATCGCGTGGGCTGACATGGCTGGTGTTACCCTGCATGCGTATCCATGCACCTCCCCGTTCATTCCCCTCGCGGACCTCTCCCATGCGAAGACGGAGATTATCAAGCTCGCCATACCAGGCATCCGGCAACGCGTTGAACATGTTCAGCGCCGCTTTTGCGGTTGGGGTCAGTACCGGATTCTTAGCCGGTGTTGGTTCCGGCGCTGGTTCCGGTGCTGGTTCCGGTGCTGGTTCCGGTGTTGGCTCCGGTGTTGGCTCCGGTGCTGGCTCCGGTGCTGGCTCCGGTGTTGGCTCCGGTGTTGGCTCCGGTGTTGGCTCCGGTGTTGGCTCCGGCTTATCCTTCTGTTTCTGCGCCAGCACCCAGTCATTGCCGCGGTGTTCCAGCGCGTACTGCCAGGTACCGGCGTCAACGACACCATTTGTCAGAGAAAACTGTCCATCCCCACCCTGCGTGGCCACAACGGTAAGTGCCCGGCCATCCTGCTCAGGCTCACGCCCCGTATTGGCAATGCCCAGAACGTGCTGACCGCGGGTATCCCCTTTGATTACAATCAGATCGCCCCGCATATTCGCCAGATCGGTATTCATATTGAACCCGCCGTTACCACTGAGGTTATCCAGCGTCAGGGTGCTGAAATCCTCGCCGGTATGGCTAAAGTTCACCGTGCCGTCATGGCTGAAGTCACGGAGTGAGGAATCGCCGGTCAGGATCCACCTGCTGGTGCTGTCCAGTGATAGGGATTCAATATCGCTGATTTTACCCGTCAGGGCTGAGTGGTCTGCCAAGGCGACCTCAACACGGTTGGCGGTCGCGGTACGAATATCCCCCGTCAGGATAACCTCTCCCGTTGCTCTGACGCTGACGTCGCCATTATAGAGCGGGTCTGTGGTACTGCCTGAAAGGCTGTCCAGCAATACGCCATTGCCGCCGGTGATCTGCGTTTTATTTTGCAGGGTAAGGTTCAGAGGGGTCCCCAGGGTTTTAATCGCTGTACTTTTCCCGGCATTTAACGTGACGTTATCGAGAGTGACCGAATTACCGGTTCCGTATTTTGGCGCAGAGGCAACAATTCCCCAGGCTGAGTCACCGGTTGTGGATATCGTCGCATTGCTGATACTCGCAGTGCCTCCACGCACCCACAGGCCATGCGCATCTGCTGCAGAGGTAGTGAGATCGAGGCCTTCAACGGTAATGATCCCCCCTTCATTAGCCAGCATGCCGGAAGCACTGTTTCCTTCGGTACGCAGCTGAACGTTTTTAACATCGATGCGGCCCTCGTGAGTGGCATTCATACCGATAGCACTGGTTCCATGCGTACTGATGACCAGATTTTCCCCGGTGACCCGGGCTGAGCTGTAAATACCTGAACTGTTATCGCCATCGGTAGTGAGTTCCGTATTCTTTACTGAAGCCGAACCCATCATGCCATCCAGGGCATGCGCATTCGTTCCCATGGTATTTATTGATACGTCCGAAATATCAGCTGACGCATCATCAGCACCCACCCAGATGCCATCGGCAAAATGGCCCGTGGTCGCAATACTTCCGCCAGACATGGTGAATGTACTGTAGCGGTTAGCATTCACCCCCTGACCGGTATCCGTCTTAATGTCGGTGTTTTTCAGGGTCACATTCCCCCCGAGAATATAGACACCGTCTCCCTCAGCGGTTGTGATCTGGCTGTCGGTCAGATTCAGTATCCCTGTGTTTCCGCCTCCGGCGTTATAGACTTCAACACCACGGTTACTGTCCAGCGAAGTCAGCGTAACGTTTGTTCCTGTCACGGTGCCGTTTCCCAGCATAATACCGGCTTGTGTGCCCGCCCCGAGCAATTCGACATCAACATTGTCAAGCACTGCAGTTGCCGGACCGAAAGTGGAGTGCGCCAGGGAAATCCCCTGACTGCCAGCACGCGTGGCGATGATATGAACATTGCTGGCATTCAGGCTGCCCTGAGCAAGCTTAACCCCGCCACCGGACTCACCGCTCACATCTATCGTAACGTCCCTGAGCGTGACACTGGAATCGTTCGTCCCGTTAACGCCCTGGCTGTTGGCGCCGGCCACATTGATGGTGCCGCCATTCATACTGAAAGTACCACCCACCAGACTGACAGCATGTGCCAGATTGCCGTTGGTGGACAATCCGGCCTGGGCGAGGTTAATGCTGCCGCCGTTTTTTGCGTACGCTGCAAAAAGCGTATCCCCTGCCGTTGAAAAGTGCAGGTCAGGACTCACCGTCTGCAGAACGCTACCTGCCCCCTCGGCATATAAAGGGTAGTCATTTGCCGTGTTTGAGCTGTAAGAGCTGTTCACGTTAATGACAGCGCCGGATTTTTCGTTCCAGGGTGTCTCCGCAAGTGAGGACATCGGCAACGCACCTGCCGTCAGGGCCAGGAACGTGCTGCGTGCCAGTAACGAACGCTTAAAGATATTCATATCTTTTCCTTGATATCAAAAGTATTAAATACCAGCAAAATGGTTAAGGTTCAGTCCATTAACTCAAATGACACGCTGGCTCCATTGGCCTGCCTGCTGGAAACACGGGCATCGTTATCCGTCAGTACGGGCTGGATCTCGAGACGCACATTGAATGTTTTTCCCTGCGAGGGCAGATTTCCGCTGACTGCAGAAAAGGTCTGGTCGGGCAAAAGAGTCAGTATTTCCTGAGGGGCACCCAGCAACGCCCCCGCTGAACTGGTCAGTGCAACAGGTACATCCCTGCCGTCGAGCTGGGCGCCGGTGACCCGCACCTGAAGCTCTCCTGATGCGCCGTAGCGGAACTCGCCGCGGACAGTGCGACCGCCCATGACCTTGAGGCGCATATTGTGCGTATAGGGGCAGACAACCGTAACGGAAAGCTGACGCTTTCCGGGGGTCACGGCCTGACGGCGACCATCGACATCCTGCATTTGCCAGCGGGACTGCAGGCCATAGTCGATATCGGTGGTACTGGTCGATATCTGGCACCGGGGATCCACAGCCGGTATCTGCGGCGCCTGTTGAAAATGGCCACTCCCGGAGGGAGTCGCCAGAGCGCAGACGGAAAAGAGTAATAAGCTGACAGCAGGAACGGTATTTCGCATAACATCCTCCTTAACTGCACGTAGCCACGGCAGTTTCATAAAGTTCATCAGGGGCCGGTTTTTCAGGCAGCTGCAGCGAGAAGTGGCAAGTTGTCACGCCGGAGAACTGCAGCGCATAGCGCATGCCAGGTCTGGCATCCGGGATAAAAGTGGCACCGTTTTCTCCTGCCACGGTTACGAAACCTCCCTCAGCGTCGAATACGCCGGATCCGTGCTGAACGCCCCTGCCCTGTGCATCTTTCAGCGTGACCAGAACACGGCGGGTACGAACCACATCAAAACTTACGTAGCTCACCGAGCCGCGTGCGGCCTCCGTCTCCTGCCAGGCGTTCGCGATATCGACGTTTTTATCCAGGCTGCGGGTATCAACCTCAACCGTGGATTTACGGAAACTCGCGAGCGAAGGGATCACGGCATAACCCCGGCTGTCGGTCCAGCTCGGGCCACCCGGGGTTTCAAGACGAATGCCGCTCTGATCGCCCACTTTGGCAATCCCGAAGGTATCGCCAACGCGATAGGGTGAAAGGGTCACACCATGATCATGGGCCACGACACCGCCGCTGGCGCGCCCGGACCAGGTCGTCCCGGCGCTGCTGTCCTGGCTTACGCTGCCGTTCAGCTGGCTGTAAGGCGTCACGCTGTCGAACGAGGCGCCGTAAGTATTGCTGTTGTTGCGGTAGTTCCTGTCGCTGGACAGGCTCCAGCCGCGATCCCGGGAGCTGCGGTCGCTGTACCTGACGCCGGCTCGTGCGCCGGAGCTGGAATGGTTGAAGTATGAGCTCACGCTGCGACTGCCAAACGGGATACTCAGGTTGGCATAAACCCGATTATCATTAGTGTCGTTACCGGTGCTGCGGTCGACACTGACGCTCAGATACGCTTTTGAGATCTGGCGACTCCAGCTTCCGCGAAGGTATGTCGTGTCCCCTCCGTTGAACGAGGTGGAACGTGCCCAGGAAGCAGAAAAATTGCCCAACATGTCGTGGGACCAGTTGATGCCAAGCCCATACTGGTTACGAATATTATCGCTGGTATCGAGCGGATCGTTCTGGACGGCATCGTTAATCTCACGATAGCCTCTGGTTTGCTGCGTGAAATTGACATTTGCGCCGGTGCGCTCGGTCAGTTGCTGACTTAAAGAGGTATTAACCGACACCCCTGATTCATCATGATTTGTATCCTGAGCGCCTGTGAGCTGCACTGACCACTGGGTGCTGGCCGTTGGTTGCGTATCAAGACTGGCGGCCAGGGCACGGTACAGCGAGGAGCCCATGACACCACCGTTCAGCGTGGTACGCTCGTTTAACAACCAGCCTGTTGCGGCTGTGGCAATGACCGGCGAGGCATCACTTCCCTCCTGATCAAGCTTGCCGGCACCAAAGGAAAAACCGGGCTGTACGACAGGACCGTTATTCAGAAATGAGGAGGCAGGAACGATAAACTGGCGCTTCGCGCCGTCCTCTCCGGTCAGGGTAACGTCCAGATCGGTACGGGTATTCAGAAGGGAAAAGCCATCCAGCTTAAACGGACCTGCGGGTACCATTGTGCTGTAGATGAGGGCACCGGACTGGCGCACTTCAACCACCGACTGGGAATCAGCAATACCTTCGACCAGCCCGGCGCCACGCTTACCGTTCTGCAGCGCGGCTTCCGGGAACAACTGCACACCCCATACCTGACCAGCACCAAACAGAGAGTTTGATAAGGAGATCTGCCCTGTCTGTAATACTTGCTTTCTTTCAGTCAGGGTTTTCTGGGCATAGGCGGCAAGATGCTGGGAGGTATTTTCGCCGTTAAAGCGCGAAAAACTCTGGCGACTGCGCACGATCCAGTCGCGTATGTTGAAGCCCGCTTCGCTGTCAATTTGTGCAAACCGGGTGTTATCAGATGACATCGCCTGCGCATCGTAGTTCAGCACGGCGGCAGTGCCTCCGTGCGTCCAGTTGCCGGACGTCAGAGAAGAAGATGCAATGGCGTCAGGAGGCACAACAAGCGCAACAGCGCCTTCGCCGGGATCCAGGTTTACATTGCTTTGTGGCCAGACGGTTCGGAGATCCAGGCAGTCAGCGCCGGTATCATGATTTGCAGGCAGGACGAGTCCGGCCTGCCTGAAAAATTCAGCATCCGTGCAGAGCTGACCTTCACTGTCGAACCGGGCAGAGACTTTGCCGCGTTCGCTGCCGTTCACGAGCAGCTTTACCGGTGTCGTGCCCGGCATAAAGCGCGGGGCATGCACAAACATTTCGGCCAGTCTGGGGTCAAGGCCACGGGCTCTCATGGCCTGAACGTCAAACAGCGTTTCCTCGCTTTCTGCCGCCGTGTCAGTCACATCTGCTGCGGCCGGCGCGGAAAGCGCAGAAAGTATGGCCAGGGACAGCGCGGTGCGAAGCGGCCGGCCCGGGCGTTTACGACGAGAGTGAAAAATCACGTTAACATCCTGTCAGTGAGTGAGTGGCGCGTCATAGCTCTGCACCGAGTAGCCCCAGGTGGTGGCGGGTGCAATCCGGACCTGCTGTGCTGAGCCTGTAGCTGCGCCCTTTTTATCCAGGCTCAGGGTGCGGGTCTGGCCCGGCAGCACGTAGGTGCCGTCCATGGTCCAGGTGGCGTTGTCCGGCAGGGTCTGCACCTTCTGCTCCATGCGCACCACATAAGGCGACGGGTTGGAAACCGTCAGCGTGCTGCCGGACTGCTTCCAGACCAGACGCTTCCAGGGGGCTTCATCTTTCGCCAGGCCGGCCGGGCGGATAATCACGGGCAGGTTCTGGCGGAACCCCATGCGCACAATGTTCTGGTCTTTTTTCTGCGGGGGCACGCCCTCAAAGGTGACGCGCATCAGGTGTTCCGTGGTTAACGGCGTTTTGTCGGTGATTAAAAAACGCACGCGCTGGGTCTTGCCCGCTTCAACACGTGCCGCCGGGGGGGTGATAGTGAGCAGATTCGCCTTATCCTCGGGAACAGCTTTCAGGGTGCTGAGCATCAGGACCGGGTAGCTGTCGGTGTTGGTCACGTTGACGCTGCCCTCTCCGTCAGCCTGCTCAACAATAATGACGGACGTTTCCGGCACCATACCGGTGGCGTGCGACACCGCAGATGCGAGCATGAGGGCAGCTGCCCCGGTTTTGATAAACGAGGAAAGTTTCATGGTGTATTTGCCTATGAAGAGACGGACAGAACGGCCGGGAGCCGTGGAGCCCTCCCCCGCCGGATGGCGGGGGAGGAGTTCGTCAGCGGTGCTGACGGGAATTACAGGTAAACCACTTCCAGGGTGGTCTGGCCGTCCAGCTTGACGGCATGGCTCAGGTCAAGCTCGGACGCCTTGTTCAGATAAGCCTGTACATTCAGGGTGCCGGCCAGGGTTTTGAAAGCAACTGGTGTCAGAGAACCTGTTTCAGCCCAGGAGATTGAACGTAAATATGCAGCGTTATAAGGAGCACCGTCGGATGCATGCCACGGACCTTCTCCTCGTCCGTTATTGACTTCAATCGAATCTACCTTGTTGCCATCAACCGTAACGGTTGATGGAGCAACCTGAATAGCGTAACCGCCAATTCGTTTAGTGCCATCCAGGCCAAGGCCAGCGCCTGCGAAATAATTAGCTCTGTATCCAAAAACACCGACTGGAGTTAGTGCGGTACCAATACTTGACTCGGTCACCCCAGCCATCGATCCCGGGCGGTCATTAATGGCACTGATTGCAACACGCGCCGGCGCATCACAGTTAATGGCAAAGTCCACGCTCTTAACGGGAAGCACGGTATACGCATCTGCGGAAAGGGTGCTGGCCTTGATATTGCCATAGTCGATGATGCCACCCCCGGAAACGGTCGGAGTACAGGCAGCCGGCACGATGGTACCGATAACGTTAACCTGCACGCTTTCTGCGGAAGCTGCGTTAATGCCGGATACCAGAAGCGCAGCAGCCAATGCAGTTTTAATAAAGTTGTTTAACATAGTCTTTCCTGTGTATGTTTATTTTCTGCGGATATAAACGAATAATATAAACCGCAGCGAGTCCGTAAAATTTGTCCGTAAATTTCTGTGATAAAAACTGAGTCCATCTTCTGCATATCGGGCGACAGGCAGGTAACCGAACTCTGGCTTTTACATGAAATATGATGAACCGTTGTATGAATGTGAAAAAAACAAGAGGACAGAAAAATTCAGACTTTCCTGCAGTTCTCTGATACATTTTTCACAACACAGGGCTGAGGGTAAATATCAGCTTCCGTTCCTGTTGAAGCTTATTATCCATATTCAAATCCTGCCCTCAATATTTTTTGGATGCATAAATAGTATTAAAATCCATAAATGGACGGAGTGGTTATATTAGGATTTATTAGCTTAACAATAACGTTCCATTTGCATTAATTATAATTATTCCTGGCACGAATTCTGTTTTTATTATTTCTGCCGGTGGACTGTTTTCATTTAAAAATTACAAATGTGCTCAGTTGCTTAATCGTTATCTCAAGTACAATACGGTGGTTAAGATCCGCCATAGCATCCATTACTCAGCAGGATGGCTGTCAGGCAGGCGTACCAGACCCGTTTTTTTATTCGCTGCTTTTTATCATGACATTTGCCTGACACTGCCCGCGCGCCCTGTAACAGCGTTATCCATATCCCTTTCTGTTGTTGCGAAAGCCTCAGGCTTCCGGGCACGGGAAGACGTATACCCGCTTACCGCCCTTTAAATACCTGTAAAGTTCGCCTGATATTTCCTTCTCTGACTGGGAAGAGACGGGGGAACGTGTGGACTGTCGCTGAGGGTGCTGTGTGTTATGCGTGTTTAGCAATAACAACTTTCATTTTTATCCTTTTGGGCAATAATCCACTCAACGCAAAAATTACCCATTTTTTATAACTTTACTGTAATAATGGCTTTTCTCTTATGCCTGGATCCGAAAACTTGCAGTTTCGGATCTTTAATATCCACACTGCTTCATTTTCGTGAAGCGATTACCATTTACCCCGTATAGATCAATTTTAACAGGGAGTTAGCGGTAATTCTCACCTCTGATGACGACTCTGGTCTTAAGCAACAGTTACCGCTTTGCGCATTACCTCACCGAAGTATATTTCCGGAGAAGTGCTCTATGCAGGAAAGTCGGATCTCATAAGGTAGTTGTCCGGTAATTACATGATGTTGTTATTTGGATGATTATTATCAGGAAGGAAAGGATGGTGACAGGAAAACCAAACGACTGAGGGTCTGGAGCTTTGATAGAGAAATATTTCAGAGCGGAAATATTCCATGTGTAAGAAGCTCTTAAAAGACTTTAACCGCTGTTTTATCGAATGAAAGTTGAGTCTGGAAGACTTCTGAAGAGTTGAAACTGGAGCGGGCGAAGGGAATCGAACCCTCGTATAGAGCTTGGGAAGCTCTCGTTCTACCATTGAACTACGCCCGCTTTGAGGTGCGTAAGGCATTATAGACCTTACGCACCTTCATACAAGCCTCTTCACAACTAACCGGCGATTAAATAATCACTTAGCACTTCGGTTTGCTGCCGGGCGCAGTAAGATAGCGTTGCGGATCGATGGCCGTCGCCTTATAGCGGATCTGGAAGTGCAGCTTCACCGAATCGGTACCGGTGCTGCCCATGGTGGCAATCTTCTGCCCCGCTTTCACGTTCTGGCCGTTGTTAACCAGCATCGTGTCGTTATGCGCGTAGGCGGTGATGTAATCTTCGCCATGCTTAATCATGATCAGGTTACCGTAGCCGCGCAGCTGGTTACCCACATAAACCACCTTCCCTGCCCCGGAGGCATAAACCGGCGTACCGCGCGCAGCGGCGATATCAATACCCTTGTTGCCACCTTCAGAGAGTGAGTAAGGGGCGACCACTTTACCGCTGGCAGGCCAAATCCAGCAGCGCTGTCCAACCGGCGGCCATGACGATTGCGGTACCTGATAGGACGGCGTCACTTTGGCGGTTTTGCCTTTCGATGAGGATTTTTTGCCCGAGGACGAACTGCCGTTCACCTTGAGCTTTTGCCCCACTTCGATGGTGTACGGCGGAGAGATGTTATTCAGGCGCGCCAGATCCTTCACGCTGGTCCCCGTTGCGCGCGAAATCCGGTACAGCGTATCCCCGCGCTTAACGGTATAGACCGAACCGGAATAGCTACCCATATCCGACGATTTGCTTCCTGAACAGCCTGCCAGGAATAGCGTCAGCGTCAGGCAAAAGATGGCGATGATGGGATTTCTCGTCAGGCTTCCTGCAAACAAAACAGATCCTCGGTCAGCGTGAATGGCGCACTATGATACCAGCCCGGAGAGATATGGGTCAGCCCTTTTCCGCTCCTGGAAACAAACCGTTCGTATAAGATTGCCGTATAATGCTCCCTGTTGATGGTGCAGAACCATCCGCATCGTTGGCACTGGAGCATGAATGAGTATTCAAGAACACGTTATTTTGGTTAATGACCAGGGAATGGTGATTGGCACTCAGGAAAAATACGCCGCGCATACTGCCCAAACCCCGCTGCATCTGGCGTTCTCATCCTGGCTGTTTAACGCCGAAGGCGAGTGTCTGGTAACCCGACGCGCACTAAGTAAAAAAGCCTGGCCGGGCGTCTGGACGAACTCCGTCTGCGGTCACCCTCAATCTGGTGAACGGACGGAAGAGGCAATTATCCGTCGCTGCCGCGATGAGATTGGCGCAGAAATTACCGCGATTACGCCTGTCGCCTCAGAATTCCGCTACCGCGAAACGGATCCTTCCGGGATCGTGGAAAACGAGATTTGCCCGGTCTTCGCTGCCCGCGTCACCAGCGAACTGCGAATTAACCATGATGAAGTGATGGCATTTGAATGGGTGACGCTGGAGTCGTTATTCCGCGCGCTGGACGCCGCCCCATGGAGCTTTAGCCCGTGGATGGTGCAGGAAGCAACGGTCGCGCGAGACGCGCTGAGAGCGTTCGCGGCGCAATAAAAAAGCCCCTTTCGGGGCTTTTTTAGCAACGTAACGCCTTATTTCACCGGGCGCATTGCCGGGAACAGGATCACGTCACGAATAGTGTGGCTGTTGGTGAACAGCATCACCATACGGTCGATACCAATACCCAGACCTGCGGTTGGCGGCAGGCCGTGCTCCAGCGCGGTCACATAGTCTTCGTCGAAGAACATCGCTTCGTCATCGCCTGCTGCTTTCGCGTCAACCTGATCCTGGAAACGCTGCGCCTGGTCTTCCGCATCGTTCAGCTCGCTAAAGCCGTTGCCGATTTCACGGCCGCCGATGAAGAATTCGAAACGGTCAGTGATTTCCGGGTTCTCGTCATTACGACGCGCCAGCGGAGAGACTTCCGCCGGGTATTCGGTAATGAAGGTCGGCTGAATCAGGTGTGCTTCCGCCACTTCTTCGAAGATCTCGGTCACGATGCGGCCCAGACCCCAGCTCTTCTCAACCTTGATGCCGATGCTTTCAGCGATGGCCTTCGCAGAGTCGAAGTTATCCAGATCCGCCATGTTGGTTTCCGGACGGTATTTCTTGATCGCTTCGCGCATGGTCAGTTTTTCGAACGGCTTGCCGAAGTCGAAGACTTCTTCACCGTAAGGGACCTGCGTGGTGCCCAGAATATCCTGCGCCAGGGTACGGAACAGGGATTCGGTCAGCTCGATCAGGTCTTTGTAGTCCGCGTACGCCATATAGAGTTCCATCATGGTGAACTCAGGGTTATGGCGAACGGAGATACCTTCGTTACGGAAGTTACGGTTGATTTCGAACACGCGGTCGAAACCACCGACCACCAGACGCTTCAGGTACAGTTCCGGCGCGATACGCAGGTACATGTCCAGGTCCAGGGCGTTGTGATGGGTGATGAACGGACGCGCAGACGCGCCGCCAGGGATCACCTGCATCATAGGGGTTTCCACTTCCATAAAGTCGCGGTTGACCATGAACTGGCGAATACCGGCCATGATCTGGGAGCGAATTTTGAAGGTCTTGCGGGATTCATCGTTAGAGATGAGATCCAGGTAACGCTGACGATAGCGCGCTTCCTGATCCTGCAGGCCGTGGAACTTGTCCGGCAGCGGGCGCAGGGCTTTGGTCAGCAGACGCAGCTCGGTGCAGTGGATAGACAGTTCACCGGTTTTGGTTTTGAACAGTTTACCTTTCGCGCCCAGGATATCGCCCAGGTCCCACTTCTTGAACTGCTCGTTGTAGATGCCTTCCGGCAGGTCGTCACGGGAAACGTACAGCTGAATACGGCCACCCACGTCCTGCAAGGTCACGAAGGAGGCTTTACCCATGATGCGACGGGTCATCATACGGCCTGCAACGGCCACTTCGATGTTCAGCGCTTCCAGCTCTTCGTTCTCTTTACCGTCGAAGTCAGCGTGCAGTTGGTCTGAGGTGTGGTCACGACGAAAATCGTTCGGGAACGGCACGCCCTGCTCGCGCAGCGCTGCCAGCTTCTCGCGGCGGGTTTTCAGTTCGTTGTTAAGATCGACTACCGCGTCAGCGCCCTGTGCTTGTTGTTCAGACATGTTGGTTCCTCATAACCCTGCTTTCAAACTTGCTTCGATAAATTGGTCCAGGCTGCCGTCCAGCACCGCCTGCGTGTTGCGGGTTTCAACCCCGGTACGCAGGTCTTTGATGCGGGAGTCATCAAGGACGTAAGAACGGATCTGGCTGCCCCAACCGATGTCGGACTTGTTATCTTCCATCGCCTGTTTCTCAGCATTTTTCTTCTGCATCTCCAGCTCATAAAGCTTCGCTTTCATCTGCTTCATGGCCTGGTCTTTGTTCTTATGCTGGGAACGGTCGTTCTGGCACTGTGTTACCAGCCCGGTTGGAATGTGGGTAATACGCACCGCAGATTCCGTACGGTTAACGTGCTGACCGCCCGCGCCGGACGCGCGGTAAACGTCAATACGCAGGTCCGCCGGGTTAATTTCGATATCGATATCTTCGTCAACTTCCGGGTAAACAAACGCAGAGCTGAAGGAGGTATGACGACGACCACCGGAGTCGAACGGACTCTTACGCACCAGGCGGTGAACGCCGGTTTCGGTACGCAGCCAGCCGTAGGCGTAGTCGCCAATGATCTTGATAGTGACGGATTTAATACCGGCCACTTCACCTTCAGACTCTTCGATAATTTCGGTTTTGAAGCCGCGCGCTTCCGCCCAACGCAGATACATACGCGTCAGCATGCTGGCCCAGTCCTGCGCTTCGGTACCGCCAGAACCTGCCTGAATATCGAGATAGCAGTCAGCGCTGTCGTATTCGCCGGAGAACATGCGACGGAATTCCAGCTGTGCCAGCTTCTCTTCCAGCCCGTCGAGTTCTGCCACGGCTTCGTTAAAGGTTTCTTCGTCGTCGGCTTCGACGGCCAGCTCCAGCAAACCGGAAACGTCTTCCAGCCCCTGGGCCATTTGATCCAACGTATCTACGATAGCTTCGAGAGAGGAACGCTCTTTACCCAGCGCCTGTGCGCGTTCAGGTTCGTTCCAGACGTCCGGCTGTTCCAGCTCGGCGTTTACTTCTTCAAGACGCTCTTTCTTGGCATCGTAGTCAAAGATACCCCCTAAGAACGTCAGAGCGCTCCGTGAGGTCCTGAATACGGTTTTTTACCGGATTAATTTCAAACATGGTCTGTTTTCTTTTATGGACTTGTCAAAATGCGGTGATAAGAGCGGGATTGTACCGAATCCACGCCCTTTTTTATAGAGATTACTGCCGCTAAATTGGCCAGATATTGTCGATGATGATCTGAAGGGTGCGGTTACCGCGAAACTCGTTGATATCCAGTTTGTACGCCAGCTCGACCTCGCGCACGCCGTTGTCCGGCCAGATGGAGGTGTCAACGTTGAAGGCGATGCCGTCCAGCAGCGGTCCGCCGCCCACCGGCTCAACCATCACTTTCAGGTGGCGTTCGCCGACGATACGCTGCTGCAGCAGGCGGAATCGCCCGTCGAACAGCGGTTCCGGGAACATTTGCCCCCATGGACCGGCATCGCGCAGCATCTGCGCGACCTCCATCGTCATTTCGGAGACGGACAGCTCACCGTCAGAGACCACTTCGCCCTGCAGCAGCGCCGGGTCAATCCACTCGGTGACCAGCTCGCCAAACAGGCGCTGGAACTCGTCGAACTTTGCCTCTTCCAGCGACAAGCCTGCCGCCATCGCGTGGCCGCCGAACTTTATCATCAGACCCGGGTAAAGCGTATCCAGACGCTCCAGCGCATCGCGCATGTGCAGCCCCTGAATCGAACGGCCAGAGCCTTTCAGCGTGCCGTCACCCGCAGGCGCAAACGCGATCACCGGACGGTGGAAACGCTCTTTAATGCGCGACGCCAGAATGCCGACCACGCCCTGATGCCACTCGGGGTGATACATTGCCAGCCCGCCCGGCAACGTATCGCCGCTGCGCTCAAGTTTTTCGCACAGGGTCAGCGCTTCGGCCTGCATCCCCTGCTCAATCTCTTTACGGGTCTGGTTCAGGGCGTCCAGCTCGTTGGCCAGCACGCGCGCTTCACCGATGTTGTCGCACAGCAGCAGCGCCACGCCGACGGACATATCGTCCAGCCTTCCGGCAGCGTTCAGACGCGGCCCGAGGGCAAAGCCCAGGTCGCTTGCCGCCAGCTTGAGCGGATCGCGGTTGGCAATCTCCAGCAGCGCCTTAATTCCGGGACGGCACTTGCCCGCGCGAATACGGCTTAAGCCCTGCCAGGTCAAAATGCGGTTATTGGCATCAAGAGGCACCACGTCCGCCACGGTGCCAAGCGCCACCAGGTCGAGGTATTCGGCCAGGTTTGGAACGGCAATGCCGCGGGATTCGAACCAGCCCTTATCGCGTAAGAGAGTACGCAACGCCAGCATCAGATAAAACGCCACGCCCACGCCGGCGAGGGATTTCGACGGGAAATCGCTGTCGCGCAGGTTGGGGTTAATAATCGCTTCTGCTGCGGGGAGCGTATCGCCGGGCAGGTGATGATCGGTGACCAGCACCGGGATCCCCAAAGCGTGAGCATGATCGACGCCCGCATGGGAGGAGATCCCGTTGTCGACGGTCATGATCATCTGCGCACCGCGGGCATGGGCCTGATCGACCACCTCCGGGCTGAGGCCATAGCCGTCTTCAAAGCGGTTCGGCACCAGATAGGTGACATTATCGCAGCCCAGCGCGCGCAGGCTGAGCACGCTCAGGGCGGTGCTGGTTGCGCCGTCGGCGTCGAAATCCCCTACCACCACAATGCGCGTTCCCTCACGCAGCGCGTTGTAGAGCATTTCGGTAGCTTTCTCGATACCGTTCAGCTGCTGCCAGGGCAGCATCCCTTTCACGCTGCGCTCAAGATCCTCTGCGCGGCGCACGCCGCGGCTGGCGTAGAGGCGCTTTAGCAGCGGCGGGAGATCGTCCGGTAAATCAACGTGTTCAACCGCCTCGCGGCGGCGCAATTTGATGGGGGCTTTCACGCGAATTATTTACCACCAAACTGTTTCTGGTGCGCGTCGAGAAACTCTTTCATCTCTTTCGGTCCCTGATAGCCCGGAACAACATAGCCGTTACTCAGGACAATCGCTGGCGTACCGCTCACGCCAAACTGCACGCCCAGCGCGTAGTGATTAGCAATGTCGATGTCGCAGGAGGCAGGCTTAACGTCTTTACCGTTCATCGCGTCATCAAACGCTTTGTTGCGGTCTTTGGCACACCAGATCGCTTTCATGTCCTGCTCTGGCTTGCTCTGTACGCCTGCGCGCGGGAAGGCCAGGTAACGCACGGTAATGCCCAGCGCGTTATAGTCTTTCATCTGTTCATGCAGCTTGTGGCAGTAGCCACAGGTGATGTCGGTGAAGACGGTAATCACATGTTTTTCCTGCGCCGCTTTATAGACGATCATCTCTTTTTCGAGCGCGTTCAGGTTTTTCATCAGCAGCTGGTTGGTGACGTTCACCGGCTGCGCGCCGCTCACGTCGTACAGCGGTCCCTGAATAAAGTGTTTGCCGTCTTCGGTGACGTACAGCACGCCGCTGTTGGTCAGTACGGTTTTCATACCGGCAACCGGCGCAGGCTGGATGTCGCTGCTGGTGACGCCAAGCTTAGCCAGAGACTGTTTGATGGCGGCGTCATCCGCATGGGCGAAGCCGGTAAATGAGGCTGCCAGCAGGGTGAACAGCACGAAAGACTTTTTCATAATTGATCCTGTTACAATTTGTCGGCACTCACGCACGAGGGTGGTGCTGTTGGTGTAGCTGCCGCAGGCGTTCCGTCGCGACATGGGTGTAAATTTGCGTCGTTGAAAGATCGCTGTGTCCCAGCAGCATCTGCACCACGCGTAAATCTGCGCCGTGGTTTAACAGATGCGTCGCGAAGGCGTGACGCAATACGTGCGGCGAAAGCTTTTCACTGTCGATACCCGCCAGTGTGGCGTAATGCTTGATGCGATGCCAGAACGTTTGTCGCGTCATCTGCTGCGCGCGCTGGCTCGGAAACAGGACGTCGATAGACGCGCCATTGAGCAGCCAGGGGCGGCCATGCTCAAGATACGTCTCCAGCCAGTAAACCGCCTCTTCTCCCAGCGGAACCAGCCTTTCCTTGTTTCCTTTACCGATGACGCGCACCACGCCCTGACGCAGGCTGATGTCGCTCATCGTCAGGCCAACCAGTTCCGAAACGCGCAAGCCGGTAGCATACAATAGCTCAAGCATGGCTTTATCGCGTAACTCCAGCGGCAGGTCAACAGCCGGTGACTGTAATAATCTCTCAACTTGTGCTTCGCTGAGATCTTTCGGCAGCCGCTGCGGGAGTTTCGGGGACGCCAGCAGCGCGCTGGGATCGTCTTCGCGAATCTTCTCCCGATAAAGATGCTGGAAAAGCCGACGCATGGCGCTGAGCAAGCGTGCAGAGCTGGTGGCTTTGTACCCCCCTTCTACGCGTTCAGCGAGCAGCGCCTGCAGGTCGTCGCTTTGCGCGCTCGCAAGCGATAGCTCCCGACGCGCCAGCCACTCCACCAGCATGGTGAGATCGCGCCGGTAGGCACTGAGGGTATTCTCGGCCAGATTTTTCTCCAGCCACAGCGCATCGAGAAACTGTTCAACGAGTGCGAGATCCTTTTCCACATCAGCCCCTTTGATTTTGCAGTCAGGCCATTATGCCTGATTGCGACCGGTTTCTGGTACACTACGCGCAAAGTCATAGCAAGAATTGAGATAGTTACGCGATGAATATTGGTCTGTTCTATGGTTCCAGCACCTGCTACACCGAAATGGCGGCGGAGAAAATTCGCGACATCATTGGCCCGGAACTGGTGACGTTGCATAACCTGAAAGATGACTCGGTCGCCTTGATGGAGCAGTACGATGTGCTGATTCTGGGCATCCCAACCTGGGATTTTGGTGAGATACAGGAAGACTGGGAAGCCATCTGGGATCAGCTCGATTCAGTCAATTTCGACGGTAAAATTATTGCGATGTACGGCATGGGTGACCAGTTGGGCTACGGCGAATGGTTCCTGGACGCACTCGGCATGCTGCACGATAAGCTGGCACCAAAAGGGGCGGCGTTTATCGGCTACTGGCCAACCGAAGGGTATGAATTCACCAGTAAAAAGCCGATTATTGCCGACGGCGAGCTGTTTGTCGGGCTCGCGCTGGATGAAACCAATCAGTACGATCTCAGCGACGAGCGCCTGCAGGCCTGGTGCGAGCAGATCCTCGGCGAAATGGCAGAAAAATTCAGCTAACGCGCGTTACTCCTGCGTCGGCTGTTGCAGCAACATCCGGCGCAGATCCCGCCATTCTGATGCGTCCATACTGTCCGCCGCCAGCCACAGGTGCTGGCAACGTCCGCCCCCCACTTTGCGTAACCGTAACATCATCCCGGCGTTAAGCATCCAGGGTACACCGAGAATATCCCACTCTTTTCCCTGCCAGCGCAGGCGGGAATCCATCAGCAGCTTGATCTCACCCTGACGCGCGTTAATGCGACGCTGACTGCGTACGCTGTCAAAAACAACAAACGAAAGTAATAGCAGCCACAGCGGCGTATAGCTGAGCGGCCACGGCATGAGTAAAACGATGGCCGCAACCAGGCCGTGGAGCAATAAAGACATCCACTGCGAGCGCCACGAGACGCGAAGATCAGATTGCCACAGGACCACGTTCCCGATTCCGTGTTTGAATTAATTGCACCATCCGTTGCAACTCGGTGTCGGCAGGTTTGCCGTGGTTCATCAGCCAGTTGAATAAATCCGGATCGTCAGACTCAAGCAGGCGAACAAACAGACGCTTATCATCATCGCTTAAGCTGTCGTACTCATATTCGAAGAAAGGCATGATGGAAATATCAAGTTCACGCATTCCGCGACGGCATGCCCAGTGAATACGGGCCTTGTTGTTAATATCCATGTTCAGTTTCCTGCATTACGTTTGGCACAGTCGGTACCCCGTTTTCTGTTCTTAATTTCTCTACGGGGACACCAGCTAGTGTAACGTGTTTTTGACCGTTTCATTACTGGAATATTGCGTTTGACGAGCTGGCTTCCAGAATAATCCCTACATAGACAGCGGATTACACTATTTTGCGTAGCGCTACGCATAACCCGTTTATGGCACAAATGGTCTGCTGAAAGCGCTTGCAATGCCTGCAGGCTCTTTTACCATTAGGCATTATCAAAGCGTTAAGCAATTCAGGATACCGTTATGGCCTTTACACCATTTTCTCCTCGCCAGCCCGCCGCCTCTGCGCGTCTGCCGCTGACGCTTATTTCTCTTGATGACTGGGCGCTGGCAACCCTCTCCGGCGCCGACGCCGAAAAATACTTGCAGGGTCAGGTGACTGCGGATGTTGCGCAGTTGACTGAACACCAGCATCTGCTGGCCGCGCACTGCGATCCTAAGGGCAAAATGTGGAGCAACCTGCGTCTCTTCCGCCGTCAGGACGGTTTTGCCTTTATTGAGCGCCGTAGCCTGCGCGATGCGCAGCTCAAAGAACTGAAAAAATACGCGGTCTTTTCCAAAGTCACCATCGCCCCGGACGACGAACATGTTCTGCTGGGCGTGGCGGGCTTCCAGGCGCGTGCGGCGCTGAAAAACCTGTTTGCTGAACTGCCGGATGCAGAAAAACAGGTGGTCAGCGAGGGCGCAACTTCCATCCTGTGGTTTGAACACCCGGCAGAGCGCTTCCTGTTAGTCACGGATGCCGCAACAGCCGAACGCGTGACCGAGGCGCTGCGCGGCGAAGCGCAGCTCAACAACAGCCAGCAGTGGCTGGCGCTGAACATCGAAGCGGGTCTGCCTGTAATTGACGCAGCCAACAGCGCGCAGTTTATTCCTCAGGCAACTAACCTGCAGGCGCTGGGGGGCATCAGCTTTAAAAAAGGCTGCTACACCGGTCAGGAAATGGTCGCGCGTGCAAAATTCCGTGGGGCAAACAAACGCGCGTTGTGGACACTGGCAGGCCATGCCAGCCGCGTACCGGAAGCAGGAGAAGACTTAGAACTGAAGATGGGCGACAACTGGCGCCGCACCGGTACCGTGTTAGCCGCAGTCCAGCTGGACGATGGCCGTCTTTTGGTACAGGCTGTAATGAACAACGACATGGAAGCGGACAGCGTGTTCCGCGTGCGCGACGACGCGAATACGTTGAGTATTGAGCCGCTACCGTATTCACTGGAAGAGTGATGCTCTATCGCCCGGTGGCGCTGCGCTTACCGGGCCTACGGGTGCAAATCCAGGTCGGGTAAGGCGAAGCCGCCACCCGACAACAAACTAAACCTGCCCCACGTACAAATAAATCGCCAAAAAGTGGCACACACTGCCGCCCAGCACAAAGCCGTGCCAGATGGCATGGTTGTATGGGATGCGCTTGCAGACGTAGAAAATAACGCCCAGCGAGTAGACCACACCGCCCACCGCCAGCAGCGTTACCCCGCCGACCGCCAGCTTAATCGCCAGCTGATACACCACAATCAGCGACAGCCAGCCCATCGTCAGATAGGTGACCAGCGACAACACTTTAAACCGGTGCGCAATGGTCAGCTTAAACAGGATCCCCAGCAGCGCCAGGCTCCAGATAACAATCATCAGGCCGCGCGACAGCGGTGAGTTTAGCCCCACCAGCAGGAAAGGCGTATAGGTACCCGCAATCAGCAGATAGATAGCGCAGTGGTCAAATTTCTTAAGCCATATTTTGGCCCGCTGATGCGGAATCGCGTGATAGAGCGTCGAGGCCAGGAACAGCAGGATCATACTTCCGCCATACAGGCTATAGCTGGTAATGGCCATCGCGCTGGCATTGGTATCCACCGCCTGTACCAGCAATAACACTAAACCGACAATCCCAAACACCAGGCCAATGCCGTGGCTGATGCTGTTGGCTACTTCCTCAGCCAGCGAATATCCCTGTGCGATTAATGGTCTGCTCGCCATACTAAACTCCGGGAAAACTAAAGATGATTATTCATCGCATGACTATGCTAACTGAGAATGATTCCAGTGAACACCTGTTAGCTAAAATAATTTTAAAGTAAATTTTTATAATTAAAATCAAAAACATAAACGAAAAATTCACCTGACATTTGTTCACATAAAAATTTAAGCGTTACTAATCAATGGCATAAAATTGGCTCCTGCCGTCTGGCTGCATGATATGATGGATAAATGAGGTCTGAATGAGAGTTTTGCCACTGTGAGTATGTTCACCCACTCCGCCATTGCCAGTCTCAATAACCTGGAAATGATGGTCTACAACTATGTCATCAAAAACCGGGACAAAGTGATGTACATGACCATCCGCGAGCTGGCGGATGCGGCCGGCGTCTCAACCACCACTATCCTGCGCTTTTGCCGCAAGCTCAACTGCGAAGGGTATTCTGAATTTCGCGTGCGCTTTAAGCTCTATCTTGAGCAGAACGAGCCCCAGCAGGCAAATTTCGGCGCCAGCGAAATTATCAGCTTCTTTAAAAGCGTGAATAATGAAGAGTTCGACGCGCTATTAAATGACGCGGTAAATATCATTTTGTCTTCCGAGCGAATTATATTTGTCGGGGCGGGCACGTCAGGCTCTTTGGCCAAATATGGCGCACGCTTCTTTTCAAATATTGGTAAATTCAGTAATCATATTGATGACCCTTATTTCCCGGTTACCAATGATATGGCGAAAAATGCGCTGGCGATTGTGCTCTCCGTCTCGGGCGAAACCGAGGAGATCCTGCGCTTCGCCAGCCAGTTCAGCCTGCATCACTGCAAGGTGCTCTCTATCACCAGCCACGAGCACTCGCGCCTGGCAAAACTGGCGGACTTTAATCTCTCCTGGCACGTTCCCCAGACGCGAATTGGCGGCGTCTACGATATCACCACGCAAATTCCCGTCATTTATATTCTGGAATCTCTCGGACGCAAGCTGGCGAAAAAACTGACGGAATAAAACACCCTGTTTTTTCGATGTGACAAATCACAATTTTCGCAAATTGTTATATCGTGACATTCAATTTCGCTTTGCTAGACTCAATGCCAATAAGCCATTTATTGAGAATAGCAGCGATGAAAAAAATAACCTTACCGAAAGATTTTTTATGGGGCGGCGCGGTTGCCGCTCATCAGGTTGAAGGCGGCTGGAACAAAGGCGGCAAAGGGCCAAGCATTTGCGACGTGCTGACCGGCGGTGCACACGGCGTGCCGCGCGAAATCACGCAGGAGGTGGTGCCGGGTAAATACTACCCCAACCACGAAGCCATCGACTTCCACGGCCACTATAAAGAAGACATCAAGCTATTTGCCGAGATGGGCTTCAAGTGTTTCCGTACCTCTATCGCCTGGACGCGCATCTTCCCGAAAGGTGACGAAACGCAGCCAAACGAAGAAGGGCTGAAGTTTTACGACGACATGTTCGATGAGCTGCTGAAGTACAACATCGAACCGGTGATCACCCTCTCCCACTTCGAAATGCCGCTGCACCTGGTGCAGGAGTACGGTAGCTGGACCAACCGCAAAGTGGTCGATTTCTTCGTGCGCTTCGCGGAAGTGGTGTTTGAGCGCTACAAGCACAAGGTCAAATACTGGATGACCTTCAACGAAATCAACAACCAGCGCAACTGGCGCGCCCCGCTGTTCGGCTACTGCTGCTCGGGCGTGGTCTACACCGAACATGACAACCCGGAAGAGACCATGTACCAGGTGCTGCACCACCAGTTTGTGGCCAGCGCCCTGGCGGTGAAAGCCGCGCGCCGCATCAACCCGGAGATGAAAGTCGGCTGCATGCTGGCGATGGTGGCGCTCTATCCATTCTCCTGCAAGCCGGAAGACGTGATGTTCGCCCAGGAATCCATGCGCGAGCGCTATGTCTTTACCGACGTCCAACTGCGTGGTTACTACCCGTCCTACGTGCTGAACGAGTGGGAGCGCCGCGGCTTTTCCATCAAAATGGAGGCGGGCGACGAGCAGATCCTGCGTGAAGGTACCTGCGACTACTTAGGCTTCAGCTACTACATGACCAACGCGGTGAAGGCGGAAGGCGGCACAGGTGACGCCATTTCCGGCTTTGAAGGCAGCGTGCCGAACCCGCACGTGAAGGCGTCCGACTGGGGCTGGCAGATTGACCCGGTGGGCCTGCGTTATTCCCTGTGCGAACTTTACGAGCGTTACCAGAAGCCGCTGTTTATCGTTGAAAACGGCTTCGGCGCCTACGATAAGGTGGAAGAAGACGGCAGCATCAACGATGACTATCGCATCGACTATCTGCGTGCCCACGTGGAAGAGATGATCAAAGCCGTCACGCATGATGGCGTGGATCTGATGGGCTATACGCCGTGGGGCTGCATCGACTGCGTGTCGTTCACCACTGGTCAGTACAGCAAGCGCTACGGCTTTATCTACGTCAACAAGCACGACGACGGCACGGGCGACATGTCGCGCTCCCGTAAGAAGAGCTTCGAGTGGTATAAAGGCGTGATTGCCAGCAACGGCGAGAAACTTTAACGCCGGGCGCAGTTCCCTCTCCCCTTTGGGGAGAGGGTTAGGATGAGGGGTTTACTTCCCGCCAGCCAGCTCGATAAAACTGCCCGTCACGTAAGACGCCTTCTCGCTCAGCAGCCAGACAATCGCCTGCGCCACCTCTTCCGGCTGGCCGCCGCGCTGCATCGGCAGTAACGATTTCACACGATCCACTCGCCCCGGCTCTCCGCCGGAAGCATGGATATCGGTATAAATCAGCCCAGGCCGCACGCAGTTCACGCGAATGCCCTGCGCCGCCACCTCCAGCGATAGCCCGGTTGTCAGCGAATCTACCGCGCCTTTGGAAGCAGCGTAATCGACATACTCACCCGGCGCGCCCAGACGAGACGCGGCGGAAGAGACATTCACAATCGCCCCGCCCTTGCCGCCATGCTTGATGGACATGCGTTTCACCGCTTCACGACAGCAGAGGAAGTAGCCCGTGACGTTGGTCGCCAGCACGCGGTTAATGCGCTCTGCGGACAGATTCTCGATGGTGGATTGCTCAAACAGAATGCCTGCATTATTGACCAGCGCGCGAAGCGGCTCACCTTCACGATCGATGCTGTCAAACATCGCCAGCACCTGAGCTTCGTCGCTGATGTCCGCACGCACGGCAAACGCTTTACCGCCGGCCTCAACGATCTGATTGATAACGTCCGTCGCGGCTTTAATGTTGTGGTGATAGTTCACCGCCACGGTGTAGCCTTCACGTGCCAGCTGCAGCGCGGTGGCTTTCCCAATGCCCCGACTCGCGCCGGTGACCAGTGCAATTGCCATTCACAACCTCCAGATAAAAAAAAGCCGGGTGGCGCTTACGCTTACCCGGCCTACAGTATGGCAAATAATTACTGGTATTCGCTCATCGGCACGCAGGAGCAGAACAGATTACGGTCGCCGTAAACGTCATCAAGACGCTTCACGGTCGGCCAGTATTTGTTTGCCACGCCTGCCGGGAAGACGGCCAGCTCGCGGGAGTAACCGTGGTTCCACTCTGCCACCAACTCGTGCTGGGTATGCGGGGCGTTGACCAGCGGGTTATCTTCCAGTGTCCATTCGCCGTCCTGCACGCGGTCGATCTCCATGCGGATGGCCAACATCGCGTCGATAAAGCGGTCCAGCTCGGCTTTGCTTTCAGACTCGGTCGGCTCCACCATCAGCGTCCCCGCAACCGGGAACGACATGGTTGGCGCGTGGAAGCCGTAGTCGATCAGACGCTTGGCGATATCCAGCTCGCTGATGCCGGTCTGCTCTTTCAGCGGACGAATATCCAGAATGCACTCGTGCGCCACGCGACCGTCGCGGCCGGTATAGAGCACCGGGAAGGCGGACTTCAGGCGAGTCGCAATGTAGTTGGCGTTCAGAATAGCCACCTGGCTCGCCTGCTTCAGCCCTTCCGCGCCCATCATGCGGATGTACATCCAGCTGATTGGCAGAATTGATGCGCTGCCGAACGGGGCCGCAGAGACCGCGCCCTGACGGGTCAGCATGCCTTCAATCTGCACCACGCTGTGCCCCGGCACAAACGGTGCCAGGTGCGCTTTCACGCCGATTGGTCCCATGCCTGGGCCGCCACCGCCGTGCGGAATGCAGAAGGTTTTATGCAGGTTCAGGTGCGACACGTCCGCGCCGATAAAGCCCGGAGAGGTAATGCCCACCTGAGCGTTCATGTTCGCGCCGTCGAGGTATACCTGACCGCCAAACTGGTGCACCACTTCGCACACTTCACGGATGGTCTCTTCGTACACGCCGTGGGTGGACGGGTAGGTCACCATAATGCAGGAGAGCTTGTCGCCCGCCTGCTCGGCTTTCGCACGCAGGTCGGCCAAATCGATGTTGCCGTTCTTATCGCACGCGACCACCACCACTTCCATGCCCGCCATCTGGGCTGAGGCCGGGTTGGTGCCGTGGGCGGAGCTTGGGATCAGGCAGATATCGCGGTGGCCTTCGTTACGGCTTTCGTGATAGTGACGGATCGCCAGCAGGCCCGCGTATTCACCCTGCGCGCCGGAGTTCGGCTGCATGCAGAGCGCGTCGTAACCGGTCAGCTTCACCAGCCAGTCTGAAAGCTGGTTGATCATCATGTGATAGCCTTCCGCCTGTTCTGGCGGGCAGAACGGGTGCAGTTCGGAGAACTCAGGCCAGGTAATCGGGATCATCTCTGCCGCGGCGTTCAGCTTCATGGTGCAGGAGCCCAGCGGGATCATCGCCTGGTTCAGCGCCAGATCCTTGCGCTCCAGAGAGTGCATATAGCGCATCATCTCGGTTTCGCTGTGATAGCGATTGAACACCGGGTGAGTCAGGATCGCGTCATTGCGCAGCATGCTTTCCTGAATGGAGCGGCTGTCGAGCGCGACCTCTTTGTCGAGCGTATCAACGTCCAGACCGTGTGCGTCGCCCAGCAACACGCTGAACAGGCTCAGGATATCGTCGCGAGTGGTGCTTTCATCCAGCGTAATGCCGACCGCGTTGTGGATGTCGCTGCGCAGGTTGATTTCTGCTGCATTCGCGCGCGCCAGCACGGCGGCTTTGTCTGCCACTTCCACGCACAGGGTGTCGAAGTAGTGCGCGTGGCGCAGCTTGAGGCCCTTCTGCTGCAGGCCGCAGGCCAGAATATCGGCCAGGCGGTGAATGCGGCTGGCAATGCGTTTCAGGCCAGCCGGGCCGTGGAATACCGCATACAGGCTGGCGATGTTTGCCAGCAGTACCTGGGAAGTACAGATGTTGGAGTTCGCTTTCTCGCGGCGGATATGCTGCTCGCGGGTCTGCATCGCCATGCGCAACGCGGTATTACCGGCAGCATCTTTTGACACGCCAATGATACGGCCTGGCATGGAGCGTTTGAATTCATCTTTCGCGCCGAAGAACGCCGCGTGCGGGCCGCCGTAGCCCATCGGCACGCCGAAGCGCTGCGCGGAGCCGAATACAATATCCGCGCCCTGTTTGCCCGGCGCCGTCAGCAGCACCAGCGCCATAAAATCGGCGGCAACGCTGACAACCACTTTGCGGGATTTCAGCTCGGCAATCAGCGCGCCGTAGTCGTGAACTTCGCCGGTGGTACCCACCTGCTGCAGCAGCACGCCGAAGACGTCCTGGTGATCCAGCACTTTGTCGGCGTCGTCGACGATCACCTCAAAGCCGAAGGTTTCTGCACGGGTGCGCACCACGTCCAGCGTCTGCGGATGCACGTCCGCCGCCACGAAGAAGCGGTTAGCATTTTTCAGCTTGCTCACGCGTTTTGCCATCGCCATCGCTTCGGCAGCGGCGGTCGCTTCATCCAGCAGTGAGGCGGAAGCGATATCCATACCGGTCAGATCCAGCGTCACCTGCTGGAAGTTCAGCAGCGCTTCCAGACGCCCCTGGGAGACTTCTGGCTGATAAGGGGTGTAAGCGGTGTACCAGCCCGGGTTTTCCAGCATGTTGCGCAGGATAACCGGCGGTAACTGCACGTTGGTGTAGCCCATGCCAATGTAAGACTTATAGCGCTTGTTGAGGCCTGCAATAGCCTTCAGCTCCGCCAGCGCGGCGAACTCCGTGGTGGCTTCCCCTACCTGAGGCGGCGTGGCAAGCTGGATGTCTTTTGGCACAATCTGGCCGATCAGTGCGTCTAATGAATCCGCGCCAACCGTCTTCAGCATCTCCTGCTGTTGCTGAGCATCCGGCCCAATGTGACGTTCAATGAAGGCGCCACGGTTTTCAAGCTGGCTTAAAGTCTGTGTCATGAGCGATGGTTCCTGATACGTGCAGTGAATGTGTTTTCTCCCTCTTCCTTAAGGAGAGGGCTGGGGTGAGGGTGTCGTCTGTTCCCCTCGCCCTACCCTCTCCCCAAAGGGGAGAGGGATAATGGCTTACTCGTCTTCTAACAGTGCTTCGTACGCGGTTGCATCCAGCAGCGCGGCAACTTGCGATTCGTCGCTGGCTTTGATCTTGAAGATCCAGCCGCCTTCATAAGGCTCGCTGTTGACCAGCTCTGGCGAATCGCTCAGCGCATCGTTGACCGCAACAATCTCGCCGCTTACCGGTGCGTAGATGTCAGACGCCGCTTTTACGGACTCCGCCACGGCGCAGTCGTCGCCCGCGCTAACGGTCGTGCCCACGTCAGGCAGGTCAACAAACACCATGTCGCCCAGCAGCTCCTGCGCGTGCTCGGTGATCCCGACGGTGTAAGTGCCGTCCGCCTCTTTGCGCAGCCACTCGTGTTCTTTGCTGTATTTCAGTTCTGCTGGCACATTGCTCATTGAAGTTCTCCTGATAAAAATGATTAGGCGACCGGCTTACCGGCGCGAACAAAAATCGGTTTGGTCACGTGGACCGGCATTTCGCGGTTGCGGATTTGCACTACCGCCGTTTCGCCAATGCCTGCCGGCACGCGAGCCAGTGCAATACTGTAGCCCAGCGTCGGGGAGAAGGTACCGCTGGTGATCACGCCTTCGCGATGATTGCCGTCAGCATCGGTAAAGCGCACCGGCAGCTCGCCGCGCAGCACGCCTTTTTCCTTCATCACCAGTCCCACCAGCTGTTCGGTGCCCTTCTCGCGCTGCATCTCCAGCGCTTCACGGCCAATAAAGTCACGGTCAGCCGGTTCCCACGCGATGGTCCAGCCCATGTTGGCCGCCAGCGGAGAGACGCCTTCATCCATTTCCTGACCGTAGAGGTTCATGCCCGCTTCCAGACGCAGCGTATCGCGCGCGCCCAGACCCGCAGGCTTCACGCCCGCCTCTACCAGGGCACGCCAGAAATCGGCAGCTTTCTCGTTCGGCATCGCAATTTCGTAGCCCGCTTCACCGGTGTAGCCGGTGGTGGCGATAAACAGATCCCCCGCCTGCACGCCGAAGAACGGCTTCATGCCTTCGGTGGCGGTGCGCTGCTCGTCGTTAAAGAGAGAGGCGGCTTTTGCCTGCGCGTTTGGTCCCTGCACGGCGATCAGCGACAGATCGTCACGGACGGTGATGTCGACGGCATAAGGTTCGGCGTGTTGGGTGATCCAGGAGAGGTCTTTTTCGCGGGTGGCGGAGTTTACAACGAGGCGGAAGAAATCTTCAGCGAAGTAGTAGACGATAAGGTCGTCAATCACGCCGCCCGAGGCATTCAGCATGCCGGTATAGAGCGCTTTACCCGGCGTCTTCAGTTTGGCGACGTCGTTTGCCAGCAGATAACGCAAAAACTCCCGGGTGCGGCTACCGCGCAGATCAACAATCGTCATGTGGGACACGTCGAACATACCGGCATCGGTGCGCACCGCGTGGTGCTCATCTATCTGCGAGCCGTAGTGCAGCGGCATCATCCAGCCATGGAAGTCCACCATGCGGGCGCCGCATAACACGTGTTGTTCGTACAAAGGAGTCTGTTGAGCCATCTTGTCCTCGTTGAAAAATTCACCGTGAAACCCGGTATCGGCCTCGTTCCCGAATGCCGACGCAAACGTTCTCTTTTACCTGAACTTACCACCGAAACCGGCGGTTAACCATAAGGTAAAACGGGTCATCACATTAGCTTATGACCAAAAAACGCTGAAAAGCCTACAGAGTTATTCACTGGAAAAATGCGATTAACCCCGCACAAAATTAACAATGATCTAACAGGATTTAGCACATGGTGATATTTCGTGCGGAAAAACGGGCCGAATTTCCGTCACGTGAAAATCACGACATGAGAATAACTAATGCGAAAAATGGCGTGGAATTAGAATATTTCAAACGAGGGGATTTCCCCGACGCAGAGGCCGGGAAAATAAAGTGTGACGGGGATCGAGGTTAGCGTAACCAGTCGGGAAGATCGTTAAGACCCATTGCCTGACGAAGAAGTTGAGGTTTGACGCCGGGAAGGGTGTCGGCCAGCTTGAGGCCGATATCGCGCAGCAGTTTTTTCGCCGGATTTGCCCCGGCAAACAGCTCGCGGAAGCCCTGCATTCCTGCCAGCATCATCGCCGCACTGTGCTTGCGGCTGCGCTCGTAGCGACGCAGATACAGATGCTGGCCGATATCTTTACCTTCACGGTGCAGGCGACGCAGTTCTTCCACCAGTTCCGCCGCGTCCATAAAGCCGAGGTTAACGCCCTGCCCGGCCAGCGGATGAATGGTATGGGCCGCATCCCCCACCAGTGCCAGACGGTGCGCGGCAAATTGACGCGCGTAGCGGCCGGTTAACGGGAAAACCAGCCGCTCGCTTTCAAGCGCGCACAGGCCAAGGCGATTATCAAACGCCACGCACAGCGCCTGGTTAAAGGCCTCCGGCGTCGCATCCTGCATCTGCTGCGCTTTCTCCGGCACCAGGGACCAGACTATCGAGCACAGGTGCGGATCGGCAAGCGGCAGGAACGCCAGTATGCCGTCGTTGTGGAAAATCTGCCGCGCAACGCCCCCGTGCGGCTCTTCAGTACGGATCGTTGCCACCATCGCATGATGGCGGTAATCCCAGTACGTTAGCGGGATATCAGCCTTGTTGCGCAGCCAGGAGTTAGCGCCGTCGGCACCGACCACCAGACGCGCGGTCAGCATGTCGCCGCTTTGCAGGGTGATAAACGCCTCGTTTTCGCCCCATGCCACCTGCTGGATCTGCGCAGGCGCAACCAGCGTCACGTCGCTGCACTGCTCTGCTTTCTGCCACAGCGCGTGGTGGATCACCGCATTCTCTATGATATGCCCCAGATGGCTATAGCCCATGCTTTCATCATCAAAGGCAATATGGCCAAAGCTGTCTTTGTCCCACACTTCCATGCCGTGATAGCAGCTGGCGCGCTGGGCGACGATATCTGACCAGACGCCGAGACGCGTCAAAAGCTTTTCGCTGGCCGCATTAATCGCCGACACGCGGAGTTCCGGCGGAGCATCTGATGCGACAGGCTGGGGCTGCTTTTGCTCCAGCACGGCCACGCGCAGGCCGCTGCCCTGTAATCCACAGGCCAGCGCCAGCCCAACCATTCCGCCGCCAACGATGGCAACATCAACATTTTGCACAGTGATAACTCCTTAACGCGCGACCCAACCCAGGGTCCGCTGCGCCAGCACGTCACGTGCCGGAATGAACAGTTCCATCGCCATCAGCCCGAGGTTGCGACCAACAACCAGCGGCGCCCAGCGATTGGCAAAGAGATGGACTAAGCCGTCGGTGACGCCAATTGTCGCCTCTTTATCGGCCTGACGTCGCGTCTGGTAATGGCTTAGCACCGGGTAAGCGCCACAGTCTTTTTGTTCGCTCCACGCCTGCGAAAGCGTTTCGGCCAGGCTCATCACATCCCGCAGGCCAAGGTTAAAGCCCTGACCGGCGATGGGGTGGAGGGTTTGCGCCGCGTTGCCGACCAGCGCCACGCGGTGAGAAACAGACTGTGATGCCGTGGTTAACGACAGTGGATAGACCGCACGTTTCCCGGCATGGGTAATACGCCCCAGCCGCCAGCCAAAGGCTTTCTGCAGCTCGGTACAAAAACGTTCGTCGGACCAGGATTTAACCTCTTCGGCCTTTTCCTGAGGGTGGCACCAGACCAGCGAGCAGCGCCCGCCCGTCATCGGCAGCATCGCCAGCGGGCCGTGCTGGGTGAAGCGCTCAAACGCCCGGCCGTTGTGTTCTGCTGCGGTCGAGACGTTCGCGATGACCGCGACCTGCCCGTAAGGCTGCTGCCGCCACGCTACGCCGCACTGGGTGCCGAGCGCCGAGCGCGACCCGTCAGCCGCCACCAGAAGCTGTCCGTCAAGCACGGTGCCATTGTCCAGCGTTACGCTGACCGCGTCTTCACTGCGGGTGAAGCTGGCAACGCGTGCCGGGCAGTGCAGCGTGACGCCCGGCGCGTCCTGCAACAGGCGGAACAGGCGCAGGCCAATATCGTGCAGTTCAACGACCTGACCCAGCGCGTCAATACGGTAATCATGGGCATCCAGCGTCACAAACCCGGCATGACCGCGATCGCTCACGTGCACGGTATTAATGGCGGTAGCGCAGTCGGCGATGGCCTGCCAGATGCCAATGCGGGATAGCTGCTGGCAGGTGCCCTGCGCCAGAGCAATGGCGCGGGAATCAAACCCAGGGTGATTCTTCGCCTGCGGCGCGACGGCTTCAACCAGATGCACCGGAAGCTGCCCCTTCGTCAAATGCGAGATGGCTAACGCCAGCGTGGCGCCGGTCATGCCGCCGCCAACGATAATCACGCTCATACGCGCGCCGCTGCCATCAGCGCCTCGATATCGTCCGCTTTTTTCACCACGCTCGCGGTCAGGTTTTCGTTGCCGTTTTCGGTGATGACGATATCGTCTTCAATACGAATGCCAATTCCGCGGTATTCCTCTGGCACGTCGGCATCCGGCGCGATGTACAGGCCCGGCTCGACGGTCAGCACCATGCCCGGTTCAAGCACGCGCGAACGTTCAGGGCCGTACGCGCCCACGTCGTGCACGTCCAGCCCCAGCCAGTGGCTCAGGCCGTGCATAAAGTACGGGCGGTGAGCATTCTCGGTAATCAGGTTGTCGACATCCCCTTTGAGGATCCCAAGCTTAACCAGCCCGGTAATCATGATGCGCACCACCTCACCGGTCACCTCCTGAATGGAGGTGCCCGGGCGATACAGCGTCAGCGCCGTCTCGAGTGATTCGAGAACGATGTCATAAATCGCCCGCTGCGCTGGCGAAAACTTGCCGTTCACCGGGAAGGTACGCGTGATGTCGCCCGCGTAGCCCTGATATTCGCAACCGGCGTCAATCAGCACCAGATCGCCGTCGCGCAGCGCGCTTTCGTTTTCGGTGTAGTGCAGAATGCAGCCGTTTTCCCCGCCGCCAACGATGGTGTTGTAGGAGGGATAACGCGCGCCGTGGCGGTTAAATTCGTGGTGAATTTCGCCTTCCAGCTGGTATTCAAACATTCCGGGACGACATTTTTCCATCGCGCGGGTGTGCGCCAGGGCGCTGATTTCGCCCGCACGGCGCAGCACGTTCAGCTCTTCTTCAGATTTGAACAGACGCATCTCGTGCACCACCGGACGCCAGTCCGTGAGGGTGGCGGGCGCGGACAGGTTCTGCCGCGAGCCTTTACGCAGTTTTTCCAGCGCGTTGAAAACAATCTCATCGGCGTAGGCGTATTCGCCCTGCGCGTGGTAGAGCACGTCGAGGCCATTAAGCAACTGATAGAGCTGCTGGTTGATTTCGCTAAACGCCAGCGCGCGGTCAACGCCCAGCTTTTCCGGGGCGGCCTCTTGCCCTAAGCGGCGGCCAAACCAGATCTCAGCGGTTAAGTCTCGTACGCGGTTGAAAATCACGCTGTGGTTGTGGGTGTCATTGCTCTTAATCAGCACCAGCACCGCTTCCGGCTCGTTGAAGCCGGTGAAGTACCAGAAATCGCTGCTCTGGCGATAGGGGTATTCGCTGTCGGCGCTGCGCGTCACTTCCGGCGCGGCAAAAATCAGCGCCGCGCTTCCCGGCTGCATGTTTGCCAGCAGCGCCTGACGACGGCGCAAATACTCTTGTTGCGAGATAACCATGACACCCTCCTGTGCGTTATTTTTCTTAATGTAAGGTTGGCTTGCGAACTTCCGGCGCGGTCGGCTGCGAGCGCGTAAAGTTGTCGTGGCACAGCAGCGCCGCCACGCGCACGTACTCGATGATCTCTTCGAGAGACATTTCCAGCTCTTCCTGATCTTCCTCTTCATCGTAGCCAAGCTGGGCGATGTTGCGCAGATCGTCAATCGCTTCACCCGCTTCGCCGGTGACTTTATCAAGCTTAGGCTGGGTGACGCCCAGGCCAAGCAGATAGTGGTTTACCCACCCCGCGAGCGCATCGGCGCGATCGAAGACGCTGACATCGTCGCCTTCAGGCAGATAAAGCTGAAAAAGGAAGCCATCGTCTTCCAGCGAATCGCTGGTTGCCGCGTGCATTTTTCGCAGCGCTTCCGCCAGTTCGTGGCCAAACGCCAGCCCTTCGTTGGTGAGGTCGTGGATCAGCGGCTGCCATGAGCTGTCGCTGTTTCCGCCGCACAGTATGCCGCTGATCAGACCGTGCATTTCGGCAGGGGTAAGACCGACGCCCTGCTGGTTCAGTAACTGGTTTAAATCCTTGTAACCAGGCATTTCGTTCTGTATAGACATACGCATTCGTCATCAAAGGGAGGATATTCATGATATGCTACCACTTTGGACCCTGGTGATACCAGAAAAGGGCTTGTATCTTCACATCAGGGTAGCTATAGTGTCGCCCCTTCGCAGCCCCCGGGGCAGTAAGCGAAGGCAGCGCAGTCAATCAGCAGGAAGGTGGCATGTCTGCACAACCCGTCGATCTCCAGATTTTTGGCCGTTCACTGCGAGTGAATTGTCCACCTGAACAAAGGGATGCTTTGAATCAGGCTGCGGACGATTTGAATCAGCGGTTGCAAGATCTAAAAGAACGCACTAGAGTCACAAATACTGAGCAGCTGGTTTTCATCGCCGCGTTGAACATCAGCTATGAACTGACTCAGGAAAAAGCGAAGACCCGCGATTACGCGGCTAGCATGGAGCAGCGCATTAAAATGCTCCAGCAGACCATTGAACAGGCGTTGCTTGATCAAGGTCGCAATCCCGAAAGACCGGGACCAAAGTTTGAATAACACTTCGCAGTTGACTATGGTAGAGTAACTGTGAAGACAAAATTTCTCTGAGATGTTTGCAAGCGGGCCAGTCCCCTGAGCCGATATTTCATACCACAAGAATGTGGCGCTCCATGGTTGGTGAGCATGCTCGGTTCGTCCGAGAAGCCTTAAAACTATGACGACACATTCACCTTGAACCAAGGGTTCAAGGGTTACAGCCTGCGGCGGCATCTCGGAGATTCCCTCTCTCTTCTTCTACCGACTACCATGACTCAATTCCCTGAAGTTTCTGCTTCACGCCAGGACATCCGTCAGCTCATTCGCCAGCGTCGTCGCGCCCTGACGTCCGAACAACAAGCACACTTTGCGCAGCAGGCCGCTGCCCGCATGATGGCCTATCCGCCCGTGGTGATGGCAAACACCGTCGCGCTGTTTCTCTCGTTTGACGGCGAGCTGGACACCCAGCCGCTTATCGACCAGCTCTGGCGCGCCGGGAAAAAAGTTTACCTGCCGGTACTGCATCCGTTCAGCCGGGGCAATCTGCTGTTTCTGCACTACCATCCGCACAGCGAGCTGGTGGTGAATCGTCTGAAAATTACCGAACCCAAACTTGACGTTCGCGACGTACTCCCGCTGTCCGAGCTGGACGTGCTGATTACGCCGCTGGTGGCGTTTGATGAGCAGGGCCAGCGATTAGGCATGGGCGGGGGGTTCTATGACCGAACGCTGCAAAACTGGCAGCAGTACAGGCTGCAGCCGGTAGGCTACGCGCATGATTGTCAGTGCGTGGAGGCGTTGCCGGTGGAGAAATGGGATGTGCCGCTGCCGGCGGTGGTAACGCCAGGTAAAACGTGGCTTTGGTAGCATAAAGCCGGGTGGCGCTTACGCTTACCCGGCCTACAAAAGCTCAACGTAGGTCGGGTAAGGCGTAGCCGCCACCCGACACCACAGACCGCACCATCAGTACAGCAGGCGCGCGCGAATCGTCCCCGGAATGGCCTTCATGCTCTGCAGCGCTTTCTCAGCAACATCTTCATCGGCTTCAATATCGATAACCACATAACCCATCTGCGAGTTGGTTTGCAGATACTGGGCGGCAATGTTAACGCTCTGCTCGGCAAAAATCTGGTTGATGGCGGTCAGCACGCCAGGACGATTTTCGTGGATGTGCAGCAGACGACGACCGCCGTGCAGCGGCAGAGACACTTCCGGGAAGTTCACCGCAGAAAGCGTTGAACCGTTGTCGGAATATTTGCTCAGCTTACCCGCCACTTCCAGACCGATATTCTCCTGCGCTTCCTGAGTAGAACCGCCGATGTGCGGCGTCAGGATCACGTTGTCGAATTCGCACAGCGGAGAGTTAAACGGATCGCTGTTGGTGGCCGGTTCCGTCGGGAACACGTCGATGGCCGCCCCCGCCAGATGCTTACGCTTCAACGCATCGCACAGCGCAGGGATATCGACCACCGTACCACGCGCGGCGTTGATCAGCAGAGATCCCGGCTTCATCAGCGCCAGCTCTTCCGCGCCCATCATGTTTTTGGTGGAGGCGTTTTCCGGCACGTGCAGACTGACCACGTCGCTCATGTTCAGCAGGTCAGAAAGATGCTGTACCTGCGTCGCGTTACCCAGCGGCAGCTTGCTTTCGATATCGTAGAAGTAGACGTGCATCCCCAGCGATTCCGCCAGAATCCCCAGTTGGGTACCGATGTGGCCGTAGCCGATGATACCCAGCTTTTTACCACGGGCTTCGTATGAGCCCGCGGCCAGTTTGTTCCACACGCCACGGTGCGCTTTGGCGTTAGCTTCCGGGATACCGCGCAGCAGCAGCAGCAGCTCGCCAATCACCAGCTCCGCCACGGAACGGGTGTTAGAGAACGGGGCGTTAAAGACCGGGATACCGCGTTTTGCGGCAGCGTTCAGGTCGACCTGGTTGGTGCCGATGCAGAAACAGCCAATAGCAACCAGCTTTTCTGCCGCGGCAATCACGTCTTCAGTCAGATGGGTACGGGATCGCAGGCCAATGAAGTGGGCATCACGGATGGCGGCTTTCAGCTCTTCCGTGTCCAGCGCGCCTTTATGAAAATCGATGTTGGTGTAACCCGCCGCACGAAGGCTATCAAGCGCTTTCTGATGCACGCCCTCGACCAGCAGGAATTTAATCTTGTCTTTCTCCAGTGATACCTTTGCCATTTCCCGACCCTGTTTTTATCTGAACTGATGTTGTGCTGGATTGAAATCCGCTGTAGCCAACATATCAAAAAAAACTATTGCAGCAATATGAACGTTTGCGTCGGCACTCTGAAGAAAAGTCATACAGGGCAAAATGACAGAGTAAAATGCTGAGGAAATTTACAAACGTGGCAGGATCGGCAAAAGAGGCGGAAAAGCGTGACACAAGTCACCAAATTTAGCTTTTCAAAAATTTTTTAGCGGGGGGAGCACTCCCCCCGTCAGATCATTTTACGATGGTTTTCACACCGTCAGCCGTACCGATCAGCGCTACATCCGCGCCGCGGTTGGCAAACAACCCTACGGTGACGACGCCTGGAATGCCGTTGATGGCGTTTTCCAGCGCAATCGCGTCGAGAATCTCCAGACCGTGAACATCGAGGATGACGTTACCGTTGTCGGTGACCACGCCCTGACGGTATTCCGGACGGCCGCCCAGCTTCACCAGCTGACGGGCAACCGCACTGCGCGCCATCGGGATCACTTCAACCGGCAGCGGGAAATTACCCAGAATGTCGACCTGCTTGGAGGCATCCGCGATGCAGATGAACTTGTCCGCCACGGAGGCGATGATCTTTTCACGGGTCAGCGCCGCGCCGCCGCCTTTGATCATCTGCATATGGCCGTTGATTTCATCCGCGCCATCAACGTAAATGCCCAGACGATCCACTTCGTTGAGATCGAAAACGGTAATGCCGAGGCTTTTCAGCTTTTCCGTGGACGCATCGGAGCTGGAAACCGCGCCCTCGATCTGCCCCTTCATCGTGCCCAGTGCATCGATAAAGTGCGCCGCCGTTGACCCCGTACCAACACCGACAATGGTCCCTGGCTGTACGTACTGGAGAGCGGCCCATCCTACTGCTTTTTTCAGTTCATCCTGCGTCATGATCGTTTTGCCTGTGGTGTGAAAACTCAGGGCGCATTATAGAACACGTCGAATGGATTTCGTCTGCCAGGAAGGGAAAATTGTGTCATAGTGCAGATTAAGCAAAATTTAGGAGCCAGCCAGAGCAATGAAACGTCCGGACTACAGAACACTACAGGCACTTGATGCAGTTATTCGTGAACGCGGCTTTGAGCGCGCAGCGCAAAAGCTGTGCATCACCCAGTCCGCCGTATCACAGCGTATCAAACAGCTTGAAAACATGTTCGGGCAGCCGCTGCTGGTGCGTACCGTACCGCCGCGCCCAACGGAGCAAGGGCAAAAGCTTCTCGCCCTGCTGCGTCAGGTTGAACTGCTGGAAGACGAGTGGCTGGGTGACGAACAAACGGGTTCCACGCCGCTGCTGCTCTCGCTGGCGGTGAACGCCGATAGTCTGGCGACCTGGCTGCTGCCGGCCCTTGCGCCGGTGCTGGCCGACTCCCCTATCCGCCTGAATCTTCAGGTCGAAGATGAAACCCGCACCCAGGAACGCCTGCGTCGCGGCGAAGTGGTTGGGGCGGTCAGTATCCAGCCTCAGGCCCTGCCAAGCTGTCTTGTCGATCAGCTAGGCGCGCTCGACTACCTGTTTGTCGGTTCAAAAGCCTTTGCGGAGCGCTACTTCCCGAATGGCGTCACCCGCGCCGCGCTGCTGAAGGCGCCTGCCGTGGCGTTCGACCATCTGGACGATATGCACCAGGCGTTTTTGCAGCAAAACTTCGACCTGCCGCCGGGCAGCGTGCCGTGTCATATCGTTAACTCGTCCGAAGCCTTTGTGCAGCTGGCGCGTCAGGGCACCACCTGCTGCATGATCCCGCATTTACAGATTGAGAAAGAGTTGAAAAGCGGTGAGCTGATTGACCTGACGCCGGGCCTGTATCAGCGCCGGATGCTGTACTGGCACCGTTTTGCGCCAGAAAGCCGCATGATGCGCAACGTGACTGATGCGCTGCTGGCGTTTGGACATAAGGTGTTGAGACAGGATTAAAATGAAAAGCCGGGTGGTTGCTACGCCTTACCCGGCCTATTGATTATTGTGCAGGTTTCGGCTGTGCTGCAACGGGTTCCAGCTGGAACACCACATCAACCTGATCGTCGAACTGAATCGTTGGCTGCTCGTAGGTTTCCTGAGCAGAAACCGGCGCGGCGTCCGCCTTCATCATCCGAACCATCGGGCTTGGCTGGTAGTTAGAGACGTGGTAACGCACGCTGTATACCGGGCCAAGCTTGCTCTTGAAGCCAGACGCCAGCTGTTCCGCCTGATGAATGGCATCATCAATCGCCGCTTTACGCGCTTCGTCTTTGTATTTCTCCGGTTGCGCAACGCCCAGTGAGACGGAACGGATTTCGTTCAGTCCGGCCTTCAACGCGCCGTCCAGCAGAGAGTTCAGCTTGTCCAGCTGACGCACGGTCACTTCCACAGTGCGCACGGCGCGATAGCCTTTCAGGATACTTTTGCCGTTCTGGTAGTCGTAATCGGGCTGGGTACGCAGGTTCGCAGAGCTGATGTCTTTTTTAGCAACACCGTTCTGTTCCAGGAAAGAGAGATATTGCGCAACACGATCGTCTGCCTGTTTTTTGGCGGAAGCGGCATCTTTCGCCGCCACATTCACTTCAATTGCCAGGGTTGCAACATCCGGTACCGCGTCCACGCTTGCGGTGCCTGACGTGACGATGTGCGGGCCATCCGGCAGTTCACTTGCCTGCGCCGACACCGCACCGAAACTTACTAATGCCGCGAGGGCCATCACTTTAAACTTCACTGTCATTCCTCCATGTTGCGAAGAGTGCCCTAACAACAGGGCTCATGCCAGCAAGCTTAGCGGGTCTTGTTCAGTTGTCCATAAGACAAGGATTAGTTGAACAATTCCTGGACATGATGAATCCCCTCTTTTGCCAGCTGAAAGGCAATAAACCACATCACCAGGCCGACCAGGGTATTAATGATGCGCTGGGCTTTGGCCGTACGCAGACGAGGAGCCAGCCATGCCGCCAGAATGGCGAGACCGAAGAACCAGAGGAAAGAGGCGCTGACCGTGCCGAGGGCAAACCAGCGTTTCGGCTCAACGTCCAGCTGTCCGCCCAGGCTGCCCAGCACCACAAAGGTATCAAGGTAGACGTGCGGGTTTAGCCACGTCACGGCGAGCATGGTAACGATAATCTTCCAGCGCCCCTGCTTCATCACTTCGGCGCTAGCCAGCTCAAGATTGCTGCTCATGGCCGTTTTCAGGGCACCAAATCCGTACCACAGCAGAAATGCTACGCCGCCCCAGGTAACCAGCGCCAGCAGCCACGGCGACTGCATCAACAGGGCGCTGCCGCCAAAAATCCCGGCACAAATCAGCAGCAGATCGCTCACCGCGCACAGCAGAGCAATCATCAGATGGTACTGGCGGCGAATGCCCTGGTTCATCACGAACGCATTTTGTGGGCCAAGGGGAAGGATCATGGCCGCGCCTAATGCAAGCCCCTGAAAATAATAAGATAACATGACGTAATTCTCGCAGAGTTGTCCTGGAGGCAGACTATACTGCGGGAACGACATTAGAGGAAATGGATAATATTAATTGGGTATTAGCGGAGCTTATGAAAGTAAAGCCCGGTGGCGCGAGCGCTTACCGGGCCTACGGGTGACGTTATTCTGCTTCTTTGACTTTTTTGACGTTTACGTCCATCTGCGGGTAAGGGAAGCTGATGCCGTTGGCGTCGAAATCGCGCTTGATTCGCTCCAGCACATCCCAGTAAACGTTTTGCAGATCGCTGCTTTTGCTCCAGATACGCACCACGAAGTTAATAGAGGAAGCACCCAGTTCGTTCAGGCGAACCGTCTGCTCGCGGTCCTTCAGAATGCGGTCGTCAGAGGCGATGATATTTGCGATCAGCGACTTCACCTGATCGATATCGGAATCATACGCCACGCTGATGATGAGCTCGTTACGACGCACCGGCTCGCGGGAGAAGTTAATGATATTGCCCGCAATGATTTTCCCGTTCGGGACTACCACAATGCGACCATCAACGGTACGCAGGGTGGTAGAGAAAATCTGTACCTGCAACACGGTACCGGCGATGCCGCCAAGGTCAACATATTCACCGGAACGGAACGGACGGAAAGTCACCAGCAGTACGCCCGCCGCCAGGTTTGAAAGCGAGCCCTGCAGTGCCAGACCAATGGCCAGACCGGCGGCACCGAGAACGGCAATCACGGAGGCGGTTTGCACCCCAACACGGCCCAGCGCGGCAATCAGCGTGAAGGCGATAATGCCGTAGCGCACCAGTGCGGAGAGGAAGTCAGCCACCGTGGCGTCAATGTGTCGTGCGACCATCACACGGTTGACGGCGTTCGACACGATACGCGCCACGATCATCCCGACGATGATGATGGCAATCGCCGCGACAATGTTCACGGCATAGCTCAGCAGCAGGGCCTGGTTGCGCACCAGCCAGTTACCGGCGTTATTGATGCTGTCTACAACATCGAGTTGTTCCATTTATTCTTCCTTTTGTTAAACCAAAACACAAAATCCATCCCCCATGGAGACAGGCAGGTCAGTAAAGGGTAAACAAAAAGCACCGGCTTTGCCAAACAGATCACAAAAACAGGTCTGACAGGGTATTGAAAAAGCATAAAAAAAGGCCCGCATTTGCGGGCCTTCTGATGCTGTCAGCAGCTCAAATTACAGAACGTCGATTGCGTTCAGTTCTTTGAAAGCCTGCTCCAGACGGGTCACCATGGACGTCTGAGCAGCGCGCAGCCATACGCGTGGATCGTAGTATTTCTTGTTCGGCTGGTCTTCGCCTTTCGGGTTGCCCAGCTGGCCCTGCAGGTAAGCTTCGTTCGCTTTGTAGTACTGCAGGATACCGTCCCAGGTTGCCCACTGGGTGTCGGTATCGATGTTCATTTTCACTACGCCGTAGCTTACGGAGTCTTTGATTTCCTGAGCAGAAGAACCGGAACCGCCGTGGAAGACGAAGTTCAGGCTGTTGTGCGGCAGGTTGTGTTTCTTAGACACGTATTCCTGAGAATCACGCAGGATGGTCGGGGTCAGAACCACGTTACCTGGCTTATAAACGCCGTGCACGTTACCGAAGGACGCTGCAATGGTGAAGCGCGGGCTGATTTTGCTCAGCTCGGTGTAAGCGTAATCAACGTCTTCTGGCTGGGTGTACAGGGCAGAAGCGTCCATGTGGCTGTTGTCCACGCCGTCTTCTTCACCACCGGTGCAGCCCAGTTCGATTTCCAGGGTCATGCCCATTTTGGCCATGCGTGCCAGGTACTTAGAGCAGATCTCGATGTTTTCTTCCAGAGACTCTTCGGACAGGTCAATCATGTGAGAAGAGAACAGTGGCTTACCGGTTGCCGCGAAGTGTTTTTCACCCGCGTCCAGCAGACCGTCGATCCACGGCAGCAGTTTCTTCGCGCAGTGGTCAGTGTGCAGGATAACTGGAACACCGTAGTGTTCAGCCATCTGGTGAACGTGGTGCGCACCAGAGATAGCACCCAGGATAGCAGCACCCTGAGGAATGTCAGTTTTCACGCCTTTACCTGCGATGAACGCAGCGCCGCCGTTAGAGAACTGAACGATAACCGGTGCTTTAACTTTTGCAGCGGTTTCCAGTACGGCGTTGATGGAGTCGGTACCTACGCAGTTAACTGCTGGCAGAGCGAAGTTGTTTTCTTTAGCTACCTGGAACACTTTCTGTACGTCATCACCAGTGATAACGCCAGGTTTTACGAAATCAAAAATTTTAGACATGTTGCTTAGTCCTGTATCTTCGGCCGTTAGAAAAGGTGCGAGCTCTTAAAAGCGCGCTGAAAATTGGGCAGGTTTCCCTGCCCTTGAATGGCTTACTTCTTAGCGCGCTCTTCGAGCATTGCTACTGCTGGCAGTACTTTGCCTTCCACGAATTCGAGGAATGCGCCGCCACCAGTGGAGATGTAGGAGATCTTGTCAGCGATACCGAACAGGTCGATTGCTGCCAGGGTGTCACCACCGCCTGCGATAGAGAACGCTTCGCTGTCTGCGATTGCGTTAGCCACGATTTCAGTCCCTTTGCGGAAGTTCGGGAATTCGAACACGCCAACAGGACCGTTCCACAGGATAGTTTTTGCGTTTTTGAGGATTTCAGCCAGTTTCTGTGCAGAAACGTCGCCCAGGTCCAGAATCTGCTCTTCGTCTTTGATGTCGTTTACTGATTTCAGGGTCGCGGTTGCGGTTTCGGAGAACTCAGTCGCCACGCGAACGTCAGTTGGAACCGGGATATCACAGGTACCCAGCAGGCGTTTGGCTTCGTCAACCAGGTCTGCTTCGTACAGGGATTTACCCACGTTGTGGCCCTGAGCGGCAACGAAGGTGTTCGCGATACCACCGCCCACGATCAGCTGGTCAGCGATTTTAGACAGGGAATCCAGAACGGTCAGTTTGGTAGACACTTTAGAACCACCAACGATAGCGACCATTGGGCGAGCAGGTTCTTTCAGTGCTTTACCCAGTGCTTCCAGTTCGTCAGCCAGCAGAGGACCCGCACACGCGACGTCTGCGAATTTACCGATACCGTGGGTAGATGCCTGCGCACGGTGCGCAGTACCGAATGCATCCATCACGAATACGTCGCACAGTGCAGCGTATTTTTTGGACAGGGTTTCGTCGTCTTTCTTTTCGCCTTTGTTGAAGCGAACGTTTTCCAGAACAACCAGCTCACCTTCGGCAACGTCTACGCCGTCCAGGTAATCTTTCACCAGGCGAACCGGGTTGGACAGTTTGTCTTTCAGGTAATTAACAACCGGCAGCAGAGAGAACTCTTCGTTGTACTCGCCTTCAGTTGGACGGCCCAGGTGGGAGGTGACCATCACTTTAGCGCCCTGCTTCAGAGCCAGTTCAATGGTTGGCAGAGATGCACGGATACGCGCGTCGCTGGTCACTTTGCCATCTTTAACCGGTACGTTCAGATCGGCACGGATGAAAACGCGTTTACCTGCCAGATCCAGATCGGTCATCTTAATTACAGACATGGTGAATCCTCTCGTTGATTCTTAAAGTTTTGCAAGCGCAAGGTGCGCTCTACCTGAAACCTTTTGCGGCCATGGCTAACGTGGTGTCGAGCATTCGGTTAGCAAAGCCCCATTCGTTATCACACCAGACCAGCGTCTTGATAAGGTGCGCACCACTGACTCGCGTCTGCGTGCCATCCACGATGGCGCTGTGCGGGTCGTGGTTAAAATCTACTGAGACCAACGGTAATTCCGTATAGTCAACTATACCATGAAATGCTCCCTGTGCCGCTTTTTGCAGCAACAGGTTGACTTCACAGGCTTTTACCGGTTTTTTCACCGTCACGCTGAGGTCGATTGCGGTGACGTTTATCGTCGGAACACGCACGGCAATCGCTTCGAAACGGTCATTAAACTGCGGGAAAATTCGGGTGATCCCTGCAGCCAGTTTCGTGTCCACCGGGATGATTGACTGGCTCGCCGCGCGAGTGCGTCGTAAATCCGGGTGATAGGCGTCGATAACCTGCTGATCGTGCATGGCGGAGTGAATCGTGGTTACGGTGCCGGATTCAATGCCATACGCATCGTCTAACAGTTTGATGACCGGAATAATGCAGTTGGTGGTGCAGGAGGCGTTGGAAACAATGCGGTGTTCGGCTTGCAGCTCATGCTGGTTGACGCCAAACACGACGGTCGCGTCGAGGTCGTGACTGCCGGGATGAGAAAACAGGACTTTTTTCGCGCCTGCTGTCAGATGCGCTTCGCCGTGTTCGCGGTTGCCATACACACCGGTACAGTCAAGCACCACATCCACACCCAGTTCACGCCAGGGTAGCCCGGAAATGCTGTTCTCATGCAGCACACGAATAGCGTCATCACCCACAAAAAGCTGATCTCTTTCCTGGCGCACATCCCAGGCAAAGCGGCCGTGGCTGGTGTCATACTTCAATAAATGCGCCATGCCAGCAGCATCCGCCAGTTCATTGATTGCCACCACGGTGATTTCCGCCCGACGTCCGGATTCATACAAAGCACGAACCACATTACGCCCGATGCGACCGAAGCCATTAATCGCTACGCGTACGGTCATAGATCTCCTGCAAAGCAATCCCTGAGTTTGAGGTGGCTGAAAGAGTAATCCAGCGACGCCCGAAGGGGAATCTTTGCTATCACAAACTGCGATTGATTGGTCAATTGTCGAACATTTAATCGACTGAAACGCTTCAGCAAGAATAAGCGAATCGGGGAATAAAAGGAATGTCTGTCCAGATGAATAAGCGAGCTATATGACTTGCGTCACATTTTCGTTGGAATAATGACGCAAAAAAAGCCGGGTAAGCGCTAGCGCTTACCCGGCCTACTTTTGAGCCATTTGTAGGCCCGGTCAGCGTAAGCGCCACCGGGCAAAACGGCGATTACAGCAATTCTTTCGCCTTAGCGACCACGTTCTCAACGGTGAAGCCGAACTCTTCGAACAGCTGTTCTGCCGGAGCAGACTCACCGAAGGTGGTCATACCGACGATAGCGCCGTTCAGGCCCACGTATTTGAACCAGTAGTCAGCAATACCCGCTTCCACCGCCACGCGAGCGGAAACCGCTTTAGGCAGTACGGATTCACGGTAAGCCGCATCCTGCTTGTCGAACGCATCGGTAGACGGCATGGAGACCACGCGCGCCTTCACGCCTTCGGCAGTCAGTTTTTCCCATGCAGCTACAGCCAGTTCAACTTCAGAACCGGTCGCGATGAAGATCAGCTCAGGCTGGCCCGCGCAATCTTTCAGCACGTAGCCACCGCGGGCGATGTTCGCCAGTTGCTCAGGGGTACGCTCCTGCTGCGCCAGGTTCTGACGGGAGAGGATCAGAGCGGTCGGGCCGTCCTGACGCTCAACGCCGTATTTCCACGCTACCGCAGATTCAACCTGGTCACATGGACGCCATGTGCTCATGTTCGGGGTTACACGCAGGGAAGCTACCTGCTCTACCGGCTGGTGAGTTGGACCATCTTCGCCCAGACCGATGGAGTCATGGGTGTAGACCATCACCTGACGCTGTTTCATCAGCGCAGCCATACGCACGGCGTTACGTGCATATTCCACGAACATCAGGAAGGTAGAGGTGTATGGCAGGAAACCACCGTGCAGAGCGATACCGTTCGCGATAGCGGTCATACCGAACTCACGTACACCGTAATGGATGTAGTTACCGGCAGTGTCTTCGTTGATTGGCTTAGAACCAGACCACAGGGTCAGGTTAGAAGGCGCCAGGTCAGCGGAGCCGCCCAGGAATTCTGGAAGCAGCGGACCGAACGCTTCAATCGCATTCTGAGATGCTTTACGGCTGGCGATTTTAGACGGGTTCGCCTGCAGCTTCGCGATGAATTCGTTGGCTTTCGCGTCGAAGTCAGACGGCATATCGCCTTTCATACGACGGGTGAATTCAGCCGCTTCCTGTGGGAACGCCTTCGCATAGGCAGCGAATTTCTCGTTCCAGGCCGCTTCTTTCGCCTGGCCCACTTCTTTAGCATCCCACTGAGCATAGATCTCAGACGGGATTTCGAAGGCAGGGTGTTTCCAGCCCAGTGCTTCACGGGTCAGTGCGATTTCCGCGTCGCCCAGCGGTGCGCCGTGGGAGTCATGGGTGCCCGCTTTGTTCGGAGAACCGAAGCCGATGATGGTTTTGCACATCAGCAGGGACGGTTTGTCGGTGACTGCGCGAGCTTCTTCTACTGCACGTTTAATCGAGCCAGCATCGTGGCCATCAACACCACGCACAACGTGCCAGCCGTAGGCTTCGAAACGTGCGGCGGTGTCGTCGGTGAACCAGCCTTCAACGTGACCGTCGATGGAGATACCGTTGTCGTCGTAGAACGCCACCAGTTTACCCAGTTTCAGGGTACCTGCCAGGGAGCATACTTCGTGAGAAATGCCTTCCATCATGCAGCCGTCGCCCAGGAAAGCGTAGGTGAAGTGGTCAACGATATCATGGCCAGGACGGTTGAACTGCGCCGCCAGGGTCTTCTCGGCAATCGCCATACCCACAGCGTTAGCAATACCCTGCCCCAGCGGACCGGTGGTGGTTTCTACGCCAGCGGTGTAGCCCACTTCCGGGTGACCTGGAGTTTTGGAGTGCAGCTGACGGAAGTTTTTCAGCTCTTCGATTGGCAGATCGTAGCCGGTGAGGTGCAGCAGGCTGTAGATCAGCATAGAGCCGTGGCCGTTAGACAGCACGAAACGGTCGCGGTCAGCCCATGCCGGGTTCTGCGGGTTGTGGTTAAGGAAATCACGCCACAGGACTTCGGCGATATCAGCCATACCCATAGGGGCACCCGGGTGGCCGGATTTGGCTTTCTGTACTGCGTCCATGCTCAGCGCACGAATAGCATTAGCAAGCTCTTTACGTGAGGACATTTTAACTCCAGATCGGACTGTTAAAGGCCATGCCCTTGACGACAGCGCGTTTTGGGCTACGCCGGAAAAAAGTGCCAACAATGTAACCCAAGCCGCAGGGCATGTACATGGACCATTCTTTTGCAGCTTAAGAAATCTCTGGATCATGCTCGCATGTTGCGCAATCTGCTCGCCCGCGCCTGTAGATATTCCTTATACTTATCCCGCCCCGGCTTCGTTGCGGGTGCACTTTTCGGATTTTATTCAGTTTAACGAGTACGGAAGCAACCTCATGAAAATGCGTGCAATAGTGCTGGCCCTGGGTACAACGCTCGTGCTGAGCGGCTGTCAGAATATGGACTCTAACGGTCTGATGACCTCAGGTGCAGAAGCCTTTCAGGCCTACTCCCTGAGCGACGCGCAGGTTAAAGCGCTGAGCGATCAGGCCTGTAAAGATATGGACGGAAAAGCCACGCTTGCGCCGGCTGACAGTACCTACACACAGCGTCTGAATAAGATTGCTTCCGCGCTCGGCGATAACATCAACGGCCAACCGGTGAACTACAAGGTTTACATGGCGAAAGACGTCAACGCCTTCGCGATGGCTAACGGCTGTATCCGCGTCTACAGCGGGCTGATGGATATGATGACCGACAACGAAGTGGAAGCGGTTATCGGCCATGAAATGGGTCACGTTGCGCTCGGCCACGTGAAGAAAGGGATGCAGGTTGCCTTAGGCACCAACGCCATTCGCGCGGCGGCGGCCTCTGCGGGCGGCATCGTTGGCAGCCTGTCCCAGTCGCAGCTTGGAGACGTAGGTGAAAAACTGGTTAACTCCCAGTTCTCGCAGCGTCAGGAGTCCGAAGCGGACGACTACTCCTACGATCTGTTGCGCAAACGCGGTATTAATCCATCCGGTTTAGCCACCAGTTTCGAAAAACTGGCCAAGCTGGAAGCGGGTCGCCAGAGCTCCATGTTTGATGATCACCCGGCCTCAGAAGCGCGCGCACAGCATATTCGCGACCGAATGGCCGCTGACGGAATTAAATAATTTTGGAAGGAGGCAATTTTGCCTCCTTTTTATTTCGCATGAATTGCTAACTAAATCGCACGTATCGGTAACACCTCTGAAAGCCCCGTCAAATCTACCCTTTCCGGCTGAAACGTCTGGTCACATATTTATTGCAATCGTTAATCTTTCCGGTAATTATCAAACACGCAGTAATTCAATTTAATATATTAAGACAGAGACGTTCCCTCCGTGAAAAAAGAATTATCGTTAATTGCTTTAAGTTTATTCGCCGCATTACCCGCCGCTGCAAGCCAGCAATCTGACAGCAAGGGTTTTATCGACGACAGCCATTTAGACCTGTTTTTACGCAATGCGTATATCAGCCGTGACTACCATCAGGGCCAGCAGGATAAAGCCGAATGGGGTCAGGGAATCATCGCCACCTTTGAATCCGGCTATACCGAAGGGCTGGTGGGCTTTGGCGTGGACGGCATCGCGCAGTACGGCGTGCGCCTGGACGGCGGTCGCGGCAAGAGCGGCGCGGGCGGTATCGACTTCTTTAAACAGGAAGACGATGGCCGGGCCAAATCCGATTTAGCGAAATTTGGCGCTACCGCCAAAATGCGGATCTCGAATACCGTGCTGAGCTACGGTAACCAGCGTCCTGAACTGCCTATCGTTAACGCCGACAGCTCCCGCCTGCTGTTTGAAAGCTACACCGGTGCCATGCTGACCTCGAAAGAGATCGACGGGCTGGAAGTGAACGCCGGTTATTTCACCGACGAGCAGCGTAAAAGCGACGACCGCCACGACAGCGGCCTGAAAAGCCTGACTTTCGGTGGCGCAAGCTACCAGTTCAACGACCAGTTCAGCGGCGCGCTATACGCCTCTCATAACGAAGAGGTGATGAACAAACAGTACCTGGGGCTGAATTTCAAACAACCGTTCAGCACCGGGCAGCAGCTGATGCTCGACTTTAACGGCTATAACTCGCGTCTGGATCAGGGCTACGCTGACAGCCTCGACACGGGCCGCAGCAACACCATCTGGAGCCTGGCGGCGAGCTACATCTGGGATATTCACACGTTCAAAGTGGCGTACCAGCAGAGCAGCGGCAGCACAGGCTATAACTACGGCGGATATCGCGACAAGGGCGGCGTGGGCGACGGCGGCAACACCATCTGGCTCGCGAACTCCTACTGGTCTGACTTTAACGGTGAAGACGAGCGCTCATGGCAGGCATCCTACGGTCTGGACTTCGCGGGTCTCGGCCTGCCGGGCCTGAGCTGGACCACCGCCTACGTGCGCGGCGACAATATCAAGACCTCTGAAACCAGCAACGGCAAAGAGCACGAGTGGTTTAACCAGATCCAGTACCAGGTGCAGGACGGCCCGGCGAAAGATCTGAAGCTGAAACTGCGCTACTCCGTGCTGCGCGTCTCCAGCAACGCCAGCGACTATAACGTGGGCGGGGACGAGATCCGCGCTTACGTGGAATACCCGTTTAACGTGTTCTGATAAAACAAGCCGGGTGGCGGCTTCGCCTTACCCGGACTACTGTTTTCCCTCTCCCCGTGGGAGAGGGAAAACAGCTAGTAAAGCGTTTTCTGCGGCGGCCCGGCAAACTTCAGCGCGCCAATCTGACCCATCCGCACTTCCACTACCGACGGTCCCGGCATCGCCAGCGCCTCCGTCATCACGGCTTCAAAATCCTCTGCCCGCTCAACGCTCCACGCCTGCAGGCCAATTGCCTGTGCCAGCAGGGTAAAGTCCGGCGTATGCAGTTCGTTATAATACTGTCGCCCGCCGAAGTACTTATCCTGAATGCCGCGCATCACGCCGTAGCCCCCGTCGTTCATGATCAGCAGCGTCACGTTAGCTTTCTCCTGCGCCAGCGTCGCCAGCTCGCCTAAATTCAGGCTCAGGCCACCGTCGCCCACCAGCCCCACCACCTTACGCTGTGGGTTGGCAATCGCGGTACCAATCGCCATTGGCAGCCCCATGCCAATCGCCCCGGCCAGAGAGTGAATGTTCATCAGCGGGCCGTTAGCCCTGAACAGGCGGCTGCCCCACAGGCTGCCGGAAACGGTGATATCGCGCACCAGCAGGCCGTCCTTCGGCAGGGCTTTTTCTATGGCGTCGTTGAGCTTCGCATAGGCGCCGCACTGCTCGCGCAGGCCCTGTTCAGCCTGCAATACCGCCTGCTGCACCTGCGCGTCCCACTGGGCGTTGCCCCACTCGCGGCCCTGCGCTTTTTCAGCCAGCGCGCCAAGCAGCGCTGAACAGTCGGCTATCAGCGTATTATCCATCAGGTAGTTACGGCTCGCCGCCGCCGGGTCGATATCTATCTGCACCCTCGGAGACGGCAACTCCAGCGTCCAGGAGCGGGTTTCGTTACTGCGCAGGCGAGAACCGGCCACCAGCGTAAAATCACACTGCTCAATCAGCGCCTCAACCGACGGCGAGTTGTGGAACGCGCGCAGGCTGGCACGATGGCCGTCCGGCAGCACGCCGCGTGCGTGGGTGCTGGAGATCACCGTCACGCCCGCATCCGCCAGCTTTTTCACCGCGTCAGCGCTTCCCAGCGCCCCGCCGCCCAGCCACAGCAGCGGCTGTTTAGCCTGCCTGAGCTGCGCCCATAAAGCATCCACCATCGCGGGATCCACAGCTGCAACCGAAGCCGGTTTCACCGGTGCGGTCACCAGAGACAGAGGAATTTTAGCCCCCTGAATATCAATCGGAATTTCCACAGAGACCGGCCCGCACGGCGGCGTCTGCGCCTCCTGAATGGCTTTATGCAGGATGGCTATCGCCTGGCTGGCATTGCTGATGCGGTACGCCCGTTTTGAACTGGCCTTCAGGAAGGTCAGCTGGTCGCGGGTCTCGTGGATAAACCCGGTGTCAGCGTCCAGCCAGGCCTTTTCAACCTGTCCGGTTAAATGCAGCAGCGGCGTGCAGGCGTTCATCGCCTCCACCAGCGCGCCTACCGCGTTCCCCGCCCCCGCGCCGGTGCTGGTCAGCGCCACGCCGAGGCCGGAAAACCGCCCGTGGGCGTCGGCCATGGTGACGGAACCCGCCTCGCCGCGCGCGGGCACGAAGCGGATTTTGCCCCGCTGCCCCACCGCGTCCGCGATCGGCAGGTTGTGAATGGAGATGACGCCGTAGATGGCCTCAACCTGATACTGCTCCAGCGTTCTGGCGATGGCGTCGCCGACGGTTATCATTTCGCTCATTGCTCACCCTTTCTCAGTCGCACCAGTGGTTGACGCTGTTACCCGTCGCCAGATAAATGCTCTTTTGCTGCATCCAGGCTTTCAGCCCCTGAATGCCCTTTTCGCGGCCCAGACCGCTCTCTTTAAAGCCCCCGAACGGGGTCGAAATCGCAAAAACTTTGTAGGTGTTGATCCACACCGTACCGGCCTCCAGCTGCTCGCTCAGGCGCAGCGCCCGCCCGGTGTCGCGGGTCCAGATCCCTGCCGCCAGGCCGTAAACCGAGTCGTTCGCCTCGCGGATCAACGCCGCTTCATCGCGAAACGGCATCGCCACCAGCACCGGGCCGAAGATCTCCTCCTGGCAGGCGCGGGCGCCGTTCGTCAGCCCTTCGATAATGGTCGGCTGGAAGAAGCTGCCGTTTGCGAGCGCCGGATCTGCCGGGATCTCGCCGCCGCACAGCACCCGGCCCCCCTCGCGCTTCGCCAGCTCGACGTATTCCTGCACGCTCTGGCGATGTTTCTCATTGATCAGCGGCCCAACGTGCACGCCGTCAGTGAAGGGGTGCCCTACGCGCAGCCCGCGAGTTAACTCCAGCAGCCGCGCCATCAGCGGCGCGTACAGGCTTTCGTGGATAAACAGCCGGGACCCGGCGATGCACGCTTGCCCTGCCGAGCTGAAAATGCCGTAGCAGATCCCGCGCGCGGCCTGCTCAACGTCGGCATCCTCCAGCACGATGGTCGGGGATTTACCGCCCAGCTCCAGCGACGCCGGAATAAGCTTTTCCGCGGCCACGTGCGCCAGATGGCGGCCCGTGGCGGTGCCGCCGGTAAAGGAAATTTTTCGCACGCGGGGATGGCGCGCCAGCGCGTCGCCAATCACCGAGCCTTTGCCCGGCAGGACGCTCAGCAGCCCGGCTGGCAGCCCGGCCTGTTCAAAAATGCGCGCCAGCTCAAGCGCCATCAGCGGCGTGGCTTCGGCAGGCTTGAGGATCACCGCGTTCCCGGCGGCGATGGCCGGGGCGACCTTCTGCATCTCGCTGGCAATGGGCGAGTTCCACGGCGTGATAGCCGCCACCACGCCGAGCGGCTCATAGCGGCTTAGCATCAGCAGATCCGGCTGGCGCGGCGTGGGTAGCTCCCCTTCCAGCAGCTCGCAGGCGGCGGCGAAGTAGCGGGCCGTTCCCGCCGCGCTCATCACCAGCCCGCGCGCCTCCGCCAGCGGCTTGCCGTTATCCCGGCTCTGCATCTGCGCCAGCTCGTCAGCGCGGGACTCAATCAGATCCGCCACCTTGTGCAGGATCTTCGCCCGCACGTGCGGCAGGCTGTTGCGCCAGGCGGGATCGCGCCACGCGCGCTCGCCGGCCTCGATCGCGTCGTGCAGATCGTCAAGGTTTGCCGCGTTCAGCGTCGCATTGATCGACCCGTCAGCCGGGAAGTGGCTCTGCATCGGGTTGCCACCGCCGCGTCGCCACTGGCCGCCGATAAAAATCTTCAGATCGTCCATCGTCACTCCTTAGCTCAGGGCCAGCTCGCGGCAGGCGCGCACCGCGCTCAGTGCCGCCAGGGTGGAGGTTTTAGGATTAGAAGCCAGCGGCAGCCCGCTCAGCTCAAGATGGAACTCGCCGAACAATCCTTCCACGTGCAGCGTGTGGGTGTTGCGTTTCGTTAACGGGTCGACCATCAGCTGCACGCGGGTCTCATCCATCCCGACGCCGCCGAGCGCCACGGTCGCCGCCACGTTGGCGTTCGCCGGGAACAGGCGCGCCGCCTCGCGGGCGCTGCCTTCGAAGAAGACTTTCGCTTCTGACACTGCGTTAAGGTCGATAAGCTGCTCGGCGTAGCTGCCGCGCCAGCTGGCCGGGCTTTTGCGTGACTGATAGGTGACGCGCTCAAGCCCGCCCTCCTTCGCCGCCGCCAGCCCGTCGATGCCGGCGACCGCCCCGGAAAGCAGCGTCAGCTTTCCGCCCGCCGCGAGCAGGCGCTGCTCCAGCGCGCTGTCCGCCAGCGCGCCGGTGGAAATAACCGCCAGATGCCAGCCGCGGCGCAGAATCGCTTCGCCGTACTGCGCAACCGCCTGCTGGCTGGCGCACTCCAGCACCAGATCGGGCGTTTGTGCGCACGCCATCGGCGAGGTCAGCGCCTCGACCGCATCCCCAAACTGGTCGCGAATGGCGGCATGGTGAGACGCGCGCGCCACGATCCAGCCGATAGCCACGCCAGCGGGCAGACGCTCAATCACCGCCTGCGCCATGGCGCCATAACCAATCAACATTACCTTTTTCATGATGCGTCCTTACAGATGACGGCAAAAGCCGCCGGAAACGTCCAGCGCCGCGCCGGTGGTAAACGAGGACAGCGGCGAGGCGAGGAACAGCAGCGCCTGCGCGGGCTCCTGCGGCTTGCCGAGACGCGCCATCGGGATGCCGCGCTTGCGCGCGATCTCCGCCGTCCACTCCGGCCAGCTCTGGCTTTTGTCCGCCCGGCTTTCGAAGCGGCGCTGCCACTGGCCGGACTCGACCATGCCAAGCAGTATGGAATTGACGCGAATCCCTTTGCCTACCAGCTCTTTCGAGAGCGTCAGCGTCATGTTCAACAGCGCGGCGCGGGCTGCCGACGTGGCGATCATGTGCTCTTCCGGCTGAAGCGCCAGCAGGGAGTTCACGCAGGTGATGGAGGCGATATCGGACCTTTCCAGCAGCGGCTGAAACGCCTGCACCGGATTAATGACGCCAAACAGTTTAAGTTCGGCTTCGTGCAGCCACGCCTCGCGCGGGGTGTCATGGAAGTGCGCCACGTAGCCCTGACCGGCGTTGTTGATCAGCATATCCGCCGCGCCAAAGCGCGCCTGCACCGCATCCGCGAAGGCCTGCACCTCGTCGGCGCTCAGCACGTCGCAGCGGTATGAGAAAATCTCCCCGTCGGGATAGTCGTTTTGCAGCGTCGCATGGGCGCTGGCGAGCCGGTCCGGGTCGCGGCCACAGAAGGCGACTTTCGCCCCTTCGCCCAGCAGCAGGCGCAGCGTTTCAAAGCCAATGCCGGACGAACCGCCGGTAACGACCGCTACGCGGCCGTCAATGTGTGCATTCATCGCGCACCTCTTCGTTAATGCGTAAAAGCTGTTGATTAAAAAACGCGTCGTTATCGAGATAGCTCGCGTGTCCGGCCTGCGGAATCGCGGTAAACGGCATGCCGTAGCGCAGCGCCAGCCCCTGTACCAGCTCGGGCTGCGTGATCGCGTCCTGCTCGCCGCACCAGACTTCAAAATTGCCGGCGTAACGCTTAAGCCAGCCGTGAATGTCGTCATGCGCCAGCATCCACGCGGCAGCGAGGTAGCCTTCGGGGCGCAGCCTGCGCATGCCCGCCGCGACGGTGGCGATATCGTCCGGGCGCGCGCCGGGGCGCAGCAGCTTCGCGGCGCGGGTCTGCGCGAGAATGTCGCCGCCGAGCGCCATCTGCTGCTCGCGATTACGCCAGACCTGCTCTCGCTGCGCCGGCGCGGCATTACCGTAGCCCTGCGCGGCGTCCGCCAGCACCAGATGAATAACGCGTTCAGGGAACTTCGCCGCAAACGCGCTGGCCACCAGCGCCCCCAGGGAATGGCCCACCAGTACCGCCTGCCAGACGCCTGCGCGGTTGAGCATCGCCGCCAGCGCGTCGGCGTAATCTCCGGCGTTCGCCCGCTCAACCGCCAGCATCGGGCTTTCGCCGTAACCGGGCATGTCCCACGCCAGCACGCGAAAACCGTTCAGCGTCATCTGCTTATGCCAGGACGCAGCGCCAGAGCTGATCCCGTGCAGCAGCATCAGCGGGATGCCGCTTCCCTGTTCACGAAAACCCGTCATGTCGCCCCCTTAGTTCCGCTTCACTTTTGAGAGCGGATGATCGGAGGGATAGGTCGGGATTTCCGGCTTATTGGTTCCCAGCATGACGCACATCAGCGCCTCTTCTTCCCCGTGGTTAAACAGGCCGCGATAGATGCCCGGCGGGACGGAGATCAGGTCTCGCTCTCGCAGCACGGTTTCGGTGTAGTTGTCGCCGTCCTGGATCATCAGCGTGATCTGCCCTTTGAGCATGAAGAACACCTCCTCCACGTCGTCGTGCAGGTGCAGCGGCCCTTCGCACTTCGACGGCAGCACCATGGTGGAGAAGGTAAAATGGTCCGCCTGCACGGTATTGGTGTCGTTCGCCACGCCGGTTGCCCCGGTGCCGATGTAGCGCATCTGCGCCCGGCGGTATTTCGGGTCAAAATCGGCCTGGAACTTCAGCGCGTTCCAGTCGTATTTACGGCCTTCGAAGCGCGCGATGCGCGACTCGACCCACTCTTCCATCGTCAGGTGGTCAGGTTTGATGCCTGTTTTGTTGGTTACGGTTGAATCAGTCATGACACTCTCCTCAGTAACGTCTCAGCAGCGGCAGTAACAGGACGCAGCCCACCGCCGCCATCACCGCCAGAAAAATCAGCCCGGAATCCATGCTGTGGGTGAAGGCAATAAGCGCGCCCATCACCGCCGGCGACAGCGCGCCCGCAAAGTTTCCCAGCCCGTTGAAGATGCCGCCCGCCGTGGCGCTCACCCGGGGATGGGTGGCCTTCGCCAGCAGGGCGAAAATGTTGGGTGCGCCGGTGCCCCACATAAAGGTGCTGAAGCTCATCGCCGCGATGATGGCAAGCGGGGTGTCGAGGTGCATCACCGCCGCCAGGCCTACCGCAGCCCCCGCCATGGAGATAAAGCAGGCCGCCGCGCGCTTATCGACCCGGTCAGAGAGCCACGCGCCAATCACCTCTCCCGCCAGCATGGCGATGAACGGCATCGACGACAGCCAGCCCGCGTGCTCCAGGTGGATGCCTTTGCCCTTAATTAAGTAGCCAGGCAGCCAGCCGTTGATGCCCCACAGGTAGGTCAGGAACGCGATGTTGAAGATGCAGATGATCCAGAAGTGCGGGCTGACAAACAGCTCGCGCCGCGCCGCGCGCCGCTCGTCCCGGGACGCCTGCGAGGTGCCGGGTTTTGCTTCCAGACGGATCCCGCGCAGGCCTACGCGCACAAAGATAAGCACCGGCACGGTCAGCATCGCCATCACAAAGAAGGTGCTCTGCCAGCCGAAGGTGTTCAGGAGCCAGAGGGAGAGCGGGAAGCCAATTGCCGCCCCTACCGGCGTGCCCAGCAGCCAGAGCATGGTGGCGCGCGCCTGTAAATGCTGCGGGAAGTTGTGGCGCACGATGGCGAAAGCCAGCGGGAACAGCGGCCCTTCCGCCACGCCCAGCAGGATGCGCAGGACGATCATCAGCGTGTAGTTATGGGTAAAACCCATCGCCACCATCAGCACGCACCAGATCGCCATCATCCCGGTGAGCAGGCGCAGCGGCGCGATTTTGTCGCCTAAACCGCTCAAAAATACCGACGAAAAGCCGTAGCTCAGCAGGAAGGCGCTCATCAGAATGCCGAGGCGCGTGGTGTCAAAATCGATGCCCATCGCCTGCTGGAAATGGGTGTCGGAAAAGAGCGCCGCGATGCTGATTTTGTCGAAAAAGGCCAGCAGCACGCAGGCCAGCAGCGACAGCGGGATGGCCCAGCGCACCGCTTTTTCAGGCGTGCGGGTTCCCTCACCACTCGCCTCGACGGGCGCGGTGTTGGTCTCTAATGTGGTCATGTCTCCCCCTACGGGTGCGGGTTAGCTATCGCAATGACATCAGTGAAAAAGTCGGGTCGGCGAGCGGTACGTCCGACAAATCCCGCCCCGCCGCCATCCAGCGTTTCGCCAGCTTGACGGTGCGCGCATCGTTGAACGCCACCAGCTGCGTTAGCCGACCGTTGTCGTCCAGCGAGAAGTACAGCGCCTCTTCACGCACTATCGTTCGGCTGCCCGGCTGCGGAATGCCGAGGATCTGGATGTTGTGCTGGTATTGATCCGACCACAGCCACGGTGCGTCGTCGTAGCCTGGCGCATCGGGGTTAAGCATGGCTTTCGCCGTCGCCACCGCCTGATTCTGGGCGAAGGCCCAGGACTGAATGCACAGGCCGTAGTGATGGTGCTGCGCCACGTCGCCGGCGGCAAAGATGAACGGATCGGACGTGCGTCCCTGGGCGTCCACCACGATCCCCCGCTCGGTGCGAAGTCCCGCATCGCGCGCCAGCTCCAGATTGAGATCGACACCGATCCCCACCACCACCGCGTCAAAGGTTTCGCGCTGGCCGTCGCAGTGGATGACCGGCAGGCCGTTATCGTCCTCCAGCTCCAGCGCGCCGCAGCCGGTACGGATATCCACCCCCTGCTCGCGATGGATGGCCTCTAAGCGCTGCGACACCTCGCCGCTCACCGAGCGCATGCACAGCGCGGGCTGCTGCTCGAACAGCGTGACCGTCACGCCGCTTTTGCGCGCGGAAGCGGCAATCTCAAGGCCGATCCAGCCGCCGCCGACGATCGCCAGTTTTTTACTTTCCGCCAGACGCGCCTTCAGGCGCTGCGCGTCCTGCCAGTGGCGCAGAGTGTAGACCTGCGGATGCGCCGCCCACGCTGGTGAAGGCAGGCGCGCCCTCCCGCCGGTGGCCATTAGAAGAATGTTGTAACTAAAGCGTTCGCCGTTGCTTAAACGCACGGTTTTCGCTTCACGATCGACTGACTCAGCACGCAGCGGGCGGTACCATGTCAGGTTCAGCGCCTGCTGTGCTTCTTCGCTAAACAGCCGCGGGAGCGCCGCATCCGGCTCCAGCAGAGACGCTTTCGACAGCGGCGGACGTTCGTAGAAATCCCACTCCTCTTCCGCCACCACGCAGATCTCGCCGTCGAAGCCCTCGTCTCGCAGGGTTTTCGCCGCCCAGCCGCCCGCCTGACCGCCGCCGATAATGACAATGCGCGACGTCATACCGCCTCCGGCTTTTTCTGCTGGCGGCGCGTGTCGTGGTCAATCCCGCCCTCCACCGCCCATTCGGTAAAGGAGACCAGGGAGTGCTCCAGTTCGCGCGGCTGCCAGTTTTCCGTCAGATAGTCGTCGTTGGTGTAATATTCAAACGCGCCGCCGGTCGGGCTATTGACGTACCAGAAATAGGCCGACGACACCGGATGGCGGCCCGGCCCGATAAAAGTGCTCCATTCATTTTTATTCATCGCGATACCGCCGCCGATCACCTCGTGGATGTCGCGCACGGTGAAGGCCACGTGGTTGAGGCCGCGCTTGCGGTTCGGCAGTTGCAGCAGGAACAGGTTGTGATGTCCGCCGCGCGCCCCGCAGCGCAGGAACACGGCGCGGTTGATGTAGCGGTCCGAAACCTGGAAGCCGAGCACCTCGCGGTAGAATTTTTCCACCGCCGCCAGCTCCTCCACGAAGAACACCACGTGCCCGACGTTGATCGGCTGCGCGCGATCGTAAACCGGGCTGGGCGTGTCGATACGGCGTGCATCGCCCCACTGGTTGATCGGCTCAACGTTCAGCTCCACGTCGGTCTGCTGGCTGACCTGCACGCGCAGGGTCATGCCGTTCGGATCGAGGCATTCCAGCGCGTCGCCCACTTCGCGAAAACCGGGCTGCTGCGCCAGCTTCGGGCGCAGCGCGTCGAGATCGGACTGTGCGGCAACCGCCCAGGTCATGCGGCGCAGGGTGTTGCCCGCTTCAAACGCCGGCGGCAGGTCGGGACTGTCGATGGGGTTCAGCTCCACGCGCGCGCCGCTCAGGGTGGTAAAACGCTGGCCGCTGGCATCGCCCGTCAGGCCAAAATCACGCATAAATTTGGCGCAGTGCGTCAGGTCTTCCACGCCAAATTCCAGCTTTTCAATTCCGGTTACACTCATCGTTCGTTGCCTCATCTGGCCCAAATTGGGCGTAAAACATGCCCGACGCAGTCAAGCGCCTGACGTTAACTCACTGATTTAGCTGGCCTGTGACAAATAGCCTAAGAAGCCAGAAATTTTATCCGCCGCGAGGCGAACCTCGTTTTGCAGCCGCTCACGGTCGGTCTGCGGGATCTCTTCCGACGGCACCAGAATGCTGACCACCGCCGCCACGCGTCCGCTTCGGTCATACACCGGGTAGACGATGGAGGAGATGCCGTGGCGGAAGAAGGATTCGCCGATGACAAACCCGCGGGCTTTGTCCTGTTGCACCATCTGCCACAGGGCCTCGCGGTCGTGAAGCTGCCCCGGCGTGTTGCCCGGCAGGCGCTCGTGCGGGAACAACTGTTCGAAATCGGCGCGGGAAATATCGGTCAGCAACATGCGGCCCAGCGAGGTGCAGTGCACCGGCAGGCGGGTGCCAATGCTGACCTGATTGATGCGCGACCCGGCGGCGCTGACGCGGGCGATGTAGATAATGTCGCGCCCGTCGCGGATCGCCAGATGGCTGCTGCACTGGCTCACGTCGCGCAGCTGCTCGATCACCGGCTGGCCGACCTGCGCCACGTCCAGCGAGGCGATGTACTCAAAGCCGAGACGCAGCACGTTCATGCCCAGCGAAAAAGTATTGGTACGCGCGTTACGCTCCAGAAAGCCCATGTACTCCAGCGTCTGCACCACGCGATAGGCGGTCGCCTTCGGCATATCCACCAGCCGGTGCAGCTCGGCAAAGGTCAGATCGCGATGCTGCTCGCCAAAGGCCAACAGCAGCTGTAAACCGCGCTCCAGCCCCGGCACCAGATACTTCACTTCCTGATCGTTTGCCATAATCGCTACACCTTAGTTAAAAACAAAACCGCCGTTGACCGGGATCAGCTGCCCGGTGATAAACCGCGACAGATCGCTTAACAGCCAGACTACGCTGCCGGTGACGTCTTCCGGCTGCTGCGCGCCGGTTAACGCGCGGCCATTCTCGTAAAGCTGATGGCGCTCGGCCGGAACATATTCGGTCGCCTCGACGCGGGTTAACCCCGGCGCGATGGCATTAATGCGTATACGCTTTTCGCCCAGTTCGCGCGCCATTGAGCGGGTCATGGCAATCACGGCGCCCTTACTGGCGACGTAGGCCATCAGGCGTGGCGCGCCCCACAGCGCGGTGTCGGACGCAACGTTCACGATACCCGCGCCCTCGCGCAGCAGCGGCACCGCAGCGCGCGTCACCAGCCAGGTGCCTTTGACGTTAACGCTCATCACCCGATCCCAGAGATCCGGATCGTAATCGAGCATATTTATGCCGCCGACGCCCGTCGCCATCGCCGCGTTGTTCACCAGGCCATCAATCTGACCCTGCTCGCCAATCGCGCTGAACACCTGCTCAATGGACTGTGGATCGGCCAGATCGATAACGTGCGGTTCGATCGCATAGCCCCGCTCGCTCAGGGCGTGGGCGCTCTCAGCCAGCTCGCCCTTGAGGATGTCGCACATCACCACCGCTGCGCCCTGCTCCGCGCAGGCTTTGGCAAAGTGAAAGCCCAGCCCGCGCGCGGCGCCGGTTATGACGATGCGTTTGCCGCTCAGCAGCTCGTTCATCAGGCGGCTCCCTGCTGTTCTTCGCGCATCGCCAGCTGCTCTTTGGCGGCCTTTTGCATCATGCGGCGCAGGCGCGAGAGGCCGACGTCGTGCTGATACAGGTATTCATGGTCGCGGGCGTTTGGCGCCAGGCTTTCCAGCACCACTCGGTCCTGCTCCAGCACTTCCCAGTGCAGTTTTTCCAGACGGTTGCGGTACATGAAGCGCCACATGTCGCGCTGCCAGCCCTGCACCCGGCGAATGCGCCAGAAGAAGACGCGGCAGTTGTCGTTATCTTCCGGCACCACCATGCCGACGATAAAGAAGTGGCCGCCCGGCCCGAAGCGCTTCTTGTACGGAATGGAGAGGCGCATCCAGCAGGTGCCGCTGTTGCCCAGCTCCACCCAGTCAAAGTTGACGCCGCTCTGCCCTTTCTTCTCGAAGATAAAGCCGGTTTTTGTCGGCTGGAGCACCATGTCGGCCTTGCGATCCCCTTCCGCCATTGAGTGCGACGAGGAGTGCAGATAGGTGCCGTGCATCGGGTCCATCACGTTTTCCAGCGCGTACTGGTAATTGCATTTCCACGCGGCGGTGCAGAGGAAGTTGCTGAAGCTGTCCGTATCGGCGAGCTCGTCCGGGAAGGTCAGCTCGTCCGGCTGCTGGTCCGCGGTGACGCCAAACCACAGGAAGATTGCGCCGTGCGCCTCCTGCACGTTGTAGCTGCGCACGCACTGCTGGCCGACCAGCGGACATTTGTCCACGGCGGGCACGTCTTTCACCTCGCCGTTGCCCGCGACCTCCACGCCGTGATACCAGCAGGCAATGCGGTCGCCCAGGTTCCAGCCCATCGACAGGCGTGCGCCGCGGTGCGGACAGCGGTCCTCCAGCGCCTGCACCTGGCCGTCTTTGTTGCGCCAGACCACAATCTGTTCGCCCAGGCGGGTAATGCCCACCGGTGCAGACTGCACCTCCCAGCTCGCCAGCACCGGATACCAGAGGCCGCGCAGACCTTTATCGAGATAGTGTTGTACGGTCGTCGTCATCGCGTTGCCCTCAGTAGCCGTTAACCTGTAAGAATGCCTGGAAGCTGGCCTCGCTCCACGGCTCGCCCTGCTGATCGTGCATGCGCACCGCGTTCAGCCCGTTCACCAGCTCCGGTAAGGTTTCAACCCCCTGCTCGAAGAGATCTTCCAGCGTGGCGATGAGGTTCACTTCCCAGCTTTCCGGCTCGCGGCTGCGGGTCTGCCAGATAAGGTTCTGATAATCACCCGGCTTATGGATCGCACCGTTACCGCCCTCAGCCGGTGGGGCAAACTGACGGCTTTCCGGCAGCGCCGGGTTGTAGTTCAGGGTGTCGCTCATGCCACGGTCTCCTCGACGAAGGTAATCTGAATCTGGTTTTCAAAAACCCGAACCGGGTAGCGGTTGAGGTTGCGCCCGCCGGGGCCGTGCAGGCACTGGCCGGTTTTGACGTCGAAGACCGCCTCGTGCAGCGGGCATTCCACTTTGCCGTCCTCCACGAAGCCCTGGCTCAGCAGGGCATAGGCGTGGGGGCATACGTCTTCCAGCGCGTAATATTCACCGTCAATCAAATACACGCCGATCTCTTTACCGTCGACGTTGCCGCTAAAAGGGAAATCTTCCTGTACTTGTTCTGCGTCACATACGCCTATCCAGCTCATCACGATCCTCCAGGCTTTTGTTTCATATATGAAACTCTGTTTCTTATTTAATACGGTCAATATAAAAGCGATGAATGTTTCGTCAAGCAGCAATGTGACGAATTTGTTAATCAAACGGTAATTAATTAACTAAGTGTGCAAAGGATCACGAAAAAATGCAGCGATATGAAATTTTCATTATTCCGGTGTGAAAGAATACGATTTATCGATGGCCTTAAATTTTAATAAACAGTGATTGACTTCTTTTCTTTTTGTTCCTTAAAAATAAATGAAGTGAAAAACATGGTGTTTCACCTGTGAAACTTGATTTTATTTTTACCTTAATAAACAATGAGTTTCACAGGTGAACCATTTTACCCACGTGACAATCACGCGCATAAAAATAGAAATAAGCGAAAACATAAGGCAGGCGTTATGACGGCAAGATGGCAAGGCACAGTGGCACTGTTATTACTGATTATTATTTCCTACGTTGATCGGGTGAATATTTCTGTCATGATTTTAAACCCGGAATTTGCTCAGCATTTTCAGCTAAATGAAAACAGAATGTTACAGGGAATGCTTATGACCTGTTTTCTGCTGGGTTATGGATTTTCAGCTTTATTATTAACTCCGGTTATTGAAAGCAAACTTCATTATCGACATGGATTATTGAGCAGCATAGCGATGTGGGCAGCGGTATGCGCCATTTCCCCGCTGCTCGGATCGCTGATGGGCATGCTCGTCGCGCGCACGATCCTGGGGATCGCTGAGGGGCCGCTCTTTTCGCTGAAAACGCGCTTCATCAGCGATCACTTTAGCGCGCAAGAGATCGGCAAACCCAACGCCGTGACCGCGCTGGGCGTCTCGCTCGGGCTGGCCGTGGGCTTTCCGCTGGTAACGTGGCTGATGGCGCATCTCGGCTGGGCCGGGTCGTTTTATGCCCTGGCGGTATTAAATCTGGTGCTGGGCGGCGGCCTTGTCTGGCGCTTCCTGCCCGCGCCGCGAAGTGCGGTGAAGATGAAAAAACCGGACTTTACAGAGACGTTTTCGCTGGCCTGGCAGACGCCGCTGCTCGGGTGGATCCTGCTGGTGGAGATTGCCACCCTGAGCTATCTCTGGGGGAGCAGCGCCTGGCTGCCCGCGTGGCTGCGCGACGAGCATCATTTCTCGCTGCACGCCACGGGCATGCTTGCGGCCATTCCCTTCCTGCTGAGTCTGGGCTCGAAGTTCCTCGGTGGGGTGCTGCTCGACAAAATGCGTCCGGAACAGGCGCCAATGCTGTTTGTGGTGGGCGGCGCGCTGACGGCGCTGTCCGTGATCGCGCTGATGCTCAGCCATCAGCCTGCCTGGCTGGCGCTGTTTATGCTCTCGGCGAATATCTTCTGGGGGCTACAGGGGGCGGCTATTCCGGCGGTGATCCAGCATCACGCCGCGCGGGAAGCGGTGGGCAGCGCTTACGGCATTATCAACGGGATCGGCAATATCTGCGCGGCGTTTATTCCGCTGCTGATGGGGATGGTAATGAGGTCGGTGGGGTCGGTTAGCTCAGGCTTTTCGGTGCTGGTCGTCTCGCAGGCAATCACCCTGCTTGCCGGGGGAATGTTGCTGCTGCGCATGCGTCGCGCAGCAGCAATCAGCGCGTAAGGCTTATTCGCCTTTTTTCGCGGCCTGGATGTAGAGCATTTCCAGCGCCAGGGTCGCCGCGGCAAGCGCGGTGATCTCGGACTGGTCATAGGCTGGCGCCACTTCTACCACGTCCATCCCAACGATGTTCAGATCCTTCAGGCCACGCACCAGCTTGATGGCGCGGTCTGACGTCAGGCCGCCAATCACCGGCGTACCGGTACCCGGTGCAAACGCCGGATCCAGGCAGTCGATATCGAAGGTCAGGTATACAGGCATATCGCCGACGATCTGCTTAACCTGAGCCAGAATATCGTCCACGCCGCGATCGTTCACCTGGCCGGCGTCCAGCACGGTGAAACCGTTGTCTTTGTCGAACTCGGTACGGATGCCGATCTGCACGGAGTGGTTCGGATCGATCAGGCCTTCTTTCGGCGCGGTGTAGAACATGGTGCCGTGGTCGAACTCGCAGCCGTTCGCGTAGGTGTCGGTATGCGCATCGAAGTGCACCAGCGCCATTTTACCGAAGTGCTTCGCGTGGGCGCGCAGCAGCGGCAGAGTGACAAAGTGGTCACCGCCGAAGGAGAGCATGCGCTTACCGGCCGCCAGCAGTTTCTCTGCGTGCGCCTGCAATTTTTCGCTCATTTCGCGCGCGTCGCCGAAGGCGTACACCAGGTCACCGCAGTCCACCACGTTCAGGCGCTCGCGCATGTCGAAGTTCCACGGGAAGCGGTTGTGCTCCCAGGCCAGGTTGGTGGAAACCTGACGGATTGCCGCCGGGCCGTGACGTCCACCCGCGCGACCGGAGGTTGCCATGTCGAACGGCACGCCGGTGATCACCCAGTCCGCATCGCTGTCGTACGGCTGGAAGTTCATTGGAAGGCGTAAAAAACCAAACGCGTTAGATACCAGAGAGTTATCGTACTGATGACCTAAAGTGCTCATGTCCTGACCTCTTTTAACGTCGATACATTAAAAACAGATGAAAAAAAATCCCCTCCGCGTCGTTAAACCCGACGAGGAAGGGATTGATTCGTAAATCGCATATTGGGGCGAATTATCGCCGTTAATTCATACGGGTTCAAGTGAGTATAGGGTATTGTGCGGTCTGATGCCCTCACCCCAACCCTCTCCCACCGGGAGAGGGAGGTTTTACTACTCGTCTTCCAGGTAGGTGTACCCGTACAGACCCGCTTCAAACTCTTCCAGGAACTGCTGCTGCAAGGCATCGTCCAGACCGGTGTTTTTCACCTGGTCGCGGAACTGGGTGAGCAGTTTTTTCGGATCCAGCTGCACGTATTCCAGCATATCCGCCACGGTGTCCCCTTCGTCGGACAGCTCAACCTCGACGCTGCCGTCAGGGAAGACAAACACGTCAACCGCTTCGGTATCACCGAACAGGTTGTGCATGTTGCCGAGGATCTCCTGATACGCTCCCACCATAAAGAAGCCCAGCATGGGCGGGTTCTCCGGATCGTACTCCGGCATTGGCATCGTCGTTGCGATACCGTCACCGTCAACGTAATGGTCAATCGCGCCGTCAGAGTCACAGGTGATGTCCAGCAGCACCGCGCGACGTTCCGGGGCGTGGTTCAGCCCTTCCAGCGGCAGAACCGGGAACAGCTGGTCGATACCCCAGGCATCCGGCATCGACTGGAACAGGGAGAAGTTGACGTACATTTTGTCCGCCATACGCTCCTGCAACTCGTCGATAATCGGACGATGCGCGCGGTTGCTCGGGTCGAGCTGTTTCTGCACTTCATGGCACATGTTCAGATAGAGCTGCTCCGCCCACGCGCGCTCCTGCAGGCTGAAGGTGCCTGACGAGTAGCCGACGTGAATATCGTGCAAGTCCATCTGGCTGTCGTGCAGCCATTCGCGCAGGGAGCGACGCGTGCCCGGCTCGTGCATTTCCTGCCAGGTTTCCCACATGCTTTGCAGGGAACGTGGGGCATCGTCTGCCGGAGGCGTCGCTTCGGTGATTTCGCTACGCTCGACGCCGATGATGTTAGACACCAGCACCGTATGGTGCGCGGTAACCGCGCGGCCAGATTCGGTGATCACTGTCGGGTGCGGCAGGCCGTGCTCTTCGCAGGCATCGCCAATCGCCCAGATGATGTTGTTGGCATATTCGTTCAGGCCGTAGTTGACCGAGCAGTCAGACTGGGAGCGGGTTCCTTCGTAGTCCACGCCCAGGCCGCCGCCCACGTCAAAGCACTGGATGTTCACGCCAAGCTTATGCAGCTCAACGTAGAATCGCGCGGATTCACGCACGCCGGTGGCGATGTCGCGGATATTGGCCATCTGCGAGCCGAGGTGGAAGTGCAGCAGCTGAATGCTGTCCAGACGACCGCGCTCGCGCAGGATCTCCACCAGCTGCAGCACCTGGTTCGCCGCGAGGCCGAACTTGGATTTTTCACCGCCGGAGGACTGCCATTTACCGGACCCCTGCGACGCCAGACGCGCACGCACGCCAAGGCGTGGAATGACGTTCAGACGCTCGGCCTCTTCCAGCACGATGGCAATTTCGGTCATTTTCTCGATAACCAGATAGACCTTGTGGCCCATCTTCTCGCCAATCAGCGCCAGACGAATGTATTCGCGGTCTTTATAGCCGTTACAGACGATCACCGACCGGGTCATGCCCGCGTGCGCCAGAACCGCCATCAGCTCCGCTTTGGAGCCTGCTTCCAGTCCCAGCGGTTCGCCGGAGTGGATCAGGGATTCGATTACGCGGCGGTGCTGGTTCACCTTGATCGGGTAAACCAGGAAGTAGTCGCCGTTATAGCCGTAGGATTCACGCGCGCGCTTGAACGCGGCGTTAATGGAACGCAGGCGATGTTGCAGGATCTGCGGGAAGCAGAACAGTGCAGGCAAACGCTGGCCCTGCGCTTCACGGGCTTTCACCAGCTTAGCGAGATCCACGCGCGCTTCAGGGACGTCCGGATCCGGGCAGACGCTGATGTGGCCCAGTTCGTTGACGTCGTAGTAGTTATTGCCCCACCAGGCAATATTGTAAGTGCGCAGCATCTTGCTGGCTTCCTGGGAGCTCATCGCAACCTCCTGCATAGAACGTAGTACACCCTGTTCGCCCGCTGACGAAGGCGAAAAAGAAGACATGTCGTCAGACATAGCGAACCTCAACTCTTTGTATTAAGTGTAAAACAGTTGACTACTATCGCAGCGTTATACGGCGATAACAACCCATAAACGGCTCCGTTTCCCAGCAGAGTATGCTGAAATCCAGACCGTGCGACCGGTTTCTTATTCATATCATTGTAAAACACGTATCCGAACTCTGTATGACAAGGTTCGGCGAAACCACGAGAAAACTCTTGTATCAACAAGAGCGCCCTTGTTCAGTTTTCACAGAGCGTAACCGGCCCTTGAATCCTGAGAAGCGCCGAGATGGGTATAACATCGGCAGGTTTGCAGACTAGAAATGCGGGTTGCGGGAATCAATGGCGCGCCAGAACGGCAGCGCTGAATTAGCGGAAAACGATGGTTCATTATCTCGTATCACCTCCACGGCCGCCTCTGATGAAACGGACCCCAAGCCAAAGCTAAAAGTTCACTGCTCAACCCGGCTGGAAGTGGCGACACGATGTATTCATCGAGCGCTGATTTTATATGAGCCGCGCGCCGCGTTTTATACCGAGAAGGGGGCTAAAAAGCAAAACAAAAATACGCGTGTTGCCAGCAGCGTCAGGAAAAATTTCCAGCAGCCATTTCAACGCAGTGAGAGATGAATCAAAAAAAACTGGAAATCGGGCGAAGAAGTGACCTAAAATAGCCATCCAGATGTTAATCCATCTATACTGATTAACACTCATACTGCCAGTGTCAAAAACCTGCAGGCCTTGGTAGAATTATCTCCTTTGGCTATTCCACACAGCAGCTTGAGCTAACCAAATTCCTCTTAGGTGAAATAAAACATGGCAAAACACCTGTTTACGTCCGAGTCCGTATCAGAAGGACATCCTGATAAAATTGCTGACCAAATCTCCGATGCGGTGCTGGATGCGATCCTGGCGCAGGATCCTAAAGCGCGCGTAGCGTGTGAAACCTATGTCAAAACCGGCATGGTTCTGGTTGGCGGTGAGATCACCACCAGCGCATGGGTTGATATCGAAGAGATCACCCGTAACACGGTGCGTGAGATCGGCTATGTGCATTCTGATATGGGCTTTGATGCCAACTCCTGCGCGGTACTGAGCGCGATTGGCAAACAGTCTCCGGACATCAACCAGGGCGTTGACCGTGCCGATCCGCTGGAACAGGGCGCGGGCGACCAGGGCCTGATGTTCGGTTATGCAACCAACGAAACCGATGTGCTGATGCCAGCACCTGTGACCTACGCACACCGTCTGGTGCAGCGTCAGGCTGAAGTGCGTAAAAACGGCACCCTGCCGTGGCTGCGCCCGGATGCGAAAAGCCAGGTCACCTTCCAGTACGACGACGGCAAAATCGTCGGTATTGACGCGGTGGTGCTGTCTACCCAGCATGCCGAAGAGATCGATCAGAAATCCCTGCAGGAAGCAGTGATGGAAGAGATCATCAAGCCGGTTCTGCCAACCGAATGGCTGAGCTCAGCAACCAAATTCTTCATCAACCCAACCGGACGCTTTGTTATCGGCGGCCCAATGGGCGACTGCGGCCTGACCGGTCGTAAAATCATCGTTGATACCTACGGCGGCATGGCGCGTCACGGTGGCGGCGCGTTCTCCGGTAAAGATCCGTCTAAAGTTGACCGTTCTGCCGCGTACGCTGCACGTTATGTGGCGAAAAACATCGTTGCTGCCGGCCTGGCCGACCGCTGTGAGATTCAGGTTTCCTACGCAATCGGCGTGGCTGAGCCAACCTCCATCATGGTGGAAACCTTCGGTACGGAGAAAGTGCCTTCAGAACAGCTGACCCTGCTGGTGCGCGAGTTCTTCGACCTGCGTCCATACGGCCTGATTCAGATGCTGGATCTGCTGCACCCAATCTACCAGGAAACCGCTGCATACGGTCACTTTGGTCGTGAACATTTCCCATGGGAAAAAACCGACAAAGCCGCTCTGCTGCGTGAGGCTGCCGGTCTGAAGTAATCGACAGCCGAGAGTATTAAACAGGCCAGCCTTTGTGCTGGCTTTTTTTATGTCGGGGGGCGGCTAAAGCCGCACAACTGAAAGCGATTACACCGCACCGGATATATCCCTCTTTCAGAATATTCTCTTTGCATGAACGCCTTTCTTCTGCTGTTACATTTCCTTTCAGTTAAGTCTGAAATTCAAACAAACGCGATGCGCATCACCTCGTTTACCTCTATATTTTCAAAGCTTTAATAATTTTTACGGTTGCACGTTAGTGTAACCGATTACACCATTGTGATTAATCTCACATATTTTTATGGGTCGCTCACCTACCCTTATCATCAATAAAACTGATAACCCAACTGGAGGGCATAATGCCTGACAATAAAAAACAGGGGCGTACGTCCAACAAGGCGATGACTTTCTTCGTCTGCTTCCTCGCCGCCCTGGCAGGATTACTCTTTGGCCTGGATATCGGCGTCATTGCCGGCGCTCTTCCCTTCATCGCAGACGAATTCCAGATTAACGCGCATACCCAGGAATGGGTGGTTAGCTCCATGATGTTCGGCGCCGCCGTTGGGGCCGTCGGCAGCGGCTGGCTCTCCTTCAAGCTCGGACGCAAAAAGAGCCTGATGATCGGTGCGATCCTCTTCGTCGCCGGTTCGCTCTTCTCCGCTGCCGCCCCTAACGTTGAAGTGCTTATTCTTTCCCGCGTGCTGCTGGGCCTTGCGGTGGGCGTGGCGTCTTACACCGCCCCGCTCTACCTCTCCGAAATTGCGCCGGAGAAAATCCGCGGCAGCATGATTTCCATGTACCAGCTGATGATCACCATCGGTATTCTCGGCGCTTACCTGTCCGATACCGCGTTCAGCTACAGCGGCGCATGGCGCTGGATGCTCGGCGTGATCATCATCCCGGCCATTCTCCTGCTGATTGGCGTCTTCTTCCTGCCGGACAGCCCGCGCTGGTTTGCCGCCAAACGTCGCTTCGTTGATGCCGAACGCGTGCTGCTCCGCCTGCGTGATACCAGCGCGGAAGCGAAAAACGAGCTGGAAGAGATCCGCGAAAGCCTGAAGGTAAAACAGTCCGGCTGGGCGCTGTTTAAAGAGAACAGCAACTTCCGTCGGGCGGTGTTCCTCGGCGTGCTGCTGCAGGTGATGCAGCAGTTCACCGGGATGAACGTCATCATGTACTACGCGCCAAAAATCTTTGAACTGGCTGGCTACACCAACACCACCGAGCAGATGTGGGGCACCGTCATCGTGGGCCTGACCAACGTGCTGGCGACCTTTATCGCCATCGGCCTGGTGGACCGCTGGGGACGTAAGCCAACCCTGACCCTGGGCTTCCTGGTGATGGCGACGGGTATGGGCGTTCTCGGTACGATGATGCATGTAGGCATCCACTCCCCAACCGCCCAGTACTTCGCGGTGGGCATGCTGCTGATGTTTATCGTCGGGTTTGCGATGAGCGCCGGTCCGCTGATTTGGGTACTGTGCTCTGAAATCCAGCCGCTGAAAGGGCGTGATTTTGGTATCACCTGCTCTACCGCAACCAACTGGATTGCCAACATGATCGTCGGCGCAACGTTCCTGACCATGCTCAACACCCTGGGCAATGCCAACACCTTCTGGGTCTACGCCGGTCTGAATATCTTCTTTATTGTGCTGACCGTCTGGCTGGTTCCAGAAACCAAACATGTTTCTCTGGAACACATTGAACGTAACCTGATGAAAGGTCGTCCGCTGCGCGAAATCGGCGCCCACGACTAATCCTCTTGCGGGAGGCGCCTCTTGCGCCTCCCCGCTTCCCGCTTTATGCTCTGCCCCTATGAAAGCTCCCCGTCTCCCCATCGCCATTCAGCAAGCCGTTATGCGCAGCCTGCGGGAAAAACTTGCCCAGGCGAATCTGAAACTCGGCCGCAATTACCCTGAACCGAAGCTGGTCTATCAGCAGCGCGGCACCGCAGCCGGCACCGCCTGGCTGGAATCGTACGAGATCCGCCTGAACCCGGTGCTGATGATGGAAAACCAGCAGGCGTTTATTGAAGAAGTGGTGCCGCACGAGCTGGCGCACCTTCTGGTATGGAAGCATTTTGGCCGCGTCGCGCCGCACGGCAAAGAGTGGAAGTGGATGATGGAGGCGGTGCTCGGCGTTCCGGCGCGCCGTACCCATCAGTTCGAGCTGGAATCGGTACGCCGCAATACCTTCCCCTATCGCTGCCAGTGTCAGCAGCACCAGCTTACCGTCCGCCGCCATAACCGCGTGGTGCGCGGTGAGGCGACCTACCGCTGCGTCAAATGCGGCGAACCGCTGATTGCAGAGTAATCACCTGAACTTTCAGGAACTTTCCTGATCTGACTGATTGCATACAGGAACAACATTCGTTACGTTGCGGGCTCGTTTTGACACGGAGTGTAAGATGTCCCGTAATGTTTCTCTCGCGGTCGCTTTTCTGGCGACGGCGCTTTCCGGTCAGGCCCTGGCCGACGGTATCAACAGTTTTTCCCAGGCCAAGGCAGCAGGCGTGAAGGTGAACGCCGATGTGCCGGGCGATTTCTACTGCGGCTGCAAAATTAACTGGCAGGGCAAAAAAGGGGTCGTTGACCTCGAATCCTGCGGCTATAAGGTGCGTAAAAACGAAAACCGCGCCAGCCGCATCGAGTGGGAGCATGTCGTTCCGGCCTGGCAGTTTGGTCACCAGCGCCAGTGCTGGCAGGACGGCGGACGTAAAAATTGCGCCAAAGATCCGGTTTATCGCCAGATGGAAAGCGACATGCATAACCTGCAGCCTGCGGTAGGTGAAGTGAACGGCGACCGCGGCAATTTCATGTACAGCCAGTGGAACGGTGGCGAAGGCCAGTACGGCCAGTGCGGTATGAAGGTAGATTTCAAAGAGAAAGTCGCCGAGCCCCCTGCCCGCGCGCGCGGCAGCATCGCCCGCACCTACTTCTACATGCGTGACCGTTATGACCTCAACCTTTCACGCCAGCAGACGCAGCTGTTCAATGCCTGGGATAAGCAGTATCCGGTGACGGAATGGGAATGCCAGCGCGACGAACGTATCGCCAGAGTCCAGGGGAATCATAATCCGTACGTCCAGCGGGCTTGCCAGGCGCAAAAGAGCTAACCTACACTACGGCAATTCGCTTATACCGCATGACATATGGAATTTTTGACTATGCGCATTCCCCGCATTTACCACCCTGAACTGATTACCGCAGGCCGCGAAATCGCCCTGTCTGACGACGCCGCCAACCACGTTGGCCGCGTGCTGCGCATGGGGGCTGGCCAGGCAATACAGCTGTTCGACGGCTCTAATCAGGTTTTCGACGCGGAAATCACGCGGGCGGATAAAAAAAGCGTGCATGTGAATGTCTTGCGCGGCGAAGTGGACGACCGTGAATCGCCGCTGCACATCCACCTTGGGCAGGTGATGTCGCGCGGAGAAAAGATGGAATTCACCATTCAAAAATCCATTGAGCTGGGTGTAAGCCTCATTACGCCACTTTTTTCCGAGCGCTGTGGCGTTAAACTGGATGCGGAACGTCTGAACAAAAAGATCCAGCAGTGGCAGAAAATCGCCATTGCGGCCTGCGAACAGAGCGGCCGCAACCGTATTCCGGAGATCCGCCCGGCGATGGATCTGGAGGACTGGTGTGCAGAAGAGGATAGCGGGCTGAAGCTCAATCTTCATCCGCGCGCCAGCGCCAGCATCAATACGCTGCCGCTGCCCGTTGAGCGCGTACGCCTGCTGATTGGCCCCGAAGGCGGCCTGTCGGCGGACGAAATTGCGATGACGGCGCGCTACCAGTTTACTGATATTCTGTTGGGACCTCGCGTTCTGCGCACTGAGACAACGGCACTCACGGCCATAACCGCGCTACAGGTACGGTTTGGCGATCTGGGTTGAAGTATTAACGGAGAAGAACATGATAAAGCTCGGCATCGTGATGGATCCCATCGCAAACATTAACATCAAGAAAGATTCCAGCTTCGCCATGCTGCTGGAAGCGCAGCGTCGTGGCTATGAGCTCCACTATATGGAGATGAACGATCTTTATCTGATCAACGGTGAAGCCCGCGCACGCACCCGCATCGTTAACGTCGAACAGAACTACGACAAATGGTACGAATTCGGCACCGAGCAGGACATTGCCCTGGCCGACCTCAACGTCATCCTGATGCGTAAAGATCCGCCGTTTGACACCGAATACATCTATAGCACCTACATCCTTGAGCGTGCCGAAGAGAAAGGGACGCTGATCGTCAACAAGCCGCAGAGCCTGCGCGACTGCAACGAGAAGCTTTACACCGCCTGGTTCTCTGACCTGACGCCGGAAACGCTGGTCACCCGCAGCAAAACGCAGCTGAAAGAATTCTGGCAGAAGCACGGCGACATCATCATGAAGCCGCTGGACGGCATGGGCGGCGCGTCTATTTTCCGCGTGAAAGAAGGCGACCCGAACATTGGCGTGATTGCCGAAACGCTGACCGAGCTGGGCACGCGTTACTGCATGGCGCAAAACTATATTCCAGCGATCAAAGATGGCGATAAGCGCGTGCTGGTCGTGGACGGTGAGCCGGTGCCTTACTGCCTTGCGCGTATCCCACAGGGTGGCGAAACCCGCGGTAACCTGGCGGCAGGTGGCCGCGGCGAGCCGCGTCCGCTAACCGAAAGCGACTGGGAAATTGCCCGCCGCGTTGGCCCAACGCTGAAAGCCAAAGGCCTGATCTTCGTTGGCCTGGATATCATCGGCGATCGCCTGACTGAAGTTAACGTCACCAGCCCAACCTGCATTCGCGAAATCGAAGCGGAGTTCCCGATCTCGATCACCGGAATGCTGATGGACGCTATCGAAAAACGCCTGCAGAAATAACCCACCAATGAGTGACAGCGCCCGGGTTTCTCCGCATACTGGGCGCTGTCGCTTTTTAAACCAGGAAACAGTACCTCTGACAATGAATTTACAGCATCACTTTCTTATTGCCATGCCTGCTCTCCAGGATCCGATTTTTCGCCGCGCCGTGGTTTATATTTGTGAATACAATGAAGACGGCGCGATGGGTATTATCATCAACAAACCGCTGGAAAACCTGCAGGTTGAAGGGATTCTGGACAAGCTGAAAATCTCGGCTGAAGCGCGCCTGCCGGAAATCCGGCTTGATAAACCGGTGATGCTGGGTGGACCTCTTGCCGAAGATCGCGGCTTTATCCTGCATACCCCGCCGGTATTCTCTTCCAGCATTCGCATCTCCGATAACACCGTGATCACCACCTCGCGCGACGTGCTTGAAACGCTGGGCACCGCTGAGCAGCCTTCCGAAGTGCTGGTGGCGCTGGGCTATTCGTCGTGGGAGAAAGGCCAGCTTGAGCAAGAGATCCTCGATAACGCCTGGCTTACCGCACCTGCGGACATGAATATTCTGTTTAAAACCCCTATTGCCGATCGCTGGCGTGACGCGGCAAAACTGATTGGCATTGATATTCTGACCATGCCTGGCGTAGCGGGGCACGCGTAATGAGCGGCACCCTTCTCGCCTTCGACTTCGGCACCAAAAGCATCGGCGTCGCCGTGGGTCAACGGATCACCGGCACCGCCCGCCCGCTCACGGCGCTGAAAGCTAACGACGGCACGCCGGACTGGAACCTTATTGAGCGCCTGCTCAAAGAGTGGCAGCCGGACGACGTGATTGTCGGCCTGCCGCTGAACATGGACGGCACCGAGCAACCGCTTACCGCCCGCGCGCGTAAATTCGCCAATAAAATCCATGGCCGCTTTGGCGTCTCCGTGAAGCTTCACGACGAGCGTCTCAGCACCGTCGAAGCGCGTGCAGGCCTGTTTGAACACGGTGGCTTCCGGGCGCTCAACAAAGGCAGCGTAGACTCCGCTTCAGCCGTTATCATCCTCGAAAGCTACTTCGAACAGGGCTTTTAACGCAGGGGCCTACAGCCGCCCCTGTGCCCGTCTCTCCGCCAGGCTCTGGTCAAAGTTCTGCATTCCCGCCTGCTGGCCGGTTTGAATGATGCCGGGCAGCTGCCACGTCTTCCCCTCACGAATCAGATTCGCCGCCGCCGCGGTGTTTACCAGCAGCTCGTACAGCGCGACGCGCCCGCCCTGAAGATCGGGAAGCAGCTTTTGCGCCAGCACTGCCCGCAGGCTGCCGGCCAGCTGGTTACGCACCGGATCTTTCTCCTGCGCCGGGAACGTATCGACCAGCCGTTCAATCGCCTGTGCTGCCCCGCGCGTATGCAGCGTCGCCAGCACCAGATGCCCGGTCTCCGCCGCCGTCAGCGCCAGGCGGATCGTTTCGCTGTCGCGCAGCTCCCCCAGCAAAATAACGTCCGGGTCCTCGCGTAACGCACTGCGCAGCGCCTCTGCAAATGACGGGCTGTGCTGGCCTATCTCCCGCTGCTGAATCAGGCAACGTTCACTCTGGTACATAAACTCCACCGGATCTTCAAGCGTGAGGATATGGCCGTCAGTATGGCGGTTGAGGAAGTCGACCATTGCGGCCAGCGTGGTGGATTTACCGCTGCCGGTCGCTCCCGTTACCAGAATCAACCCGTTGTCGCTGGACAACAGTTCGGGAATAGCGCGCGGCACCCCAAGCGAAGGGAGCTGCGGACAGGAACGCGGCAACAGCCGCAGGGTAACGGAGATGCCCTTCATCTGCTTAAACGCACTGCCGCGCAGACGCTGGTCTCCTGCGACCGTCACGGCAAAATCGACCTGCCCGTTTGCCCACCATGCGCCCTGCTGTTCGTCGTTGAGCCACGCCTTTAGCAACGCCCCGACGTCCGGCGGCGGAAACGGGGCCGGCTCAAGGCGGCCCAATCTGCGCCAGCGCGGTGGTGAATCACTGCACAGGTGTAGATCAGAGACGTTATGCTTTACACTAAGGGCCACAATTTCTTCCACATCCATAGACTACTCCTCGGAAAATGAACGACATTGCGCATAACCTGGCACAGGTCCGGGACAAAATCTCAGCCGCTGCAACGCGTTGCGGCCGTGCTTCAGAAGAAATTACGCTACTTGCAGTCAGCAAAACCAAGCCTGCGAGCGCCATCGCAGAAGCGATTGCTGCAGGTCACCGGGCGTTTGGCGAAAACTACGTGCAGGAAGGTGTGGATAAAATTCGCTACTTCCAGGAGCAGGAGACGTCCGATCTCCAATGGCACTTTATTGGTCCCCTGCAGTCGAACAAAAGCCGTCTGGTGGCAGAGCACTTTGACTGGTGCCATACCATCGACCGTCTGCGTATTGCTTCCCGTCTGAGCGACCAGCGCCCGGCGGAGATGCCTGCGCTTAACGTGCTGATTCAAATCAACATCAGTGATGAAAACAGCAAGTCCGGCATTGCGCTGAGCGAGCTGGATGCGCTGGCCGCAGAGGTGGCCGCCCTGCCGCGCTTAACCCTGCGCGGGCTGATGGCCATTCCGGCACCTGAGTCAAGTTATGAAAGGCAGTTTGCCGTGGCACAGCAAATGGCTGTAGCATTTGAGGCGCTTAAAGCGCGCTATGAAACGGTAGACACGCTTTCACTGGGCATGTCGGATGATATGGAAGCCGCCATCGCGGCAGGCAGCACTATGGTGCGCATCGGCACAGCCATTTTCGGTGCGCGCGACTACACCAAATAATAAGGAAACCTGAGGAACGCCATGAAGACGTTGACTTTCCTGCTCTCAACGGTCATTGAGCTGTACACGATGGCGCTTTTGCTGCGCGTCTGGATGCAGTGGGCCCGCTGTGACTTTTACAATCCGTTCTCCCAGTTTGTCGTGAAAATCACGCAACCTGTTGTCGGACCGCTGCGCCGTATTATCCCGGCCATGGGCCCCATCGACAGCGCTTCGCTGCTGGTGGCGTTTATTCTGAGCGTGCTCAAAGCCATCGTGCTGTTTATGGTCATCACCTTCCAGCCGATTATCTGGATTGCCGCCGTCCTGATTCTGATCAAAACCGTCGGTTTGCTGATCTTCTGGGTACTGCTGGTGATGGCGATCATGAGCTGGGTAAGCCAGGGGCGTAGCCCGGTAGAGTACGCCTTGATTCAGCTGGCCGAGCCGCTGCTGCGTCCGATCCGTAACCTGCTTCCGTCCATGGGCGGCATCGACTTCTCCCCGATGATCCTGGTGCTGCTGCTCTATGTGATCAACATGGGGATCGCCGAACTGCTCCAGTCTACCGGCGATATGCTGCTGCCGGGGCTGTGGATGGCGCTATGAGTGCAGTAAGCACCTGCACCGACGGGCTGGTTTTACGGCTGTATATTCAGCCGAAAGCCAGCCGCGACAGTATTGTTGGGCTGCATGGCGACGAGCTAAAGGTCGCCATCACCGCCCCACCGGTCGATGGCCAGGCGAACGCGCATCTGACCAAATATCTGGCAAAACAGTTTCGCGTCGCCAAAAGCCAGGTCATCATTGAAAAAGGTGAACTTGGGCGGCATAAACAGGTAAAAATCCTTAATCCGCAATCTATCCCGACGGAAGTCGCGGCTCTGACAGAACAGGACTAAACCATGCAGAAAGTTGTTCTCGCGACCGGTAACGCCGGTAAAGTGCGCGAGCTGGCCTCGCTATTAAATGATTTTGGGCTGGATGTGGTGGCTCAGACCGAGCTGGGCGTGGAGTCCGCCGAAGAGACGGGCCTGACGTTTATCGAAAACGCCATTCTGAAAGCGCGCCATGCGGCGCAGGTAACCGGCCTGCCCGCGATTGCCGACGACTCCGGTCTGGCCGTGGATTTTCTCGGCGGTGCGCCGGGGATTTACTCCGCCCGCTATTCCGGGGTGGACGCCACCGACCAGCAGAATCTGGAAAAGCTGCTCGTGGCCCTGAAGGACGTTCCCGACGAACAGCGTACCGCGCAGTTCCACTGCGTGCTGGTCTACATGCGTCATGCGGAAGACCCGACGCCGATTGTCTGTCACGGCAGCTGGCCGGGCGTGATTACCCGTGAAGCGGCTGGCAACGGCGGCTTTGGCTACGACCCGATTTTCTTTGTCCCGACCGAGGGCAAAACCGCTGCGGAACTGACCCGCGAAGAGAAAAGTGCGATTTCCCACCGTGGACGCGCGCTGAAACTATTACTGGAAGCACTACGTAATGGCTAATTTGCCGCCTCTGAGTCTTTATATTCATATCCCGTGGTGCGTGCAGAAATGCCCGTACTGCGATTTCAATTCGCACGCGCTGAAGGGCGAAGTGCCGCACGATGACTACGTCGCGCATCTGCTGGCCGACCTGGACGCCGATGTGCCGTACGCACAGGGACGTGAAGTTAAGACCATTTTCATTGGTGGCGGTACGCCGAGCCTGCTGTCAGGCCCGGCAATGCAGACGCTGCTGGACGGCGTGCGTGCGCGCCTGAACCTGGCGGCAGATGCGGAAATTACGATGGAAGCCAACCCCGGCACCGTTGAGGCCGACCGTTTTGTCGAGTATCAGCGCGCGGGCGTGAACCGCATCTCCATCGGCGTGCAGAGCTTTAGCGAGCCGAAGCTGAAGCGTCTGGGGCGCATTCACGGCCCGGAAGAGGCGAAGCGCGCGGCGAACCTGGCAACGGGGCTTGGGCTGCGCAGCTTTAACCTCGATTTGATGCATGGCCTGCCGGATCAGTCGCTGGAAGAGGCGCTGGACGATTTGCGCCAGGCCATTGCGCTGAATCCACCGCACCTGTCGTGGTATCAGCTCACCATCGAACCAAACACGCTGTTCGGCTCCCGCCCGCCGGTGCTGCCGGATGACGACGCGCTGTGGGATATCTTCGAGCAGGGCCACACGCTTTTGACCGCTGCCGGGTATCAGCAGTATGAAACGTCCGCCTACGCGAAGCCGGGCTTCCAGTGTCAGCACAACCTGAACTACTGGCGTTTTGGTGATTATCTGGGGATTGGCTGCGGCGCCCACGGCAAGGTGACCTTCCCGGATGGTCGCATCCTTCGCACCGCCAAAACCCGCCACCCGCGCGGATTTATGGAAGGACGCTACCTTGAGCGTCAGCACGACGTTGAGGCGGCGGATAAGCCGTTTGAGTTCTTTATGAACCGTTTCCGCCTGCTGGAAGCCGCGCCGCGCGCGGAGTTTTCGCTGTACACCGGGCTGCCGGAATCGGTGATTCGTCCGCAGATTGACGAAGCGCTGGCAAAGGGGTATCTCACCGAGAGTGAGGAATGCTGGCAGATCACCGAGCACGGCAAGCTTTTCTTAAACTCCCTTCTTGAGCTGTTCCTCGCTGAAGATTCCTGAAGGCTGATTCAGGATTTCGCATCCCGTTCTGCCGGCTAAGGGAAAGGCTGGCAGAGTATGGGGATGGAAAAATCAAAACAACTCCGTAAACAAATGACGCCCGAAGAGTTACGCCTCTGGTATTTACTCAGGGGACGCCGCTTCTTTGGCTATAAGTTTCGCCGCCAGATGCCGATTGGTGCATATATCGTGGATTTTGCCTGTTTTAAGGCAAAGCTGATTATCGAGCTGGACGGTGGCCAACATCAGAATAACGAAACCTATGATTCACGTCGTACTGAATTTTTGAATGCGAACGGCTGGGAAATACTACGGTTCTGGAATAACGAATTCAGGACAAACGAGGAGGAGGTGTTAATGGCTATCAGGCAACGACTGCGCTGCCTGATGCCCTCACCCTGACCCTCTCCCACAGGGAGAGGGAACAATTACACCCTCTCCCCTGGGGAGAGGGACCCAGCGCGCAGAGAACTTACTTCAGCGTCCCCACCAGCGCCTTCCGGCTGTCTTCCAGCGACACCACGCGTTTACACACGTCTTTGCCGAACTGCTGGAAATCATCTTCCTGGTTCTTCCACTCGTTCTGAATGGAAGTCTGCAAGCCGCCCAGGCTGCCCAGCACGCCCTGCAGCGGGTTACCGCCGCCTTTCAGCACGGCTTTGGCGCCCATCTCGTTAATGCTGTCCTGCAGGATGCCGCCCATCGCCTGGTTCACCAGCTGCTGGCCGTCAGCGCGGACCTGATCGATCGCCTTATAGTGGAACGTCAGGCCATCAGAGCGCGTCTCGATAATGCGGTTCATCTGCTCTTTGAGCTGCTTGTCGAGCTTCGTAAGGCGGGAGCGCATATTACTGCTCTCCCCCACCTCTTTAGTGATGATTTTGTCCAGCGCGACGCGGCTCTTTTCGACGCGCGTCAGGGCACCTTCATTAATCCATGGCAGCGCGGTACGCAAATCGGCCTGATAATCTTTCGCCTGCTCACGCTGTGCGGCAGTCAGGTTGTACTGTTTGCCGTTAAAGGTGACGTTCCCTTCCGGCGTAATCACCAGATTGCCGTTCTCGCCTTTGACCTGCACGGTTTGCGGGCTTAACACCACGTCATCACGCGGGGTGACGCTACATTGATAATCCGCATGGGCGGTGAATCCGGTTGCCATCAAAGCAACAGCCAGCAACATTTTGCGCATCTTAAACACTCCCTCAGACAAAATGGGCCAGCTAATGCTGGCCCGCTTACTGCTTTATTAGTCCCACCAAACGTCGAAAAGTTCGCTCACGCGGACATCTTCCAGCTTGTGCTCTTCAAGCCATTTGCGAACCAGGGCCTGATGTTCTTCGGTGCATTTGCCCACTTCCTGGGTGCAGATCAGACCTTCCCATGCCAGGTAGCCGCTACCGTCGAAGGCCAGCTTGTTTGGCTCGATTACCTCGTTGATGAACGCATCAACGTCCTGGTCGATCTGCTCAACGCTGGTGCCTTCCGGGAAACGCCAGGCAACGGAGAAGCCCACTTCCTGGAATTCTTCGATGTGCATCTTTTTACGCAGACGACGGCTACGATTCTTTGCCATTATTTCACCCTCTCGAACATTAAGTCCCATACGCCGTGACCAAGACGATGGCCACGCTGTTCAAATTTTGTCACCGGACGCGATTCCGGACGCGGTACGTAGTCGTTGCTCTCGGACTGATTTTTGTACCCGTCCAGAGACGACATCACTTCCAGCATGTGTTCCGCATAAGGTTCCCAGTCGGTCGCCATGTGGAAAACGCCGCCCAGCTTGAGCTTGCTTTTCACCAGCTCGGCAAACGGTGCCTGAACGATACGGCGTTTATTATGACGCGCTTTGTGCCATGGGTCAGGGAAAAAGAGCTGAACCATGTTCAAAGAATTGTCAGGAATCATTTTGTGCAGCACTTCCACCGCGTCGTGACACATCACGCGCAGGTTCTCAACGCCCTCTTCGTGGGCCGTTGCCAGGCACGCGCCGACGCCCGGGGAGTGTACTTCAATGCCGAGGAAGTTCTGCTCCGGGCGCGCTTTCGCCATAGTGACCAGCGAGGTGCCCATACCAAACCCGATCTCCAGCGTGACGGGCGCGTCGCGGCCAAACAGCTCGGTAAAGTCGAGCGGCTGCTCGCTGAACTCAACGCCCATCACCGGCCAGTAGTTGTCCAGCGCGTGTTGCTGCCCTTTTGTCAGGCGGCCCTGACGGCGGACAAAGCTGCGAATACGGCGCAGCGGGCGACCGTTTTCATCAAATTCCGGTGAAATGACGTCGTTTTTCATAAAAGAGTTGTCTGCTTGTGAGAATGTTCGGGAAACGGGCATTATCCAAAGTTAAGGCTTCTATGCAAGCATGGGAAAGATCCGGTTTACAGTAGATGGACGCTGTGCTGCAATCTGCGTCCCTGATTATGCGAATCGATGACCATGCAAGCCTCTCAATTTTCAGCCCAGGTGCTGGACTGGTACGACAAATACGGGCGTAAAACCCTGCCCTGGCAAATTGAAAAAACGCCCTACAAAGTATGGCTCTCCGAGGTGATGTTGCAACAAACGCAGGTCGCCACCGTGATCCCTTACTTCGAGCGTTTTATGGCACGCTTCCCGACGGTCACCGACCTGGCAAACGCGCCGCTGGACGAAGTGCTGCACCTGTGGACCGGGCTGGGCTATTACGCCCGCGCGCGCAACCTGCACAAGGCCGCGCAGCAGGTCGCCACCCGCCACAACGGTAAATTCCCGGAAACCTTCGACGAGGTGGCCGATTTACCCGGCGTCGGACGTTCAACCGCAGGCGCGATCCTCTCCCTTTCATTAGGCAAGCATTTCCCGATCCTCGACGGCAACGTGAAGCGCGTGCTCGCACGCTGCTACGCCGTTGACGGCTGGCCGGGTAAGAAAGACGTTGAAAAACGCCTGTGGGAGATCGCTGAAGCGGTCACCCCGGCGAAGGGCGTAGAGCGTTTTAACCAGGCGATGATGGATCTTGGCGCGATGGTCTGCACGCGCTCAAAACCAAAGTGCGAACTCTGCCCGGTGAACAACCTCTGCGTGGCGTATGCCAACCAGTCATGGGCGCAGTATCCGGGTAAGAAACCTAAACAGACGCTGCCGGAGCGCACCGGCTATATGCTGCTGATGCAGCACGGTGACGAGGTCTTCCTCGCCCAGCGTCCGCCGAGCGGTCTGTGGGGTGGTCTATACTGCTTCCCACAGTTTGAAGATGAAGACTTGCTGCGTGAATGGCTTGAACAGCGCGGCATTGCGGCAGATACCCTGACGCAGCTGACCGCGTTTCGCCACACCTTCAGCCATTTCCATCTGGATATAGTACCGATGTGGCTTCCCGTGTCCTCATTCACCTCCTGCATGGATGAAGGCACCGCTCTCTGGTATAACTTAGCGCAACCGCCATCAGTCGGGCTGGCGGCTCCCGTGGAGCGCCTGTTACAGCAATTACGTGCCGGTGCAATGGTTTAGCATCGGCAACACAAAGAGGAATACGTATGGCCAGAACCATTTTTTGTACTTTCCTGCAGCGCGACGCTGAAGGCCAGGATTTCCAGCTCTACCCGGGCGACCTGGGCAAGCGCATCTATAACGAGATCTCCAAAGAAGCCTGGGGACAGTGGCAGAAAAAACAGACCATGCTGATCAACGAGAAAAAGCTCAGCATGATGAACCCGGAGCACCGCAAGCTGCTGGAGCAGGAGATGGTGAACTTCCTGTTCGAGGGCAAAGACGTCCACATCGAAGGCTATACGCCGCCGGAAAAATAACAGCGTGCGGGTGAAACCCCGCCGTTAAAGCAAACACAACACGCACTCCCGGAATGATGAAAAAACTTTTAGCGCTAGCCCTTGTTGCGCCGTTGCTGGTCTCGTGCTCGTCCAAAAAAGGCGATGATTACAATGAAGCCTGGGTCAAGGACACCAACGGTTTTGACATTTTGATGGGGCAGTTTGCCCATAACATCGAGAACATATGGGGATTTAACGAAGTTCTTATTGCCGGACCGAAGGACTACGTTAAGTACACCGACGCCTATCTGACCCGTAGCCACATCAACTTTGATGAGGGTACGATCACCATTGAGACCATCGCAGGCACCGACCCTGCGGCACGGCTGCGTCAGGCGATCGTCAAAACCCTGCTGATGGGTGACGATCCGGGATCTATCGATCTCTACTCCGATGCGGACGACATCACCATTTCGAAAGAGCCGTTCCTGTACGGTCAGGTTGTCGACCAGACCGGACAGCCGATCCGCTGGGAAGGTCGCGCCACGAAATTTGCCGACTACCTGCTGCAGACGCGCCTGAAGAGCCGCTCTAACGGCCTGAAGATTATCTACAGCGTCACCATTAACCTTGTCCCGAACCACCTCGACAAGCGTGCGCATAAGTATCTGGGCATGGTGCGTCAGGCGTCGCGTAAGTATGGCGTGGACGAGTCGCTGATCCTGGCGATTATGCAGACCGAATCCTCGTTCAACCCGTACGCGGTGAGCCGTTCCGACGCGCTGGGGCTGATGCAGGTTGTCCAGCACAGCGCCGGTAAAGACGTCTTCCGCTCGCAGGGGAAATCCGGCACGCCGAGCCGCAGCTATCTGTTCGATCCGCAAAGCAACATTGATACCGGCACGGCCTATCTGGCGATGCTGAACAATGTCTATCTCGGCGGAATTGATAACCCGACGTCGCGTCGCTACGCGGTGATCACCGCCTATAACGGCGGCGCGGGCAGCGTGCTGCGCGTCTTCTCGAATGACAAAGTGCAGGCTGCGAACATCATCAACAGCATGACGCCGGGGGATGTTTACTCCACCCTCACCACCCGCCACCCGTCTGCGGAATCCCGCCGGTACCTGTATAAGGTGAATACGGCGCAGAAAAACTATCGTCGTCGATAATCAACACACCTTCTCCAGCAAGGAGAAGGTGTTCTGCTTCCCCTCTCCCTGTGGGAGAGGGTCAGGGTGAGGGCATCAGGCCGCACCTATCCTCCACCCATACGAAAATGTTATTTGCATCACAAACCAAACTGCAAATTAATGTGGATTGCATTTTTTTGCGGGAGGTAACAAAACATATCGTTGCCAACTGATAGAATTGCATCAAATAACAACCCTGAATGTTCCTATAACAACATATCTCCCGCTCACTTGTGAGGAAAGTAACATGAACCTTAAGCTGCAGCTTAAAATCTTGTCGTTTCTGCAGTTCTGCCTGTGGGGTAGCTGGCTGACTACACTCGGCTCCTATATGTTTGTGACGCTCAAGTTTGATGGTGCGTCAATCGGTGCCGTCTACAGCTCGCTGGGTATTGCGGCTGTTTTCATGCCAACGCTGCTCGGTATCGTGGCGGATAAATGGTTAAGTGCGAAATGGCTGTATATGCTTTGCCATCTGGTGGGTGCGGGGACGCTGTTTATGGCGGCCGAAGTGACCACGCCGGGGGCGATGTTTATGGTGATCCTGCTTAACTCGCTGGCGTATATGCCAACGCTTGGGCTGATCAACTCCATCTCCTACTACCGCCTGAAATCTGCCGGCCTGGATATCGTCACCGACTTCCCGCCAATCCGTATCTGGGGCACCATCGGCTTTATCATGGCGATGTGGGGCGTGAGCTTCGCGGGCTTCGAGCTGAGCCACATGCAGCTGTATATTGGTGCTGCGCTCTCCGTACTGCTGGCGCTGTTCACCCTGACGCTGCCAACCATTCCGGTATCTAACCAGCAGAAAAACCAGAGCTGGAGCACCATGCTTGGCCTGGACGCCTTCGCGCTGTTCAAAAACAAGCGCATGGCGATCTTCTTTATCTTCTCCATGCTGCTGGGCGCGGAGCTGCAAATCACCAACATGTTCGGCAACACCTTCCTGCACAGCTTCGATAACGATCCGCTGTTTGCCGGGAGCTTTATCGTTGAGCACGCGTCGGTGATGATGTCCATCTCGCAGATCTCCGAGACGCTGTTCATCCTGACCATCCCGTTCTTCCTGAGCCGCTACGGCATCAAAAACGTCATGCTGATCAGTATCGCCGCGTGGATGCTGCGCTTCGGCCTGTTCGCCTACGGCGACCCGAGCGCGTTCGGCACCGTGCTGCTGGTGCTGTCGATGATTGTTTACGGCTGCGCCTTCGACTTCTTCAACATTTCCGGTTCGGTGTTTGTGGAAAAAGAGGTGAAGCCTGAAATCCGCGCCAGCGCGCAGGGCATGTTCCTGATGATGACCAACGGCTTCGGCTGTATTCTGGGCGGCGTGGTGAGCGGTAAAGTGGTTGAGATGTACACCACCAACGGTATCACCGACTGGCAGCCCGTGTGGCTGATCTTCGCGGCGTATTCGCTGGTGCTGTTCTTCGCGTTCCTCGCGCTGTTCAAGTACAAGCACGTTCGCACAGCGCACGGTACACAGCCGATTGCGCATTAATTGTTGTGCCCGGTGGCGCTTCGCTTACCGGGCCTACAAAACCAGACCGTAGGCCGGGTAAGGCGTAGCCGCCACCCGGCTATTTTATTGCAGAGAGCACCCACCCCACCGACAGCAAATCCGCGCTGCCGCCCGGACTCAGGTTTCGTTCAATCAGTGCCTTATCCATCTTAAGCAACGCCTCGCGATCCCAGCCGTTAGCCAGCAGTTTCCGCGCATAGCCCTGAACGTAGCGCAGCCCCTGAATGCCGCCGCGTGACACGAGATTACTGTCCTGATTGACCGCCATCAGGCGCAACAGCAGGCCGTGAAGCGACTGTCCGTTCCACTGCCCCAGCGCCTTACGCACCGTCGCAAAGCCGCTCTCCGCCTCGCCTCGCGCCCCGGTTAAGCCGTACTGCTGAAACTGCCGCTCGCCCGCCGTCGCCTGCCCGCTGCGCGCTGCCAGCTCCCGCGACACCAGCCCGCTACAGATGTTACTCACCTCACAACAGAGGCTGCTGGCGGAGATATTTTTCACACGCCCGGCAGCGAAGCACAGCAGGCCGAGAGCAAAAATCCCACCCTTATGCGTGTTCACGCCGTTCGTCGCGGCGTACATCGCCTGCTCGCAGGCCATCCCCATCGGGCGGATAATCCGCAGCTGCTGAGCGGCTGGCTTGTCCGCATGTGTCTCGCCCAGCTCCGCAAAACGGGCAAACCACGGCGTAATCGCCGCAATGCTACGGACAAACAGCGCGTGGTCCATATCGCGATGGGAACCGTTGTTGAGCTTGTCCACCAGCCCCGGCTTGGGCGTCAGCTCCAGCTCCTGCCACAGCGCCGCTTCGGCAAGCCCGGGCACGTCAACCGGGCGCGGTTTAGTCGCGAGCAAACCAGTCATCGATCGTCTTCTCCACGCGGGAAACTACCTGCTCAACGGGATGGCGCCGCGAACGGGAGCAGGCATGCGCGGGCTCGTCGCAGATCAGGCAGCGCCTGAGGTTTGCCCCCAGCGACTGACGCCCCACGTGGCCATGCTGAGGACAAATCACGTCCAGATCCCACAGCCTGCCGAGCGGGTGCGTCTGCTCCAGTTCCGCGCAGTGCGCTTTGATTTCCGCCGCCGGATGGGCGACGCACCACAAGGCTTCCGGTCCGGTGGGCAGCCACAGCACCTGGCGGTCCAGCACCTGCCAGCGGTTCTCCCACAGCAGCTGGTCGCACATCTGGAGCGCCACCCCCATGGTGTTGCGATAGCGCAGGCTGTCCTTGATTTCCCCTGGCGTGACCAGCGTGAGGGAGATCACCGGCTGTTTATAGTGCTCAAGCATGTCAGCCTGACGGGCTGCGCGACGCTCCTTCGCCGCCAGCAGTTCCTCCAGGCTGACACCCGCCCGCACGGGTGTCGCTAAAATCATACTGACTCCTTCACCTGTCGTACGGTGTCGATCACGCTGCCGTCGCGGTAGCGGATCACACCGACTATTTTGTCTGTAAATTCAATCGGTTTCGGTACGCCGGTCAGGGAAATCGCCCGCTCATAGAGCGCGCTGATGTCCACTACCTTCAGCCCGGCCTCCAGCAGCCGCTCGCGGATCTCCGGGCGCGCCGGGTTGACTGCGATGCCGTGATCGGTAACCAGCACGTCGATGCTTTCGCCCGGCGTGAGGCGCGTGGTGACGCGCTTCACGACCGTTGGAATGCGGCTGCGCAGCAGCGGCGCGACCACGATGGTCAGGTTGGCTGCCGCCGCCACGTCGCAGTGCCCGCCGGATGCGCCACGCATCACGCCGTCGGAGCCGGTGATGACGTTGACGTTGAAATCAACGTCAATTTCCAGGGCGCTGAGGATCACCACGTCGAGCTGGTCGCAGCTTGCCGCCTTGCTGCCGGGGTTGGCGTAGACGTTGGTGGAGATCTCTACGTGGTTCGGGTTGCGCGCCAGCGAAGCCGCCGCCTGGCCGTCAAAGCACTGGGTGTCGAGCAGCTTTTCGATGAGCCCCTTCTCGTGCAGATCCACCAGGCTGCCGGTGATGCCGCCGAGCGCAAAGCGCGCCTTTACGCCGCTGCGCTCCATCTTCTCTTCCATAAAGCGGGTGCAGGCGGTGGCCGCCGCGCCGGAGCCGGTCTGCATCGAGAAGCCCGGCTTGAAGTAGCCGGAATGCTCGATCACGTCCGCCGCATAGCGGGCGATCATCAGCTCGCGCGGGTTGCTGGTGACGCGCGCCGCGCCGACGCTGATTTTCGCCGGGTCGCCCACGCTCTCGACCTGCACGATGTAGTCCACCTGGTCCTGCACCAGGCTGGCGGGCATATTCGGGAACGGCACCAGCTCTTCGGTCAGCAGCACCACCTTGCGAGCAAAGTGCGCGTCCACCATCGCGTAGCCGAGCGAGCCGCAGCACGATTTACCGTGCGTGCCGTTAGCGTTGCCAAACGCATCGCTGCACGGCACGCCGAGAAACGCCACGTCGATATTCAGCTCGCCGTCCTGGAGCAGCTTCACTCGCCCACCGTGGGAGTGAATGTGTACCGGCTCGTCCATCAGCCCGTGGGAGATGGCGTCCGCCAGCCTGCCGCGCATGCCCGAGGTGTAAATCCGGGTGATGACGCCGCTTTCAATATGCTCGATCAGAGCGTCGTTGCAGGTCATCAGCGAGCTGGAGGCCAGCGTCAGGTTTTTAAATCCCATCCGCGCCAGCAGCGCCACAACGGTGTTGATCACCCGGTCGCCTTCGCGAAAGGCATGGTGGAAGGAGATGGTCATCCCGTCCTGCAGGCCGCTGCGCGCTACGGCTTCTTCAAGGGAGGCACAGAGCTTGCGGTTGTGCTTCGCGTCACTATCCGCCAGCCAGGGCGTCGCGCTGTGGGCAGTATCAAAGGGTTTCAGGTCCCGCAGATGGGGGAAGTTTACGTGGAGAAGTTCAGTCTGATTCATTGTCTTATCCTTACCGACGCACGCCGGAAGCCGCCGCGCGCTCCAGCACCACCTGCGCGTGGTTAATAATTGGTGCATCCACCATTTTGCCGTTGAGCGACACCACGCCCAGGCCGTTACGCTCGCCCTCTTCTGCCGCCTCAATCACCCTTTTGGCGTGATCCACCTCTTCCTGCGTCGGGGCGTAGGCGTTGTGCAGCAGGTCAATCTGGCGCGGGTTAATCAGCGATTTGCCGTTAAAGCCCATCTTGCGGATCAGATCGACCTCGCGAAGGAACCCAGCCTCGTCGTTAACGTCTGACCACACCACATCGAAGGCGTCGATGCCCGCGGCGCGAGCGGCGTGCAGCACGGCGCAGCGGGCATAGAACAGCTCGGTGCCGTCGCCGCGCTCGGTCTGCATGTCCATCACGTAGTCAAAGGCGGCCAGCGCGATGCCGATGAGGCGCGGGGAGCTGCGGGCAATCGCCACGGCATTGATGACGCCAATGGCCGATTCAATCGCCGCCATCACGCGGGTGGAGCCGACCTCGCGGCCGCACTCGCGTTCAATGCGTTCAAGATGGCCTTCCAGCTCGTAGACGTCGTCCGGGGTGTCGGTTTTTGGCAGGCGGATCACGTCCACACCCGCGCGCACGGCGGCTTCCAGATCCAGCAGGCCAAACGGCGTGCTGAGCGGGTTAATGCGCACCACGGTTTCGATATCCTGATACATCGGGTGCTGTAGCGCGTGGAATACCAGCAGGCGGGCGGTGTCCTTCTCACGCAGGGCGACGGCGTCCTCAAGGTCAAACATGATGGAGTCGGGGCGGTAGATAAACGCGGTGGAAAGCATGGCGGCGTTGGCGCCCGGCAGGAACAGCATACTGCGGCGGAGTTTGCTCATTTCAGCGCCTCCCAGTTGATGGCCTGTTCATCGGCGGCACGCATCAGCGCGCTTTGCAGGCGGGCGCGAATAACACAGTCCAGCGCCCCTTTGTCTTCAATAATGATTAATCCCTGGCGCACGTTCATGGCGCGCAGCGTGTCGTTGACCACCTGGCGAATTTGCTCGCCAAACTGCTTAATCACTTCACTGTGGATGACAATCTCCAGCTCGCCGTGAGCGGGGGCGATTTTCACCATCAGGTCGCTGGACTCCTGCGTTCCGGCCAGCGCCTCCCTTACAATATTCATGATAAATTCCTGATAGTTATGCGACTTCCGCACTCGCACGATAGTGTGTTTCGAGATGCGCGAAGGTGGAGTCCGGGACGATCTCCCGGATCCGGGAAAACTGCTGTGACTTGAGTAAACGGCGAACTTCGGACGCCGAAATGGCGTTGCCGGTGGCCTTGATGCGCGGCATCTCCACCACTTCGATATGCGAGGCCAGCAAGTCATGCAGCGTCTGGTTGTACTGGCGGGTGATGTCGCAAAAAGGCTCCGAGCCGATAAAGCGGTGCGTGATGCCGAGCGCCGGGGCGATGAAGTCCCGGAAGATCAGCACGTCGATCTCGCTCCACGCCTGCTGCACTTTGCCGGTCTCCTTCAGGAAGTAGGCCGGGAAGGTGGCGCGGGAGATGATGTACTGCGAGCCTTCATGCACCACCACGTTCGGCAGATGGGCCACGCCCGCGCGCACCATCTCGAGACGCGCGCTGAACGGGAAGAACGAGGCGTCTTCACGCACCACGAACAGATGCAGGGCATCGCACCGCTGCGCCGCCTGCTCCACCAGATGGCGGTGGCCGAGGGTGAACGGATTGGCGTTCATCACTATCGCGCCAGTTTTCTCCCCGCCCTTTCGCATCCGGCTTAAGGTACGGCAGTAGCGCGCGATCCCCTGCGGGGTGTTCTCCATCAGCACCGCGTTGTTCCCGCTCTGGGCAATTGGCCAGAAGCCGCTGCGGGCAAAGCGCTCCCGGTTGCACGGACGGGTGCAGAGGAAGAGGTGAAAATGGCCGCGCTCCAGCGCCGCATTTTCCACCTCTGCCAGCAGCCGCGCGCTGAGGTTTTCCCCACGAAGCTGCTCGTTGACCGCCACGCATTTGATGACGTTGCCGGCAAGTCCTGCGCAACCCACCAGCTGCGCGCCGGACCAGGCTTCGACAAACAGCGTGATGTCGTTGTCCAGGCCAAGGCCGCTGTCTGCCAGCAGGTAGCGGATCTGGCTTAAGCGTTCCGGGTGTTTCGCCACCAGCGTCTGGCGAAAATCGATGGGTTGACTGTTCATGCCGCCTTTCTCAGTGTGCCGCCGCAAGCCCGACGGCTGGCGCTTCAACAATCACGTTGCTCAGATGACCGATATGCTCGATCTCCACTTCAATGCGATCCCCCTCTTTCATAAACAGCGGCGGGTTACGCTTTTTACCCACACCGCCCGGGGAGCCGGTGATGATCACGTCGCCCGGGCTTAAGCGGGTAAAGGTGCTGATGTACTCGATGAGCTCCGCGACCTTGTGGATCATGCTGCTGGTGTTGTCCTCCTGCACCATGCGGCCGTTAAGCCAGGTGCGGATCGCCAGGCTGTGCGGGTCCGGGATCTCATCCGCCGTCGCCATCCAGGGGCCAAACGCCCCGGTCTGACGCCAGTTTTTACCGGCGGTGAACCAGGTGTGCTGCCAGTCGCGGGCGGAGCCGTCCATGTAGCAGCTGTAGCCCGCCACGTGGCGCAGGGCGTCATCGCGGCTGATGTTCTCCCCACCCTTACCGATGATCACCGCCAGCTCGCCTTCGTAGTCGAATTCGCTGGAGTGGCGCGGCTTCAGCACCGGCTCGTTGTGGCCGGTCTGTGAGTCCGGGAAGCGGACAAACAGCGTTGGGGCCGGGTTGTGCTGGTCAAACTCCTTGCGCTTGTCGGCGTAGTTCATGCCCACGCAGAGGATTTTTTCCGGCTGCACGATCACAGGTAAGAAGGTGATGGCGCTCAGCGGTACATCCACCGCGTCGTTCAGGTAACGGGTGGCCAACGCCAGCCCGTTGCCCTGCAGCAGCGCTTTAAGGTCGCCATAGTGGTCGCCCAGGCGGCGGCCTAAATCAATCACGCCCTCGGCCTGGACGATGCCGTAGCTGCGTTTTCCCTGGTATAAAAAGCTTGCGAGTTTCATTGTTTTTTCCTGAATACTTAGACGAGGAAGTTGCCCAGAATCAGCAGTGAGACAGAGACGTTAATCGCCCCGCCGATACGGGTAGCAATCTGGGCGAAGGGCATCAGGCTCATGCGGTTGCCTGCGGTCAGGATCGCCACGTCGCCGGTACCGCCCTGGCCGCTCTGGCAGCAGGAGACGATGGCGACATCAATCGGGTGCATACCGATCTTTTTGCCGACGAAGAACCCGGTCGCCACCAGCGCGGAGACGGTGCTGATAATCACCAGCAGGTTGGTCAGCGTGAAGGCGGCCACCAGTTCATGCCACGGGGTGATGGCCACGCCAACGGCGAAGAGGATCGGGTAGGTCACGGAGGTCTGGAAGAATTTGTACACCACCTGCGAGCCCTCCAGCAGGCGCGGAGAGGCGCCGTTGCAGAGCTTCACCAGCACCGCCATAAACAGCATGCCGACCGGCGCAGGGAGGCCAATCAGCTTGTGGCCGAGCATGCCGAGCATATAGAGCAGCACCGCCAGCAGCGCGCCGGAGGCGATAGTCGTCACGTCCGCTTTACCGGAAAACGCAGGCTGAGAGACGGTGGCATCGGCATTCGCGCGGTTAGGCATCAGCTGGCCTTCACCGGTCAGGTGCGGGTAGCGTTTACCGAGCTGGTTCAGGCAGCCGGAGATGATGATTGCCGTCAGCCCGCCGAGCATGACCATCGGCAGCACGCGGCCGAGCGCTACACCCTGGTCCATATGCAGCAGGGTGGCATAGCCGATGGAAAGCGGAATCGCCCCTTCCCCGACGCCGCCCGCCATGATCGGCAGAATGATAAAGAAGAAGATCTGGAACGGCTCGAGGCCCAGCGCCAGCCCCACGCCCATGCCAACAATCATGCCGACGATTTCACCGCACAGCATCGGGAAGAAGATGCGCAGGAAGCCCTGAATCAGCACCGTGCGGTTCATGCTCATGATGCTGCCGACGATAATGCAGCAGATATAGAGGTAGAGAATGTTGGTGGATTTGTAGAATTTAGTCGTGGATTCCACCACCACGTCCGGCAGCAAACCGTAGTAGACCAGTGCGGAAGGGATAAAGGTGGCGCAAATCGCCGCCGCACCAAGCTTGCCGACAATCGGCAGGCGTTTGCCGAACTCACCGCAGGCAAAGCCGAAGAAGGCCAGCGTCGCCACCATCACAACGATATCGCTCGGCAGCTTTCCGCCCAGGCAATCAATCGCAATCAGCGCGCCCGCCAGAACGAACAGCGGCAGAGGAATAATCCCGATTTTCCAGGTATCCATAATATGCCACCACCGCTCCTTGAGGGATGGCCGCTGAATTTCAATCGGGTCGTGGGTAACAGAGAAAGAATCGTCAGTTGTGCTCATAATAAGCCCCTTAGTTATTTTGTGCGTTCAGCTTAGAGTCACAAAGGCCTACTTTATGTGAGGAATGGCATATTAAAAGCGAAGTTTTAATGGCAGCTATGGTTTTTATGGTTTCTTTTATTTAATGTGATTTATGCCTTATTTATTATCGTGGTTTTTATGGTTTCTTTTCTGAATTGAACGACCAAATAACATTTAACTTAGCAGCAAGAAGATCTTAAGCCTTCTGGATAAATCATTTACAGGCCTTGCTGTGCAAGGGATCACAAGTTTCCCGCAAAGCGGACATCCGCATGAAAAAAGATGATATATTGACGATCTTTGCCGCTACTTTGCGTGATAGTTATGAAAGTCTCTTTCCAGATTAAGCTGTTTATTTCGCTCGTTGCCTTTTTCTCAGTGCTTTTTGTGCTGCTGGGCGGATATTATTATGCCGATGTCGGAAAACAGCTTTATCAGGAAATGAGTGCGCGCGCTAAAATACAGGCGGAAGAGATTGCGCTTATTCCGTCATTGCGTACTGAAGTTGAACAAAAAGATATCAACGCCATTCATGATTTCATGCAGAAAATGGCCGCGCACAGCGACGCCAGCTTTATTGTCATTGGCGATAATACGGGACGGCATCTTTTTCACTCCGTCTTTGCCGACAGGGTGGGCACGACGCTGGTCGGCGGCGACAATGAAGCCGTATTGCAGGGGAAAAGCACGACAACCATACGTAAAGGCGGGTTGGGCATTTCACTGCGCAGTAAAGCGCCCATTTTCAACGACGCCGGGCAGGTGGTCGGCATTGTTTCAGTTGGCTATCTCACCAGCTACCTGGACACCATTACCGTCAGTAAAGTGGTCAATATCCTGATTGCCGCCATGCTGCTGCTGATCGCCCTCTTTGTCTTCTCCTGGTTCTTTACCCGTAGTATTAAGAAGCAGATCTTCTCCCTGGAGCCACGAGAGATCGGCCTGCTGGTGCGCCAGCAAAAGGCGATGATGGAGTCCATTTACGAAGGCGTGATCGCCATTGATAACGAACGGCGCATAGAGGTGATCAACCAGGCGGCGCGCAAGCTGCTGGGCCTGAGCCAGCCGGCCCGGGAACTGCGCGGGCAGCTGATAAGCCAGGTGATCGATCCGGTCCCGTTCTTCGACACGCAGACGATGCTGGCGAAAGATACCCATGACGAGATTTGCCGCTTTAACGATCTCACGGTGATTGCCAGCCGGGTACACATCATGCTTGAGGGGTCGCTGCAGGGCTGGGTGATCACCTTCCGCGATCGCAACGAGATCGACTCTCTCAGCAGCCAGCTCAGCCAGGTAAAACGCTACGTCGATAACCTGCGTATTATGCGTCATGAGCAGCTGAACCGGATGACCACCCTCTCCGGCCTGCTGCATATGGGCCGCTATGAAGAGGCCATTCGCTACATTCAGGCGCAGTCGGAGCATGCTCAGGAGCTGCTGGACTTTATCTCCTCCCGCTTTAGTTCCCCGACACTTTGCGGGCTGCTGCTGGGAAAAGCCGCCCGCGCGCGTGAGAAAGGCGTCGAGCTGAGTTTCGACCCGGCCTGTCGGCTGGACAAACCGTTCCTGCCGCTGGGAGAGCAAGAGCTGATTTCGATTATTGGCAACCTGCTGGATAACGCCATCGAAGCGACGCAGCGATCGCCGCTCCCGCATGCGCCGGTGGAAGTGCTGATAAAACTCAGCGAGCAGGAGCTGATTATTGAAGTGGCCGACCAGGGCGTTGGCATTACCCCGGCGATCCGTGACCGGATATTTGAACGCGGCATCACCACCAAAACGCGGGGCGATCACGGGATTGGCCTGTATCTGATCGAAAGCTACGTCACGCAGGCTGGCGGCACAATAGAAATTGCCGATAACATGCCGCACGGGACCATTTTCTCACTGTTTATCCCGGCCTCGGGAACCGTCCGGCAACTGGAAGATACCGACTATGCAACATGAACTTATCGACGTACTGATTGTTGAAGACGAGAACGAACTGGCACAGCTGCACGCGGAGCTTATCGGTAAACATCCGCGCCTGAGGCTGGTGGGGATTGCCGCGTCGTTGGCCGACGCGCAGGTTCAGCTTGAGAGTAAACAGCCGCAGTTGATGCTGCTGGATAACTACCTGCCGGACGGCAAAGGCATTACCCTTATCAGCAACCCGATGCTGGCCCGCGCCAACTGCTCGGTGATTTTCATCACTGCCGCCAGCGATATGGACACCTGCAGCCAGGCGATTCGCAACGGCGCGTTTGACTATATCCTTAAGCCGGTCTCCTGGAAGCGGCTCAGCCAGTCGCTGGAGCGTTTTGTGCAGTTTACCGAACAGCAGCGGGTCTGGAAGATTGTCGACCAGCAGAACGTGGATTCACTCTATCAGTTACAGGCGAAAAACTATCGTCTGGACAACGGCAGCAAGGGAATAGAGGAGAACACGCTGGCGCGGGTGCAAACGCTGTTTAACAGCAAGGCGGCGCACTGCTTTACGGTGGATGAGGTGGTGAGCGAGACGGGACTGAGTAAAACCACCACCCGACGCTATCTGGAACATTGCGTGGAGGTGGGTTTTCTGACGGTGGAGATGCTGTACGGGAAGATTGGGCATCCGAGAAGGATGTACCGCCGCGCAGAAGCCTGACGAAGTATTGTAGGCCCGGTAAGCTTGCGCCACCGGGCCTACGTTCAGACATTCAATACGTACCCATACAGCCGCTTAATCCCGTCCGCATCCTTCTCGCTGTAAACGCCCTGCAACTCCGGCGAGAAGCCCGGCAGCATATTAATGCCTTCTTCCAGCGCCAGGAAGTAACGCTGTACCGCCCCGCCCCAGACTTCTCCCGGCACCACGCAAAGCACGCCTGGCGGGTACGGCAGCGCACCTTCGGCGGCAATGCGCCCTTCAGCGTCACGAATACGCACCAGCTCCACGTTCCCGCGAATGTACTCCTGGTTGGCATCCTGCGGGTTCATCACTACGGCGGGCAGGCTCTCCTGGCGGAACATCGCCTTCTGTAGATCCTTCACGTTAAAGCTGACGTAGAGATCGTGCATCTCCTGGCACAGTTGACGGATCGTGTAGTCGCGGTAACGCACCGGGTATTTTTGGTAGATGGTCGGCAGCACGTCAGCGAGCGGCGTGTCGTCTTCAATATGCTGCTCAAACTGCCCCAGCATCGCCACCAGCTGCGCCAGCTTCTCGCTGCTTTCGGCAGGCGTCAGCAGGAACAGGATCGAGTTGAGGTCGCACTTCTCCGGCACGATGCCGTTTTCGCGCAGATAATGGGCGAGAATGGTTGCCGGAATGCCGAAATCTGTGTAGTGACCTGTTTCTGCATCAATGCCCGGCGTGGTCAGCAGCAGCTTGCACGGGTCGACGAAATACTGCTCGCTCGCATAGCCCTCAAACCCGTGCCATTTGGCCCCCGGCTCGAAGCTGAAGAAGCGACGCTCGCTCGCGATGACCTGCGTGGGGTGATCCTGCCATGGCCGCCCCGCCACCACCGGCGGAATAAACGGTTTGATCATATGGCAGTTGGCGATGATGGCCTTGCGCGCCTCAATGCCCAGCTCGACGCACTCCGCCCACAGCCTGCGCCCGCTCTCGCCCTCGTGAATTTTGGCGTTCACGTCCAGCGCCGCAAACAGCGGATAAAATGGGCTGGTGGAGGCGTGCAGCATAAACGCGTTGTTCAGCCGCTTGTGCGGACAGAAGCGCGCCTGACCGCGGATGTGGTTATCCTTTTTATGGATCTGCGACGTTTGCGAGAACCCGGCCTGCTGCTTGTGCACCGACTGGGTCACGAAAATACCCGGATCGTTCTCGTTAAGCTCCAGCAAGAGCGGGGACGTTTCCGCCATCATCGGAATAAACTGCTCGTAGCCCACCCACGCGGAGTCAAAAAGGATGTAGTCACACAGATGGCCGATCTTGTCGATCACCTGGCGGGCGTTGTAGATCGTCCCGTCGTAGGTACCAAGCTGAATGATCGCCAGGCGGAACGGGCGGACCTCGTCGGCCTTTTCCGGCGCCGCCTCGCGGATCAGATCCCGTAGATACGCGTCATCAAAGCAGTGCTCGTCGATCCCGCCGATAAAGCCAAACGGATTGCGCGCCGCCTCAAGATACACCGGCGTGGCGCCCGCCTGGATCAGTGCGCCGTGGTGATTAGATTTATGGTTGTTGCGGTCGAACAGCACCAGGTCGCCGCGGGTCAGCAGCGCGTTGGTCACCACCTTGTTGGCCGCCGACGTGCCGTTCAGCACAAAGTAGGTTTTGTCCGCGTTGAATACTTTCGCCGCGAACTTTTGCGCGTGCTTGGCGGAGCCTTCGTGGATCAGCAGATCGCCCAGCTTAACGTCGGCGTTGCACATGTCGGCGCGAAACACATTCTCACCGAAGAAATCATAGAACTGTCGCCCTGCCGGGTGTTTTTTGAAAAAAGCCCCGTGCTGGTGGCCCGGACAGGCGAAGGTGCTGTTGCCCATCTCTACATACTGGCTCAGGGTATCGAAAAAAGGCGGCAGCAATTCCTCTTCGTAACGGCAGGCGGCGCTCTCCAGTTCCAGAAACTCCTGAGCTTTACCCGAGATAATCGCCGTGACGCCATCAGGCATCTCTCCAGGCTCTTGCGAGAACATAAACACCGGTAGCTGAAAGCCCGTACGCTTCAGCAACGCGAGAATGCCGCTGTAGCTTTCAACAACGGTAATGACGACTGCCGCCACATCGGTGAAATCGGTGTTATCCAGCGTCACCTTTTCACGGTGCGTAGAAACCTTGGATACCAGCTCATGGCTGACGGCAATTTTCATGGTTTTCATAAGCGCAAATACCCTCACCGAGCGGTGAGACAGGGAGGAGAAAATTCGCGCAATCATGTCACTTTTTATTTTCACGCGCAAGAAGGAATCAGTATGCACGAAACCACCCAAAGCTAAGGCTCGCGCAGCCCTGACGTGCCATAATAATGCAATATCAATGAGTAAATAACAGGAGTTAACTGTGGTTATCGGGCCATTTATTAACGCCGGAGCCGTATTGCTGGGCGGCGTACTGGGCGCAGTGTTGAGTCAGCGGCTGCCGGAGCGTATCCGTTCATCCATGCCCTCTATATTCGGCCTGGCATCCTTAGGCATCGGCATCCTTCTAGTGATCAAATGCGCCAACCTGCCCGTCATGGTGCTGGCTACACTGCTCGGCGCATTGATTGGTGAATTTTGCTATCTGGAAAAAGGCATCAATAGCGCGGTGGGCAAAGCCAAAAACCTGATTGCCCGACCGGGCAAGGCGAAACACGGCACGCACGAGTCGTTTATTCAGAACTACGTCGCCATCATTATTCTGTTTTGCGCAAGCGGCACCGGGATTTTCGGCTCGATGCAGGAAGGGATGACGGGCGACCCAAGCATATTGATTGCTAAAGCGTTTCTCGATTTCTTCACCGCCACCATTTTCGCCACCACGCTCGGCGTTGCCGTTGCGGCGATTTGCGTCCCGATGCTGCTAATCCAGCTGGCGCTTGCCACCTGTGCCACCTTGATTCTCCCGCTGACCACGCCAGCGATGATGGCGGACTTCACCGCCGTCGGCGGCCTGCTGCTGCTGGCGACGGGCCTACGTATTTGCGGGATCAAAATGTTTGCCGTGGTGAATATGCTGCCCGCATTACTGCTCGCCATGCCGCTCTCTGCGCTCTGGACGCACTTTTTCGCTTAAGATTGCGGCGAAATGGCGAGAGATTGCGCAGTCTGTAACGAAAATAACATTTTTCGTTGACGGCAACGGGCAGATCGGGTTTAATGCGCCCCGTTGCCCGGATAGCTCAGTCGGTAGAGCAGGGGATTGAAAATCCCCGTGTCCTTGGTTCGATTCCGAGTCCGGGCACCACTTATTTATAACCCTCGCTTCGGCGGGGGTTTTTGCTTTCTGAGTCAGCAACTCGTTGTTTGAACAGTAGTTACCGCCCTTATCTCTCCTCCGGCCCCGCTTCCCGGTGGTACAACTGGCGTGTTTACCGCCTTTACCGCCACACAGAAGCAGAAAAACCTGACCTTCACCGATCTATTTGAGCATTACAAATGCACATATCAATTGGACAGAGCCCGACAGAGCGGCATCACGTATCCGTGATTACACCCCATCGGCTAACTGTTTTATTAGATTGATTGGTGGTAAATCCATCCGGGACATCCTGAAAAGTGACCTGTCGGCGTTCCGTACACTGCTGGAACAGGCCCTGGCTAACCGCAGTAAAGTAGGCCGAGGAACGAAGCTGTAAAAAGCGACTTCTACTTCAGACACCGTAACCACATTACTACTATATTGTGTGTGCGTTGGCACGCATGGCTGTCAGGGGGGCGTTTATCAGTCTAAGCAGAGCCCGGTAAAGCAATTGAGAGGAACACCAATGGATGCAGCATTACTTAACATGATGCGCTCAGATGGAAGAAATAAAGCCTGGGCGGAAACTATGGTGAATATGGAAGCCAGGAAACTGGTAAATACAGCCAACACTCTGTCGGCTTTTCATCTCAGCGATAGTTTGACTCGAATGAAGTTTGTTCAGGAAATTCGGGACCTCATAGAACATCAGTTTACGTTAGCTCGTCGGGCTAAATCAGATGAAGAATGCATGGAATGCGTTAAAATTCTCAGAGAAGAAAACAGTAACCTGCTGGAACAAGCGCGTTTATTAAGAACGAAGGCAGCGAAGCTTTAGGCTAAAGTCGAGTTTATCCGAGAGAATAACAAAATTGTTGGGTATGTGATCTCGGCTGTTAGTGTTGTCCTGGCCGGTGCTGAAATAGCCGCAGGATTTACCCTCATAGGCACTATGACCCCTCTCGGGGTTCTTGCTGGTGCGATTCTGGTTACTGACGGGGCAAACAGCATCAGTAAAGAAGTGGCTCGCTACGCAACTAACAACACTACCAGTGAAGGGCTGGTCGCGAATGCCGCGATGTCTACAGCTGAGTTTATGGGCTTTAGTCGTGAGAATGGGTTAGGTGTCTACAAATCAATTTCACTGGCCGCTAATGCGTACACCATTTTTGGCTTGTTACGGCGACCTGGTACCTGGCGACTGTTTCGTTATCTCCCTGCTGACTATTACCGAAAGGTGAGCACACTGAGCCGCCCGCAGCTTACAATGAAAATAGCGGGTTATGGCGTGAAAGCTAAGATTATTTTTGATCTGTTGTCCGTCAGCGACCCGTCCCAGAATTAGTCAGCATTTTACGATAACGCCAGGATTTGTAGCCAAGTTTTGCTGGCGTTATATACCAGATGAAAGGTAGTACAATCAATAACGTGAGTGCTAGTGTCAGGCTTGTATCCTTGGATGCAAGTAAAAGAGTTAAAGCCAGTATGATGAAGGCAATAATAGTTATCCACTTCATAGCCTTAAAACGATTGGCCAGATCATGAGTTACGCTATCAAACGAACCACCGTAATTTTCAATATTGTTTTTTAGCTTTTGAATATCTCGTTTGCTAAAACCTGATTTTAAAAGTGCCTCTTCGCTGGTCATTCTGTTATCCGTCCCATAACTCACTGAAACCTGTGACGAAGTTTAACTTAATTTGGCGGATAAATCGCTACCTGACGATATTCGTCAAATTTATATATATCAACGAGTTGAAGATATCTTAGAGTATACGCTCGAAAACTGACATTATTGCCCACTGCGGAACTTCGCTGGTAGCAACTCTAATGACTCCTTCGGGGCCGTTTCCAACATCTCCCGCCCTGCCCTGTAGAAGCAACATGCAGATCACCACAGGAGGCTGAATCATGCACGATGAAATCATTAATCAGGCCCGCGAAATCCTCCCTCAGCGGCTCAACCATACCGACACATTGGCATCACAGCAGGACACCGCGAACTATCTGGCCCTACAGTGAAGCGCAATGCTGCTATTATCTATTCCCCTATCCACGACACCCCGACCACTGCGTCAGCAGCGCATGCAGTTTAGCCGGCTCCAGAGGCTTGCGGAGCACCAGGTACCCTTCCTGCTCCGCCTCCAGCAGAACAGGCGAATTAAATTCGCCGCTGACCATCGCGCCGCTCATGTCCGGCAGACGTTCAAAAAGCGCTTTCAGGATGTCGAAGCCGCTTTCACCGGATCGCAGGCGCTGGTCGCACAGCACGGCGAACGGGGTGAAGCCGTCGTCGATGATGGCGAACGCTTCTTCAGCGGAGGCCGCGCAGCGCACGTTGATTCCCCAAACGCTCATCAGGCTCTCCCAGGCTGACGTCACCAGCGGGTCGTCATCGACGACCAGGCAAGAACCGCGCAGCGGCGCATAGCGTACCGGCGCAGAGGCGTTGTTATCGGCGGGCGGGATGTCCGTCGCGATCTCTTCGCCAGCATATTGAGTGAAGCGCATCCAGAAGCGTGAGCCTTTAGCTTCTATGGATTGCATCCCGTACTTCACCTTCATCAGCCTGGCACAGCGGGCAACCACGGCGAGGCCCAGCCCGTGTCCGGCGCTGTCGATCTTCCAGGCCAGTTCGGGGCGGTAGTAAGGGGAGAAGATTTTACCTTTCTCGTCATCAGCGATACCGACACCCGTGTCCCACACCTCCACCAGGCACTCGTCACCGCGCGGTCGGATGGCAACCAGCACGCCGCCCTGCTGCGTGTAGCGAAGGGCGTTTTGAATCAGGTTAATCAGCGATTGTCGCACCAGCAGCGGGTCGCCCATCACGTGGATGCGGCGTTTGGGTCGACGGGTGGACAGCCTAAGTGCACGGCTATTAGCCTCTTCGCGAAACAGCGTGATCACCGAGTCGAGCAGAGCGCCGATATCCACTTTGGTAGGGGCTGTGAGCACTTTCCCGGATTCAATCTTGCTGAGGTCGAGCAGAGAATTGAACATCAAATGCACCGAGCGAACGCTCTGCTGAAGGTCAAGCAGCTGGGGCGTCAGGCTGTCGTCCCGATTTCGGTGGATAATCGCTTCGATCAGAAAGCCCATGGCGTGTACCGGCTGACGCAGGTCGTGGCTGGCAGTCGTCAGGAACTGATTTTTATCCAGCAGCGCCTGCTCCGCTTCCTCTTTGGCCTGACGAAACTGTTCTGCCAGGCGTGAGCTTTTTTCCTCAAGCAGCGCTTGCTGAATAAAGTACGCGTGCGACGTTAACGCATGGCGGTAAATGGCGAAGCCGTACAGCAGGTTCAGCATCAGCACAATGAATATCAGCTCGTCCAGCCGCCAGATGATGCCGATATTCAATACTCCCCAGGAGGCGAAGAAAAAGCACGTAAAAGTGCTGATGACTGGCGTCAGATGCGTCGCATTGGCGGCGACGATGGCGGCAATACTGATATTAAGGAGCAGGAAAAAGTCAAAGTTCTGCGTCTGCGGAGTAATTAAATAGAGAGATGAAATCCCCAGCCCGTGAATAAAAGCGATCTTATTTATGCGCGGAAGCCAGCGGCGCAGGACGTCCTCTTCATCATGCTCTTTCACTTCGCGCTGGTAGCGTCGGTGCAATATGCGGATTGCCACGGCACATAGCAGGTAAATAATTATCCAGATAATGGTTGGGCCAAGTTCATCGTCCAGCAAATAGATCCAGATGGCAAAAGGAATACCGACAAATGGCACCGCGCTAAAGCTGAACACCAGCCGCAAAAAAGTGTTGTTTAGCAAACGGATCTGCGCGGGAGATGAGATACCATCTTTCTGTAAGCTCTGGAAAAACCTCATTCTGATGATTCCCGCTTGCCATGCAGAAGCGTGATGGCTTCGACCCGGCTGTTAACGCCTATCTTTTTCAATATATTGCTGATGTGTTCTTTGACCGTGGGCTCAGAAATTGAAAGCTGCGCGGCGATTCGTTTATTTGGCAGGCCGCGCATAATCATATTTAAAACGTCTATTTGTCGCGGCGTTAAGTTAAATTTACTTAACTTCTCATTATTCGATTCAACGGGAAAATCGTTTCTCTCAGGAAACCAGGTCAGATTATCAAGGAGTGCACAAACGGCCCGTGAGAACATTTCAGGCGGTTCGCTTTTCAATACAAATCCGTGTCCCCCGGCGGCGTGAACTTTCTGCCAGATGTCATTATTGTCGTCCCCGCTGACCACCAGGAACCGTACCTGTGGGTAATGTTGTTTTACTTCTTTGAGTAATTTCAGTGCCGTTCCGGACGAAAGCCAAAAATCGATGACCAGCAAACGCGGCGGGCCATTATCCCTAATTTGACGGTAGCAATCTTCCTCATTCGTCACCACGCTCGCCTGCTTAAACTGGCAATGTGAAATCAGAAAATTAGCGATGCCGCTTGCTACCAATGGATGGTCATCAACGACCAACGCATAATTCTGCCCCAAAGGATCCTCCTTTTACCTTCGCATATCTGAGTGTACAGATGAATTATTATCTACCCACCCTACTTTAGGAGGGTTTTTTCGATTAGGAAAGGGAAATATATTATTCGCTGATTTGGGTAATTGAAAACATAAATACAATCAGTGAAATTAACTGATTGGATATCAAGGATAATTTATGAAAAAACCACTCATCTTTTTAAGCGTTACGTTGATGCTCGCCGGTTGTTCCACGCTAAAAACCGATCAGGCTATTCCACTCCTGCAGGCGGAGACCGCTAAAATGCTGGGGCTGGGCTCATCGGATGAAATAACCGTGACCAATGTTAATGGCGCCCAGCCGGACGCACTGGGAGGGCAAAAACTGTCTTATCGCGCTACGACGGAAAAAGGGCGTATTTTCGATTGCTCATCAATGATGATGCCGGGGATTTTAGGATCCGCCCCGACGCTCAGCGCACCAACCTGTACCCCGGTTGTCACGCATAAATAATTAACGGCAAATGAAAAGGCGTACATAAATAACGCCTTTTATATTTTCTGACGTATCTGAGTTTTCATAAAAACGATTTTCCAGACATCACGCTAATGAGTACGGAGATAGCCCGTGAATAACTCTACATCGCATGCTTTAGCGGTTAAGACGCCGCTTTCCAGACTTTACCTCGCTCTATTTTCCGCGCCACTGTTACTGCTTTCACCTGCCGATTTCGCGCGCGCAGCCGATGCCATTTTTGATGGCGAGGCGCGTATAACCGAAACGCTGGGTTACACCGGAGATGTTTACGTTGGACGTAATCAACCCGGAAACCTGCTGATTGATAATGGCAAAATCACCGCCTATAACATCAACATCGGTCGGCTGTTCGACGGCCAAATTTATGAAAGCGTGGTCACGGTCCGTGGGCCAAACGCTGAGCTTAACGCAGTGAACGATCAGTACGTCCTGCGCGGCGACCTGAATCTTGGCCTCGGCACCCTGCGAGTCGAAGAAGGCGCGCTGGCCAGCGCAAAAGAAATTGTTGTCGGCACCACCCGCGGCTACGACAGCCACCTTATCGCCACTGGCGCCGGCTCTCGCGTGACCAGTAATTTTCTCAGCGTAGGTACCGATCTGGGGGCACGCTCCACGCTGGCGATTGAAGACGGCGCGGCGCTCAGCACCGCCTACGATGCGCGCATCGGCAACGGTACCGGGCCGGGTGAAACCGACACGCTAAGCCCGAAAGCCACCGTCACGGGGAGCGGCTCACAGTGGAACGTTGGCCGTACGTTGACGCTTTATGGCGACCTGGACGTGCTGAACGGCGGTGCGGTTAACGTTGGCGGCGTGCAGGTGGCGGGCGTCTCCGGGGCAGGTAAAACCGCCGAGCTGGTTATTGCGGGCAAAGACTCGCGCTTTACCAGCGGCAGCAGCGTGAGCGTGGGCGATTATGGCAATGGCGTGCTGTCGGTGATTGACGGCGGTTCATTTTCCGCTGGCAGCAATACGCTGATCGTGGGGACCTCGGGTTCCGGCTCGAACCGGGGTGCGCTCATTGTCGGCAGCCGCGGCAATATGGACACCGGCACGGGTTTAACTGAGCCAACGCTTGGCACAGCGGGCGGCGCGGGTACTCTCGATGCGAATACGGCAATCAGCCTGCGCGGCGGGCTGTTCGGCAGCTATGTCTACTTCAACCATACCGACGAAAATTACATCTTTAGCAACAAGATGAGTGGCGAAGGTGAGGTGATCAATACTTCCGGGCAGACAACGCTGAATGGCGATCTTTCATCCCTTCAGGCGAACGTGACCGCGCGCGGTGGCAAAGTCATTATCGCCAGCAACATCAACACCCAGCCAGAAGACGATATTTTTGATATTCAGACCCTTAGCGCCGAGAACGGCGGGACGCTGATCCTCAACGCGACGGCGGGATCCGACGTTAGCGACGGGCTGGGCTACAGCAGCGCCGCGTCAATCAAGGCCGGCGGAACGCTGGGAGGGAACGGCACGCTGGGCCAGACCGAGATCCTTTCCGGCGGGCATATCTCGCCCGGGGATGGCGATATCGGCACGCTGACGCTGAAACGTTATCTGAATTTTGTGGGTGACTCTTTCTATGACGTCGATATCGCCGGTGATGGCCGCAGCGACCAGCTGCTGGTCGCAGGCAAAACGACCATCAGCGATCGGGCTCAGGTACAGGTCACCGCGCTGGATCCGCAAACCAGCTACAAAACGGGCCAAAGCTACCGCATTTTAACCTCCGACGGGGGAATTGACGGTCAGTTCGCGGGGGCGGTGTCTAAATCCGCCTTCCTGGACGTGGCGCTCAACCAGAGCACCAACGCCGTCGATCTGACTATCGCGCAGAAAGAGACCGGCGGCGAGAATCCGGGAGGCGAAAACCCGGGAGGTGAAAATTCAGGAGGAGGAAGCCCAGGAGGAGGAAACCCTGGCGGTGAGAACCCGGGGGGAGAAAACCCTGGCGGTGAGAATCCGGGCAGCGGCAAGCCGGGGATTTTCCAGACCGTCGCCAAAAGCAGCAACCAGTGGAATACCGCCGGCGCGCTCTCCACCCTGACGCAAAGCGGCCCGTCGCTGGCGCTGTATAACTCTCTGCTGGTACTCAGCGCGGCGGAAGCGCGCGAGGCGTTCAACCAGCTGTCCGGTGAAGTTTATCCGTCAATGCAGTCCAACCTGATCGCCGGCAGCACGCAGGTGTTTAACGTCTTAAACCAGCGTATGCAGCGCGCGTTTGATAACGACAGCCTGCCGATACCACCGTTAGCGATGTCGCTGGTGCAGCAGCCGGAGCCGCAAAACAATGGCGTCTGGGGCCAGACCTTCAGCTCCTGGAGCCGAAACGACGGCGACGGGAACGTGGGCAAGCTGGACGGCAACACCACCGGCTTCCTGCTGGGAGCAGATCGCAAGCTGGCGGATCATAACGTGCGTGTCGGTGGCTACTTCGGCTACAGCCGCGGTGATTACGACGTCGACAGCCGTCGTTCCTCAACGGATACCGATAACTACCACCTTGGCCTGTATGCGGCGGGTCAACAGGATGCGTTCTCCCTTCGCGGCGCGCTGGGTTACACCTGGCACAAGATAGAAGGCGAGCGCAGCGTTGATTTCAGCGGCTTCTCGGATCGGCTGAAGTCGGATTACGACGCCAACTCGCTGCTGGCATTCACCGAAGCGGGTTACCGCTTCGGCCAGCCTGATATGAATATCGAGCCGTTCGTCAATTTATCGTACATTCGACTGCATACCGACAGCTTCAGGGAAGACGGCGGTGCCGCCGCGCTGAGCGTAAGTAACGAAACGATGAACACCTTCTACTCCACCCTCGGGGTGCGCGGTGTGACCGAGCTGCCGAAGAACGTGAACCTCTACGGTTCGTTGGGCTGGCAGCACGCCTATGGCGATAAGAATACCTCTTCGCGCATGGCGTTTGCGGGCAGCGACGCGTTCATTACTCAGGGGCAGGCCGTGGATGAGGACGTGATGGTGGGTGATATCGGCGTGAGCGTACAGCTGTCGCGTGCTGCGACGCTGGATGTGGGTTATCAGGGGCAATATGGTGCGGATACCCGCGTCAACTCGGTTAACGCTAATCTGCGCTGGTCGTTCTGAATTATTTCCAGTAAAAGAACCCGCCCTTGTGGCGGGTTTTTGCTTTTAGGCTCTCAGGAATTCAGGGATCGTTCCCAACCGCGTCCAGCAGTTTGTTTTTAAAGATAAACAAACACGCCTCGTTGAAGTTCTCCGCCCCCAGGCGTTCCGACAGCGCTGTCCGCTTGCGATAGAGGCTCTTCACCGACGTGTTCAGCTCATCGGCAATCGCTTCCATCGACATCCCTGCCCTCAACAACCGCAGCATGATCGCTTCGTGCGTGCCAAGCCGTAAGTTAAGCAGCCATTTGGTGGTCAGACGCCTGCCCTTCATATTGAGCACCAGGTTAAATAACGATGCCATATCCGGCGCCGTAAGCGACGTGTTCATAAACAACTTCATACTGAGTAGATTCTCCTCGCGATGTCGCATATCCAGCATAACGCAGCAGATCGTTTTTTTTGTTCTGGCCGGATGGCGTATCAGGTAATCATATAAACGGAGCGGAGAACGGCTATCAATCAACACAGAATATTCATCTGCACCGTTATCAAATATGTTTCTGTCAATCGAGTCGAGCAGGATAATATCCGGGAAAAATAGCCTCATCCCCCTGACAAGATAGCGATCCTGGGTCACTAACACTATTGAAGTTGCCACTAACCATCCCTTTTAGATTAAAGCAAGAGCGCACCTTCAGAAAGAAGGCCGCCTTCGTTTTATAGCGCTGTAATATTAACGACAATATGTATTCTGGCGTTGAACATCCCTCAATACAGACATTGATGAGTAAGACTTCCTGTAGACTTTCATTCAATGGCTGGCGTTAATTATAAATAAAAAACAATCGCAGAAAAGTCACTTCGATGAACATTAAGACTTTTTGTCATGAAACTTCCCAAACATGCACCAGAAAGTACTTTAATTGCTACAATAAAACCTCGCCGGGAATATAAACAAACTCAAAAACACTTAAATAAATTACATTAATATCAAATAGTTACAAATACACACTCAATTCAAAATAATCACAAAAGACATCTCATTCCAGAATTATCCCAAAACTACCCCTCTGCTTTTCACCATATTTATCCGGCAACATATCAGGTGTACATTACCTTCCACCCAGTTTCCAAAGAGGAGGTTCCATAATTACCTTAAAGTAAGTACCCCATAACGTTATTGCATTCAGATTTAATGTTCTCATTTATGGCCTTTAACGCAGAGTTAAAAGGCGGCCGTGTTATGCAATGGATTCATGATAAACAAATGGCAAATAGATATGGAAAGATCGCTTCGCTTCAATACGTTATTCTTTTATCGCGCCCCAGGATTATTGTTTCTGCTATTTCTGTTTCCTGTTCTCGTTCAGGCAACGGAATCCGTTTATGAGCAACAGATTCAACAGGCACGTAACGGTAATTACACGCCGTTTCTCAATTATCTTCAGCGGTATCAGCAACAGCATGCTCTGACGCCCGAGCAAGTAGCGGACTGGTTACAGGTGGCTGTGTGGGCAGGTCGTAATGACGAGGTGATTCAGCTCTGGCAGCGCTATGGCATTTATATGCCGCTGCCCGCTCGCGGCGTTGCGGCTGTCGCGCAGGCCAGAAGAGATCAAAAAGCGTGGCAGCCTGCCTTATCACTGTGGAAAGAGGCGCTTAGCCTTGCGCCACATAATGACGATTATCGTATCGGTTATATCAAAACCCTGGCCGATGCCCGCATGGATACGCTCGCTCTGCAGGAAGCCCGCCAGCTGGTGACGGAGGATCCCTCTCCGGCGCATCTTCAGACGCTCTCGTACGTCTGGTTACGCCAGGGAAAAAGCTGGGATCGGCTTTTAGCGGACACGCGTGCGCTGACCCTCGCGCCGGAGAATAACGCGCTCCTTAGCGAGCTGACTGACGCGCTAACGGATAACCGGGTGAGTACTCCCGCGCTGATGCTGTCACAAAGGGTAACGCTGACCCCCGCGCAGCGCCGCCGTCTGGAGCTTAATGCCGCCGCAGAATGGGTTCGCCTTGCCGACGTGCCTGGCAGAACGGAAAAGGAGCGCCTGCAGCTGGCGCAAACGGCACTGAATCGTTACGACGCCCTGCTCTCACGCTGGCAACACGAACCGCAGGCAGCGGAAGACATCATCCTCGCCCGTATCGACAGGCTGGGTGCGCTGTACGCGCATGGCGATTACCCGCAGGTCATCCGTGAATATCAGTCGCTGACGGAGGCGCAGCATCCGGTGCCGGGCTGGGCCATCGGCTGGGCGATCTCCGCGTATCTGCAGGAGAAAAACGCCACTGCCGCCTTCTCGCTGCTGCAACGCTATCCGCAATATGCCGACGATCCGCAGGACGAGGAGCATGCGCTTTTCTACGCCTGGCTGGACACGGGGCAGTATCAGGCCGCTCGCCAGTACGTAGAGCGCCTGACCCGCAGCGTTCCGTGGACCCGCTACGATTTCGGCTCGCCCACTCCGCAGCCCAACGATCGGTGGCTTACCGGGCAGTCGCTCAAATTTAACTATTTGCTCTCAACCAACGCCCTGCCGGACGCGGATAAGCTGGCGCACCGTCTGGCCACAACGGCGCCGGGCAATCAGGGGCTGCAGATTGACTATGCCACCCTGCTTCAGGCGCGGGGCCAGCCGCGCGCGGCCGAGCAAGCGTTAAAAAGGGCGGAGGCGCTGGAGCCATCTAATCTGGAGCTGGAACAGCAGCAGGCTTACGTCGCCATGGATCTGCAGGAATGGCGCCAGATGGATTTACTGGCCGACGACGTGCTTGCCCGCGCGCCCGTTGCTCGCAGCGCCAGGCGTCTGGACAGGCTCAGAACGGTGCATCACATGTCCGAGCTGCGCCTTAACGCGAGCAAGGGCTTGCACTCCGATAACCCCATCAGCGGGACGCACGACCTGAACGGGGATGCCACGCTCTATGGTCCACCGGTAGCTGATAGCTGGCGGCTGTTTGCGGGTACCCGCTATGCGCAAGGTAATTTCGATGAAGGCAAAGGCACCAGCCGTCACCTCCTGGGCGGCGTCGAGTGGCGTCCTCGCGACCTTCAGCTCGAAGCCGAGGTATCCAGCAACCGCTATCACGGTGAAAACAAGCCGGGTGCTCGCCTCTCAACCACGTACTTTCTCAATGATAACTGGCAGGTCAGCGGCAGCCTTGAACGCTTATCCCGCACCGCGCCGCTACGGGCATTACGCAACGGAATTAGCGCCAACAGGGGTGAAGGCGGGATCCGCTGGTATCAAAACGAGCGCCGTGAGTACCAGTTCAGCGCCGCCGTCAGCCGCTTCTCAGACCATAATCGCCGACAGGAATACACCCTTACGGGTAAGGAGCGTCTCTGGCAGACCCCGACCCTGACGCTGGATCTTGAACCGGGGATCGCCGCCAGTAAAAACAGCCTGCGGGACACGCTCTATTACAACCCGGCGCGGGATCTGTCCGTGACGGCCGCCCTGTCCGTGGATCATGAGATGTACCGCCATTACGACACCCTCTGGAGCCAGCAGTTGGTGGCGGGAGGCGGCAGCTACTGGCAGAAAAACCAGTCCGTTGGCGCCATCGCCCTGCTGGGCTACGGGCAACGCGTCCAGTGGAATAACGTCATTGATACCGGCGTGATGCTGAACTGGGATAAACGCCCTTACGACGGCAAACGCGAGAGCAACCTCTCCGTCACGCTTGATGCGACTTTACGCTTTTAAGGATGAATATGCTGAACACACGTTTTTCCGTGAGCCTGATCCTCATCGGCTGGCTCTGCCTCAGCGCGAGCGTCTGGGCGCAGGCGATCTCGTTCGTTGCGCCCAGCGAGCGGCCGCAGCCGGAGGCGAGCAAACCCTGGCCGCAGAACCAGTTTCTGGTGCTGGCCTACCACGACGTCGAAGACGATGCCGCCGATCAGCGCTACCTCTCCGTGCGCACCAGCGCGCTAAACGAGCAGATTAGCTGGCTTCTGCACAACGGCTATCACGCCATCAGCGTGCAGGACATTCTGGACGCGCATGACGGCAAAAAATCGCTGCCGCCGAAAGCCGTTCTGCTCAGCTTTGACGACGGCTACAGCAGCTTCTACACCCGCGTCTGGCCGCTGCTTAAGGCCTGGAACGTGCCTGCACTCTGGGCGCCGGTGGGCAGCTGGGTGGATACGCCGGAAAATCAAAAAGTTAACTTCGGCGGCCTGATGACGCCCCGCGATCGCTTCGCGACCTGGGACATGGTGCGCGAGCTCAGCCAGTCTCCGCTGGTTGAGATCGGATCGCATACCTGGGCCTCGCATTACGGCATCGTCGCCAACCCGCAGGGCAGCCGGGAACCGGCCATCGCCAACCGCTTTTATGATAAAGCGACGGGGCGCTATGAAACTGACCAGCAGTTCAGCCAGCGGATCGGCGATGACGTCCGCAAGGTGACGGAGAAAATCGCGCAGGTGACGGGCAAAGCGCCGCGCGCCTGGGTCTGGCCTTACGGTGCCGCCAGCGGTACGTCGCTCGCCATCGCCAGGCAGCAGGGCTACCAGCTGGCCTTTACCCTGGAGGACGGGCTGGGTGACGTGCGCAATCTCGGTAGCATTCCCCGTTTGCTGATCGCCGGCAACCCCTCGCTCAAAGCGTTTGCCAGTTCGGTCAGCCGGGTTCAGGAGCGCGATCCCGTGCGCGTGATGCATGTCGATCTCGACTACGTTTACGATCCCGATCCGGCTCAGCAGACCCAAAACATCAACAGGCTGATCCAGCGGGTGTACGACATGAAAATCAGCCACGTCTTTCTGCAGGCGTTTGCCGACCCGCAGGGCGACGGCAGGATCAGGGCGCTCTATTTCCCCAACCGCCGACTTCCGGTCCGGGCCGATCTCTTTAACTTCGTATCCTGGCAGTTGCAAACCCGCGCGGGGGTGAAGGTCTACGCGTGGATGCCGGTGCTCTCGTTCGATCTCGATCCTGCCCTGCCGCGCGTACAGCGCCGGGACGATCGAACCGGCCAGCTGCGCGAGGCCAATGAGCCCTACATCAGGCTTTCACCGTGGGACCCGCAGGTTCGCCTGCAGGTGACGGAAATCTATGAAGATCTGGCCCGCCATGCCAGCTTCAACGGGATCCTGTTCCATGACGATGCGGTACTGACGGACGTTGACGCTGCCGGGCAGGACACGACGCGCCAGAAAAGCCGGAGGCTTATCGGATTTACCCGCGCTCTGAGCCAGGCGGTGAAGCACATCCGCGGCCCGCAGATAAAAACCGCCCGCAATATGTTCGTCCTTCCCATTCTGCAGCCCGAAAGCGAAGCGTGGTTTGCGCAGAATCTCGATGATTTTCTGGCGGCCTATGACTGGACGGTGCCCATGGCAATGCCGCTGATGGAGTCCGTTCCGGCGAACGAGAGCAATGCCTGGCTGACGCGTTTGATCAAGGCCGTCGCCGCGCGGCCCGGCGCGCTGGATAAAACCATTTTCGAGCTGCAGGCCAGAGACTGGGAGCAGAAGCCGCAGCGCGCCGTCTCCGACAGTCAGCTTGCGGCGTGGATGCGCGTCCTCCAGCTGAACGGCATCAAAAACTACGGCTACTACCCTGACGATTTCATCAATAACCAGCCTGATATCTCGCGCATCAGGCCCATCTTTTCTTCCTACTGGTACCCTGACAATGACTGATCGCATAATCGCCTTTTCAATTTTGTGTCTGGTATTCGGGCTGCCGTTAGGGGTAGCCGCCCTCTTTACCGGCGAGCTGATTCTGGATTTTGTCTTCTTCTGGCCGCTGTTTATGTCCGTGCTCTGGGTCACCGGCGGCCTCTATTTCTGGTTTCAGCTTGAACGCCGCTGGTCGTGGGATAAAGACACGCCCGCCCCGACGCTCGCCGGCGAGCCGCTCATCTCAATTCTGATCCCCTGCTTCAATGAGGAAAGAAACGCCAGAGAGACCATCAGCGCCGCGCTGGCTCAGCGATACGAGAATATTGAAGTGATCGCCATCAACGACGGCTCGTCTGATAACACCGCGCAGGTGCTGCAGCAGCTGGCGCTGGAGCAGCCGCGCCTGCGGGTGATTAACCTCGCGGAGAACCAGGGAAAAGCCGTGGCGCTCAAAGCCGGGGCGGCGGCGGCCCGGGGCGATCTGCTGGTCTGCATTGACGGCGACGCCCTGCTCGACCGCGACACCGCGGCCTATCTGGTCGCGCCGCTGATTCAGTATCCCCACGTAGGGGCGGTTACCGGGAACCCGCGCATTCGCACGCGCTCCACGCTGATTGGCCGCATTCAGGTTGGCGAGTTTTCGTCCATCATTGGGCTCATCAAGCGGACGCAGCGGATCTATGGCCGGGTCTTTACCGTCTCCGGCGTCATCGCCGCCTTTCGTCGGCAGGCGCTGGCGGACGTCGGGTACTGGAGCCCGGACATGATCACCGAAGACATCGACATCAGCTGGAAGCTCCAGCTGCGCCACTGGGATATCTTTTTCGAGCCGCGGGCGCTGTGCTGGATCCTGATGCCGGAGACGCTGAAGGGCCTGTGGAAGCAGCGTCTGCGCTGGGCACAGGGCGGCGCGGAGGTATTTCTGGTCAACCTGCGCAAGATGGTGCGCTGGGAGCATCACCGCATGTGGCCCCTGTTTCTGGAGTACGCGCTGTCAACGCTGTGGGCCTTCGCGTATGCGATAACGGTGCTGCTGTACATCATCAGCCACGTCGCGCCCATTCCCGCCAGGCTGACCGTTGAAACCCTGTTTCCCCCGGCATTTACCGGGCTGCTGCTGGGCGTGATGTGCCTGCTGCAGTTCCTGGTCAGCTTGTACATCGAGCGGCGCTATGAGCGCAAGGTGGCCAGCTCGCTTTTCTGGGTGATTTGGTTCCCGATGGTCTACTGGATGATTGGTCTGTTCACCACCCTCGTCGCATTTCCAAAAGTCATGCTTAAACGTCAGCGCGCCCGCGCGCGCTGGATCAGTCCGGACAGGGGAAAAGGAAGCCTTCAATGAATGAAAATACCTTAATTTTGACTGAACATCGGTTGCTGCCACGACTTTTTGATGCCGCGTTAACCGTGGTGGCGTGGGGCGGGTTTCTGTTCTTCCTGTATGCCAGGCTGTGGATGCAGTTAACCGAGGAGAGCGACCACCGGTGGAGCGTGATTATTGCCTCCTTTAATACGGTGTTGATCTATTTGCTGTTCGCCGCGCTCAACGGCTGGCTGCTGATTTTGTGGTATCAGTACAACCGCCGCCGCGCGAACGTAAGACGACGTCAGCCGAGCTTGTTGCATCATGACGAACTTGCCCGCAGCTTTAACGTCTCACCGCAGCTCATCTCGGAGATGAGCCAGCACAACCTGCTGACGGTTTATCATGACCAGATTGGACGCATCATCGAACTGAAAACCAGCGCGCAGCAGGACGAGGAAGCGCAGTAACAAAAAGCCCCCACAGAGAATACCCTGCGGGGGCTTTTTTAGCGCAGATGCACGTTACTTATCCTTGAGTACAATCAGCGGCTCGATATCGCTCTCTTTTTTCACCACCAGCGAGTCATCACCGCGCAGGCAGGTCCCGCCGTAATTTCCGCCCACGGTAAAGGTACAGACCTGAATGTACTTGCCGTCGACGTTTGGCAGGCACCAGAGCTGCTGGTAGATATTTTTGCGGTCAACAAACTTGCCGCTGGATTTATCCAGCAGCTCGTCCTGGGCGTTGATGAGATCGATATTGCTGCCGCAGCGTCCGGCAATCGGCTTGACGGCGTATCCGGTCTGCTTCAGCAGGTCGTTAACCTCAAAATCGGTGTCGAGCAGGTAACGGTGGTTCGGGAACAGCTGCCACAGTACCGGAAGAATCGCCTTGTTGCCGGGAATAACGGTCCACAGCGGTTCAAAGACCAGCACTTCCGGGCGCAGCAGAACATCAATCAGGCGTACCTCGCCCTCAGGATGCCCGGTGCGGATCGGCACGGCGGCGTATTCGGTTTCGCTCACCTCGCGGATCTGCTCTATCGCCGTCTCCCACGCCCAGGTTTTCCACACGCAGTTGACGTGACGACCTTCGTCGTCAATCAGCTGTCCGGCGCCATCCCAGCTCAGCGCCTCCAGCCCGTGCAGGATTTTGGTCTCGAACCCGGCCTGCATCAGCGAGCGCTGGATAAAGAGCGCGTGGTAGTCCTCCTCGACATCGTTGTCCTGCATGATGTGAACGAACGGCCGCGCGTGGCTGTGCTTCCATGCGCCGGTCAGCTCTTCAAGCAGCCCTTCTGCCGGGTTATGCCCGCTGCCGCGATAGCCGTTTTTCACCCACTCTTCGAGAATGAGCCCGCCTTCAGTGTGGCAGGACGCGGAGTCGGCGTTGTATTCGTAAACCTTAATCCCGCGCTCATCCATGCAGAAATCCATACGACCGGTGATCATATGGTGGCGGCGCCACTGCCAGGAGAGGCGCAGGCGCGGCCAGAGGATTTTCGGGATGTCGAACAGCGCCAGCAGATTGTCGTCTTTCAGCACTTTGTCCGTCGCGTGCAGGTACATCAGGTGCAGTTCGTTGGTGGCCTTGATCAGCTCCTGCTCGGCGCTTTCGGTGATGGTGAAATACTGGCAGGGATCTTTGTTGATCACATGGCCGTTCGCTCGGATATATGCCTGCTGCAGCGCGTCATTTTCGTTCAGCCATTTTCCGTCGAACTGACGTTTGTTTTTCAGCCGCGCGCCGCGGATTTTCAGCAGTTCACCGTCCGGTTCAGGCTGGGGAATGCTGTGCTCCGTGTCGTCCGTCTGGATCATCCAGCCGAGAATTTCGGTATCGCTGAAGGTGTCATGAAGGGTATAGCAGCCGTTCTCCACGGTCATGCGCAGTTCGCGCGTCCACTGCTGCCCAAGCGGCAGCGGGGAGTGAATCACGTTCTGCTCCGCAATACGCACCTTATCGTCCAGAAGCTGGGTGATCACCGCCACGTGGCCGGTCTCGTGAAACTCGCCGCCTTTTTGCCAGATCAGCAGCGCCCCGGCGCGCGGTGCGCGCTTCGAGCCGTTGGCAAAAGCCTGAAGGGGCAGAATGTTATCGTTCACCACCTGGCGCAAAAAGCGCAGGGAGAAGATCTCCCACGCCATGCCGACGTCGGTAAACACGAAGCCATAGTTGAGGAACAGGAAACGGCGGGTGAACTCAACGCACTGCCACTTGTGGCCCATGTATTCGTTGCCAATATAGCTGCGGAAATCCGCGTCTTCCGGGTATTTTCGCGGATCCAGACTGCCGTAATTCGATGAGTAAATCGCCACGCCACCCGGCGCATAGCCTAACAACGTCCCGAATGGCGCATCACTGCTTAACTTTCCTTTACGCATGTATCCAACCTAAAACAGGCAGGCGGCAATTTTTTGAAGGGTTGTCGTCGTCTGCACGTTGTAATTAACCTGACAGAGGAGCGTTTATCATACACCTGCGCGACGCGTGAATAACATTTAAAACAACCAGCATGCCGCGAAATGCCCTGGCGCAATCTCCTGCATCGCAGGCTCCTGCGTCTGACAAACCGGCATGGCGTGCGGGCAGCGGCTGCAGAACTTACAGCCCGGCAGCGCGGACGTGGGGCCTGGAATGTCGCCGCGCAGGGTGGCGTCTTCGAGATTGCGGATGCGCGGATCGGGCTGGGGAACCGCCGCCAGCAGCGCGCGGGTGTAAGGGTGTGCCGGGCGCTGATACAGTTCATTCGCCGGGGCCACCTCTACCAGTTTGCCGAGATACATCACCCCAATGCGGCTGGAGATATGGCGCACCATGGAGAGATCGTGGGCGATGAACAGGTAGGTCAGCCCCAGCTCCTGCTGCAGGTCCTGCAAAATATTCACCACCTGCGCCTGCACCGATACGTCCAGCGCCGAGAGCGGCTCATCGCACAGCACAAATTCAGGATGTACGGACAACGCGCGGGCAATACTGATGCGCTGACGCTGCCCGCCGCTGAACTCATGCGGGAACCGTTCAAGGTGTTCGTGCTTCAGCCCCACTTTGTAGAGCAGCGTTTCCGTACGTTCTCGCTGTTCTTCGCGGCTGTAGCCGTGGATCTGCATCGGTTCGGCCACCAGCTGTCGCACCGTCATACCGGGGTTGAGCGAGGAGTAAGGATCCTGAAAAATTGCCTGCATCCGCTTACGCAGCGGCTTGAGCTCTCTTTCGCGGGCGTGGGCGATTGCCTGTCCGGCAAAGTGGATCTCGCCAGAGGTAATATCGAAAAGGCGCAGTATGGCGCGCCCGAGGGTGGATTTTCCGCAGCCGGACTCCCCCACCAGGCCAAACGTCTCGCCGGGCTGGATATCAAAGCTCACGCCATCAACCGCCTTCACGGCCACGCCTTTACGCAGCAAACCGCCGTTGAGCGGATAGTGCTTGCGCAGATCGCGCACGCTCACTAATGGCGCCTGTTGTTCACTCATGCCTGAATCTCCTCGGCCCATAGCCAGCAGGCGGCGCGATGGCCCTCTCCGGCGGTGTAAAATACTGGTTGCCGTTCACACTGGGGCATGCGCTTCGAGCAGCGTTCCGCAAATGGACAGCCCGGCGGCGGGTTAAGCAGGCCAGGCGGCGAACCTTCAATGGGCGATAAACGTTGATTCACCTCATCCGGGCGCGGCAGCGAGGCCAGCAGACCCTGGGTGTAAGGATGCGCAGGGCGATAAAAAATGTCCTCCACGCTCCCCTCCTCCATCACCAGGCCGCCGTACATCACCACCACGCGGCTGCAGACCTGCGCCACCACGCCGAGATCGTGGGTGATCAGCAAAATCGCGGTCCGGGTCTGCTGTTGCAGACTTTTCAGCAGGCGCAGGATCTGCGCCTGAATGGTCACGTCCAGCGCGGTGGTCGGCTCATCGGCAATAAGAAGCTTCGGATTGCAGGAGAGCGCAATAGCGATCATCACCCGCTGGCGCATCCCGCCGCTGAACTCGTGGGGATACTGGTCGTATCGGCGTTCCGCTTCAGCAATGCCCACCTGATCCAGCATGGCTATTGCTGCCGCTTTGGCCGCTTTTTTCGACAGATTTTTATTTCGCACCAGGATCTCAGACATCTGCTTGCCGATAGTGAGCACCGGGTTCAGGGCGGTCATCGGATCCTGAAAAATCATCGCGATCTCGTTGCCGCGAATGGCACGCATCTGCGCGGGCGTTTTCTGCGCCAGGTCCTCATTCTGGAAGCGAATGCTGCCGCCGGTTATCCGTCCGTTGCTCCCCAGAAGCTGGATAATCGACTTACAGGTGACGCTTTTCCCGCAGCCCGACTCGCCGACGATACCGACGAGTTCCCCCGGCTGAACCTGAAAGCTCACGCCGCGCACCGCGTGAACCTCGCCCTCGCGGGTGCGGAACGTGGTTTGCAGGTTCTCAAGCGCTAATAAGTTACTCATCGCGATTTGCTCCCGGCTCAAAGGCGGTACGGAACACATCGCCCAGCACGTTAAAGCTGAACACCGTCAGCAGGATCAGAATGCCGGGGAACATCGCCAGCCACGACGCTTCGCCAATATAAGACTGGGCGTTGTTAAGCATGCTTCCCCATGATGCCGCCGGTGCCTGCACGCCCAGCCCTAAGAAGCTGAGCGTTGACTCCATCAGAATGGCCGAGGCGATATTCAGCGTGGCCGCCACGATAATGGTCGGCAGCACGCCGGGAATGATGTGGCGCACGATAATACGCAGCGGATGCGCTCCCGACGCGCGGGCATAAAGCACGTACTCGCGCTCTTTCACCGATAGGGTTTCAGCACGCACCAGACGCGACATGTTCATCCACGTCAGCAGGCTGATAATCAGAATGATGTTATCCACGCCCGGCTTGAGGTAAGCATTCACCACCAGCAGCAGGAAGAAGGCCGGAATGGCCATCAGGATATCCACGGCGCGCATCATCAGGTTATCCAGCCAGCCGCCAAAATAGCCGCTCACCGTTCCCACCACCGTGCCGATAAGCGTGGAGAAGAGCATGGCGAGAAAACCGACCATTAACGAGATCTGGCCGCCATACAGCGCGCGGGTGAAGTAATCGCGTCCGTATTCATCGGTACCGAACCAGTGCGCGGCATCCGGCGGCAACGTGCGCGCGCCGAGCGCCATCCGATCTGGATCGTACGGACTTAACCCCGCACAGAGCGCGGCGACAACGAAAATAAAAAGCACAAACAGGGAGAACTGCGCCGGACGGTTGCGGCGCAGCTGGTGACGAACCTGCTTCCAGCGTCTGCTCATCCGGTTACCTCAGCGTACGAATGCGGGGATCGGCGAAGCGATAAAGCACGTCGGCGATCAGGTTACCGACGATCAGCATTATCGACGAGAGCATGATGATCGCCATAATCAGCGGGTAGTCCAGCGAGGCGATCGACTGGATCCCGAGCAGCCCCATCCCCGGCCAGGAGAAGACGCTTTCCGTCACATAGGCCCCCACAATCAGCTCACCGAACGACAATCCGAACAGGGTGATCACCGGCAGCAGCACGTTTTTCAGCACGTGGCGGAACAGAATGCTGGAACGCGTGGCGCCGTAGGCCAGCTGGGTCTGCACGTAGTCGGCCGAGAGCTGCGAGATGGTGTTGGAGCGGATGTAGCGTACGTAGCTGGAAAGATTATAAAACGTGAGAGCAATACACGGCAGCACGCCGTGGCGCAGCAGATCCAGCGCATTATCTTCCATGCCGATGGTGCGCATCCCCATGCTGGGGAACCAGTTAAGCTGCACGGCAAAAACGGTGATGAGCAAAATGCCGAACCAGAAAATCGGTACCGAGATGCCGATATAGGCAAACAGGTTCAACAGGTGATCCAGCCAGCGGTGCTTAAATGCCCCCGCCAGCAGCCCCAGCGGGATCGCCAGCACGATAGCCATCAGCAGCGACGCCCCCATCAGCCCCAGCGTGGCCGGAATGCGTTCGCCGATCATCTCCAGCACCGGGCGGTGGTAAATCAACGAATAGCCGAGATCGCCCTGCAGGACGCTTTTCAGCCACAAGACGTACTGCGTGACCAGCGGCTTATCCAGCCCCAGGCTCTGGCGAATTCGCTCAATATCTTCCGGCGCCATACGCGGCGTGATGTACGCGGCCACGGGGTCGCCGGGCGCGAGCTTGACCAGCAAAAACGCCACCAGCGAAATAAAGAAAAGCATCGGCAGCAGCTGCAGCAGCCGACGCGTGAGGAGTGTGTTCACGACGTGCCCTTAAAAGGCCCCGATCTTACGACCGGGGCAACAGCCTATTTTTGATAAATTTTTGACAGATCCTGGAACAGATAAACCGGCTTCGGCTCCGCTTCCTTTGTGCCGCCGAAGCGTTTATCCACGGCGACGGTCGCATTGGTGTAGGCGATCGGGTAGTAGGTCATCTCGTTCGCCACGGTCTGCTGAATTTGCTTGTAGATATCGGCACGTTTCGCGGCGTCGGTTTCCACGGCACCTTTATCCCACAGGGCATCAAACTGCGGATTTTTGTAGTGCGCGTAGTTATAGGCTTCGTTGCTCATGAATAGCGATTTGTAACCGTCCGGCTCTGCTCCCATAATGTAGCCGCCCAGGTTCAGTTCCCACGCGGTGTTGTTCATATCAAGACTGCGCTGAGACATGGCGTTGGAGTCCAGCGGCATCAGCTCCACGTTCACCCCAATGCCCTTCAGCGCCTGCTGAATGTAGAGCGCCATGCTCTCCTGGGTTTTGTTGGTGTTCACATACGCCAGGCGTAGCTTGAGATTATCCGGCGCGCCGGACGTCTTCAGCAGGTCTTTGGCTTTTTGCAGATCGAATTTGTACTGTTCAACGTCATCCGTCTTGTAAAGCGTATCTGGCGTCAGGAACGAGGTTGCCGGTTTAGCGTAGTCCAGCGAGGTAAACGCGGTCTGGGTTAGCTCGTCTTTGTTGATGGCGTACGCGATGGCCTGACGCAGCGCTTTGCTCTTCATCACCGCCACGTTCTGGTTGAACGTCATATAGGCCAGACGGCCTTCCGGATAGACCACGAAGTCAAATTTCCCGGTATTTTTCAGGCGGTTCACATCCTGCGGGTCAACCATCTTGAGGTTGATTTCACCGTTTTGCAGCGCCAGGTTGGCGGCGTTGCTGTCTTTGGCGAAACGGTAGGTGACGGAATCGAGCTTCGGTTTGCCGTTCCAGTAATCGTCGAAGCGCGTAAGGGCGTAATACTGACCGGCGCGATACTCTTTAAATTTGAACGGCCCGGAACCGACCGGCGCATCGTTTTTGGTGCTCTTTTCCAGGTCGCCTTCACCGGCGAACACGTGCTGCGGGATCGGGTAGATCTGCACCAGGGTGCCGGTAAAGGCCGCGCTGACCTGCGGTAAGGTGAACTTAACGGTGCGCTCATCAACCTTGCTCACTTCAACAGGCTTGCCGCCGTAGGTAAACATGCTGCGGAAGAAGCTGTGCTGTTTGGCATCCAGCAGCTTATTGAAGGTGAAGACCACGTCGTCCGCCGTCAGCGGCTGGCCGTCCTGCCATTTTAGGTTGGGTTTTAGCGTCAGGGTATAGCTCAGGTTGTCGGCAGAAGGCGTCAGGCTTTCCGCCAGGCCCCACTCAATGTTGCCGTTATTAAAGCTGTACAGCGGGGCATAAAGCGCCTGCATGATGGTTAATGTTGTGCGGTCGCTGGCGTAGAGCGGATTAACGGCTAACGGGTCGCCGGAGGTAATCCCGATAATGAGCGAACCGCCCTCTTTTGGCGCGTCGCTTTTTGCCGCCGCGGCCGAATTTGTCTCTTTATTTTTCGCATTATCACAGCCCGCCAGGCCTAACGCGAGCGAAACGACCACTGCCGATAACAGAAGCTTGCGCATCTCACTAACTCCTTGCCTTATAAAGTGTTTATTACTGCATCTTTTATTTATGTTGAAGCATCATATTCAGCTTTAGCGGTTTACGCATTAATTATGAAAATGCGATTTTCGATTAAGCTTATGCCGGATTTGATATATATAAGCAGCAGAAGGAATAGCGGTTAATTGCTTGCGCTCACAACGTTAAACGCTTCACAAATCTCCTGCTACACTGCCTCAACACATCACTAAAAAGGCAGGCCAACATGTCAGACAACACGTATCAGCCACCAAAAGTATGGGAATGGAAAAAGAACGGCGGCGGCGCGTTCGCCAACATCAACCGTCCAATTTCCGGCGCAACGCATGAGAAGGATTTGCCCGTAGGCTCTCACCCGCTGCAGCTCTACTCGCTGGGCACACCGAACGGCCAGAAGGTGACGATCATGCTCGAAGAGCTGCTGGCGCTGGGCGTGACGGGCGCGGAATACGATGCGTGGTTGATCCGCATCGGCGAGGGCGACCAGTTCTCCAGCGGGTTTGTCGACGTGAACCCGAACTCGAAAATCCCGGCGCTGCGTGACCACTCTACAAACCCGCCAACGCGCGTCTTTGAATCCGGCAATATCCTGCTTTACCTGGCAGAGAAATTCGGCCACTTCCTGCCGAAAGATCCGGCGGGACGCACCGAGACGCTGAACTGGCTGTTCTGGCTCCAGGGTGCGGCACCGTTCCTCGGCGGCGGCTTTGGCCACTTCTACAACTATGCGCCGGTAAAAATCGAGTACGCGATTGACCGCTTCACCATGGAAGCTAAGCGCCTGTTCGACGTGCTGGATAAACAGCTGGCGCGCGGTCGCTACGTGGCGGGTGAGGAGTACACCATCGCGGATATGGCGATTTGGCCTTGGTTCGGCTGCGTGGCGCTGGGCAGCGTCTATAACGCCGCCGAATTCCTGGACGCGGAGAAGTACACCAACGTCCAGCGCTGGGCGAAGGACGTGGCGAACCGCCATGCGGTTAAGCGCGGTCGCATCGTTAACCGCACCAGCGGCGAGCTGAACGAGCAGCTCCACGAACGCCACGCGGCGAGCGACTTCGATACCAATACGGAAGACAAGCGTCAGGCGTAACGTTTCGCCGGGCGGCTCCCCGCCCGGCAGCCGAGATCCTTGCCCAGGGCATGATTAGCCTAAAGGTTGAGTGGCTATTGCTGGCACTATCTGGACGTTTTTCTCACCTCAGACTGAGAAACGCCGTATCAACTGACAGCAGTCACAAAGGATCTGTTATGAAACTTATTAAAACAACGCTGGTTATCAGCGCCCTCATTTTTTCCACCTCTGGAATGGCCATCGACAAAACCGCCGCCGGCGCGGTAGCAGGTGCTGCTATTGGCGCAGCCACGGGCAAAGATTTGAAATCAACCGTGGGTGGTGCCGTGGTTGGCGCAGGCACGGGTGCAATGTTCAAAAACGGCGAAAAAGGCAAAGACGCACGTAAGGGCGGTGCCGTGGGTGCCGTCGTTGGCGCGGGCGCGGCTGCGGTGACGGGCAATAGCGTGCTGAAAGGCGCGGCAGTGGGTGCCGGCACGGGCGCGCTGATTGGTGAAGCGACGCACTAACAGCATCGGGAAAAGAAAGAAGTAAGGCCGCATCAGGCGGCCTGTTGTGTTATGCCGTCAGGCGGAACTTCTGCACCGAACGCTGAAGCTCTTCGGTCTGGCGTTCCAGCGCCGCGGCTGCCGCAGAAACCTCTTCGACCAGCGAGGCGTTCTGCTGGGTGACGCCGTCCATCTGCGTAATAGCAATCCCGACCTGCGAAATGCCCTTACTTTGCTCTTCAGAAGCCGACGCGATTTGCTTCATAATGGTCGTCACCTCCGTCACGTCACGCAAAATCGCATCCATGGTGGTGCCCGTGTCGCTCACCAGCTGCGCACCCTGCTCGACGCGGGTCACGGAATCGGTAATCAGACCCTCAATTTCTTTTGCCGCATTGGCGCTGCGGCTTGCCAGGTTGCGGACTTCACCCGCCACCACGGCGAATCCACGCCCCTGCTCGCCCGCGCGCGCCGCTTCTACGGCCGCATTGAGCGCCAGAATATTGGTCTGGAAGGCAATGCTGTTGATGACGTTGGTGATTTCAGCAATTTTCTTCGAGCTTTCCGAAATACCGCTCATGGTGGTGACCACCTCTTCCACCAGCGAGCCGCCGCGGCTGGCGGTGGTTGAGGCCACATCGGCAAGCTGGCTGGCCTGACGCGCGCTTTCGGCGTTCAGCTTCACGGTAGCGGTCAGCTGTTCCATGCTGGCCGCCGTCTCTTCCAGCGCGGCAGCCTGCTCTTCGGTACGGGAAGAGAGATCGTTGTTGCCGCTGGAGATCTCCGTCGCGCCGCGCCAGATATTCTCACTGCCGGAGCGAATGGTGCTGACCGCTTCACGCAGGCTGTCCTGCATGGCGCTCAGCAGCGGCACCAGCTGTCCCACGCAGTTGCGGCCGAAAGGCGCAATGGGCTGGCTGAGATCGCCCTGGGCAATCTGGCGAAACTGCTGGCGAATGCGCTCCAGCGGTTTGACCAGCATCGCCACCAGGTAGCGGTCGGTAAAGAGCAGGATCAGCAGGCCGATAATGGTGGCGACGATAATAACCGTGCGGGTCATGCTGGTCAGGCCGTCGACCACCATGCGGGTGCTGTCGAGCGTCTTCGCGGCGGCATTATTGAACTTCTCGGCGGCGGCACCGAACGCACGGCTTAGCGGCGGCGTAACGTTGTTGGCCTGCTGGCGGTAGCCGTCCAGGGTCGCCTGCTTCGCCTGCTCCATTTGCGGCGTCACGCCCTGTTCAAGCAGCGCCTGCCAGGCACCGATCACCTGCGCAGAGACCTGCTCATCCATTGGGCCAGGCGAGATCGCCTTCATTTCGGCCAGTTTCTTACCCATGTTGTCCAGCGCCTGTTGGGCAGAGGACAAATCCGGCGTGCCGCCAGCGGCTTTGACCTCCATGGCGCGGCTCAGACGGGTCACAAAGCGGAAATACTGATCGTTGCCCTGGCTGAGCACCATCATCTGTTTGACCAGCTGGCGATCGACTTCATTGCCGTCTGATACCCGTGACAGGGACCAAGTGCTGTACAGCCCGACGCCCGCCCACATTAAACAAAAAATCCCGAGGATCGTCAGCATGACGAAACGGATCGTGAAATTACGGAGCATATTCATAAGTCTTCCTTGCCGTGAGGGTGAATTCGCCCAGAGGCGAGTCTTACCCTCGTTATCGGCAGAAACTGGCGAAATTATAATATTTCGCGAGTAATTTTATAAAAATCTTCACTACCCTGCCGATCGCCGGAAAAGGATAATCGCTGCGGGGAAAATCCGCCTGCACAATACGTGTTTTAATATTTCAGCAGCCCTCGAAATGTAAAACAGACAAACAGTTAATTAACCTCATAACCCTAAAGGGTTAATACCCCGGTGAATAAGAAGGTCAAAGAACCGCACGACCGGTCAAGAAACCCTTTAATTTGTATGCAAATCATTCAAAAACATTTAGATCATGAATTAATTCAAATTTATTAATAAGGTTTAATTATTTAACCGTCAACTATTGCGCGGTATATATCTTTAGATTTCATTACATCCTTAGCCGCTAAGAAAGTTCTTATTTTAAATAAATTAAATTAAAAAGAGCCGGACAATTTTCGACTCATCCAGAGAACTTAAAAATGCGCAAATTAATGAATCGTACGTTGCTTTCGCAATGTGTATTAGTGGCTTTTACGTCATTGGGTGCCCAGGCTGCCGTCACTCCCGCTACGCCCTGCCAGCCCGGCGTGACGTCGCAGACCTGTGGCTTATCGAAATATAAAGATAATAGTTTCTATCAGGATCCCGGCGTGACGGATGCCGTTATGGCCGACGCCACCGCAAATAATATCTTTATGGATGGAAGCCGTGAATCAGGGGATACCCAGTCATTGACCGTTTCCGGTACCGACATGTCCGGCCATTATATCCAGGGCAGCAACGGGGGGACGGCTAATATTACGATAAATAACGGCGCCACCGTCGATATGATCGAAGTGGGCAATACCGGTGCAACCACCAATACGACGGTGACCATCGATGGCGCCACGCTGAATGGTGAAAATGACGCCGGAAGCTACGAAGGTAAAAAAGCCTATATGATGGGTTCAGCCATTTACCTCGACCCGATGGATAAAGGCTACCACACCGTGAACGTTGAGAACGGCAGCGTACTGCACGGCAGTATTCTCAGCGCGGGGGCCGGTGCGCAAAATATTGCTATCAGCGACAGCACGATGGATAAAGGCGGTATCTACGCGGGTAGCGATAAATCTGATACCACTATTACGCTGACGAACGCTTCCGTGGATGCCTCGCAGAGCGAAATCGCGCAGAACATCGACACGCTGGCGGTAAAACTGAGCGAATACAAGCCCTTCAGCGACATCAACCTCGATGCCTTTGGCGATGTCGCCATCGCGATGTACGGAACGAAGGTCGATTCGCTGGCGCTGAATAACAGCACGATCACCGGAGACATCGGGGCCATTAACGAAAACGGCACCACCAGTATCTCACTGACAAATAACAGCGTTGTAAATGGTAATGTAACCATCGAGGGTAATTCCGCAAATTCCGTTCTGGTGGATAACAGCACCGTGAATGGCGAGATAAATACCAGCCAGAATACGGGCAGCAGCACCATCACGCTGCAGAACAATGCGACCATCAACGGTGATATTACAACGGGTGCGGGTGATGATACGGTCGTGCTGACCAATGATTCACATGTTAATGGCAATGTTAACGGGGGTGACGGCAGCGATACCCTGTCAATGGATGCGGGCAGTTCCATATCCGGACAAATAAGCCAGTTTGAAACGGTCAATACCACCAGCGATAACAGCATTGCCATTGATAAAATTAACGACGCAACCAGCTGGAGTTTGCAAAACGGTTCAACCCTGATTGCCACCACCACCGGCAGCAATGCACTGGTTACCATGAGCACCGACAGCTATGTGAATTTCGGAAATATTACCGGCGCCAATAACACCGTGATTGTGAATAGCATCACTCCGTCGGCACAAAATCAGCGTAACGTTATTCTGGGTACGTTCACCACCTCAGGCAGCAGCGCACCAGAAAATTATGCCGCAGCAAGTTTTACCAACGGCCAACAGACTGTTGAGAACCGTAGCGGAGCCTATAATTACGACAATAGCCTGAATATTGTTGCTGCCGACAGCGCGCCACAGACGATGCTGGCAGCTGATAACAGCCAAAGCTGGAATATTGAATTTAATAGCCAAAAAGGCAATCTCGCGAGCGACGTTCAGGGGCTGGTTGCAGGTCTGGATGCCGCGGAACAAGCCGGTCATCAGGTGGCTGATGACATTAGCAACCACATGAACCAGGTGCATCTGGCGAACCTGCAGGGAGAACAGCAGGACGGCGCGCAGGTGTGGGGTGATTTCCTCTATCAGAATGGTAATTTCAGCAACGACGTCGACTATAAAAGCATCACTCAGGGAGCGCAGGGCGGCGTAGACTGGACGGCGCATATGGACAACGGCGACAGCGTGACCGGCGGTATAGCGCTGGCGTGGACGCGCAGCCGCGTGCAGGACACCAGCGATGGTGCGGATAGCTTCAAAGACAGCGTTTACGGTAACTACTACAGCCTGTATGGCGGCTGGCAGCAGGCACTGAACGGCCGCAACTGGGGTCTCTTTGCTGACGGTAGCTTCAGCTACGGCGATATGCGTTACTCGCTGTCTGCCAACAACGTGACGGGCGATACCAGCGGCATGACGGAGGCGCTACACGGCTCCACCGATGGCAGCCTGTATATGGCTCAAGCCCGTACCGGCGTCAATGTCCTGCTGCCGGGCGAAACGCTGCTGCAGCCTTACGCGACGTTAGGCTGGGATCAGACCAAAGCAAACGGCTTCTCGGATAGCGCGGTGACGTTTGCCGACAGCCAGGTCTCTTCCTGGAACGGTGGCGCGGGCGTGAGGCTCACCACCACCCTTCGCGATTTGAACAAGAACGTGAAGGTGATGCCGTGGATCGACGCGCGCTTCCAGAAAGAGTTCAGCGATAACACCGACATTCAGGCGGCGGATTATCACAACACCTCTGGTCACAACAACACAATGGGCATCTTTGGAGCAGGCATCAACGCCACCATCGCCCATAACTTTACCCTGAACACCGGGGTGTATGTCGGTACCGGTGATGTGGATAACGGTGCCAGTGTGCAGGCGGGGATGAGCTACAGCTTCTGATTGTCGTCTGGTTGCCCGGTGACGCTACGTTTACCGGGCAGGTCGGGGCTCAACGTCTGACGTATCCCGGGGAAAAGTGCCGGCAGCGCGTTCTGCCATCGCATCTCTCCGGGATTTATGTTTTGATAAGGACAGAATGAAAACGCCGTTTCAAAAATTCATCGATAAGAAAAGGAGACATCATGTCCTGGTACCCTGACGCTACCCGCTACGAGAATATGCAGTACCGCTACTGTGGCAAGAGCGGCCTGCGCCTGCCCGCCCTGTCGCTGGGCCTGTGGCATAGCTTCGGCCACGTTCAGCCCCTTGATTCCCAGCGCGCGCTGCTGCGTAAAGCCTTCGACCTCGGTATTACCCATTTCGATCTTGCCAACAACTACGGACCGCCTGCGGGTAGCGCGGAAGAGAACTTTGGCCGCCTGCTGCGTGAGGACTTTGCCCGGTATCGCGACGAGTTGATTATCTCCACTAAAGCCGGTTACGACATGTGGCCAGGCCCGTACGGTTCAGGCGGCTCACGCAAGTACCTGCTCGCCAGTCTCGACCAGAGCCTGAAACGTATGGGCGTCGAATACGTGGATATTTTCTATTCCCACCGCGTGGATGAAAATACGCCAATGGAAGAGACGGCCTCCGCGCTGGCTCATGCTGTTCAGAGTGGGAAAGCACTGTACGTGGGCATTTCCTCCTACTCTACCGAGCGCACACAAAAAATGGCCGCGCTGCTGCACGAGTGGAAGATCCCGCTGCTGATCCACCAGCCGTCCTATAACCTGCTTAACCGCTGGGTCGATAAGACCGGCTTGCTGGATACGCTGGAAGCAAACGGCACGGGGTGTATTGCCTTTACCCCGCTGGCGCAGGGTCTGCTGACCGGAAAATACCTGAACGGTATTCCGGAAGGTTCTCGCATGCAGCGCGAGGGGAACAAAGTGCGCGGCCTGACGCAGAAAATGCTGACGGAAGCTAATCTGATCAGTCTTCGTCTGCTTAATGAGATGGCGCAGGCGCGCGGGCAGACGATGGCGCAGATGGCGTTGAGCTGGCTGCTGAAAGATGCTCGCGTGACGTCAGTGCTGATTGGCGCGAGCCGCCCGGAACAGCTGGAGGAGAACGTTCAGGCGCTGGGTAATCTGCGCTTTACGGAAGATGAACTGACGCGGATTGACCAGCACGTGGCGGACGGGGAACTGAATTTGTGGCAGGCGTCGTCGGATAAATAGTGTGGTTCGATGCTTTCTCCCCTCACCCTAACCCTCTCCCCGGGAGAGGGTTAGGGTGAGGGGAGAAATGTGTACCTTATTTCTTACTGATCTTATCCAGATACCCCATCACAAACGCCGACAGCACAAACGTCAGGTGGATAATCACATACCACATCAGCTTATTATCCGGGACGTTTTTCGCGTCCATAAACACGCGTAACAGGTGGATAGAGGAGATTGCCACTATAGATGCCGCAACTTTATTCTTCAGCGACGAGGCGTCCATTTTCCCCAGCCAGCTGAGCTTTTCTTTATGCTCGGCGATATCAAGCTGAGAGACGAAGTTCTCATAACCGGAGAACATCACCATCACCAGTAAGCCGCCCACCAGCGTCATATCCACCAGCGACAGCAGAACCAGAATTAAATCAGCTTCCGCCACGGAGAAAATGTTAGGCAATACGTGGAAAATCTCCTGGAAGAACTTGATCGTCAGGGCGACCAGAGCCAGGGAAAGACCGAAATAGACGGGGGCGAGCAGCCAGCGAGAGGCATACATTGCGTTTTCAAAGAAGCGTTCCATAAAATCCTGTCTGCAAACGAAACCAGCGCTCAGTATATCTCAACGGCGCTGACTGTTTGCAAGAACTAACCAGTACGCCACTCAGACGTCGTCCGGGTTAACCTCAGGACGCGCATACTCCGGCCAGACCAGCACCACCAGCTCCGGGTAGGCTTCCAGGCTAAACTCGCGAAAACACTGGCGAAGGTTTAATACGTCCAGGTCTGAATACGAGACCTTCTCACCGTTAAGACAGCGCTTTTTGATGTTGTCGTAATATTTATAAACCGCTGAATTCAGATCGCTACAGCGACGCTGGGCCTCAAACAGACCGGGCGTGTCATTAATTTCCGACATTTTCATGCGCTTAATTGTCGCGTGTAAGAAGTCGATATATTCATGATTCACCCGCCAGTACCAGACAGGCGTAACGGAGTTCATTAAAACAGAGAAATGATCTTCTCCTTCCTCTTTTGTCATTAGTTCAGGTTGTGGCGGTTCACTGGTGTCTTTCGACACTTTCGTTTTATTGAACTCCTGCATCAATAAAAGCACACCAGCGGTCAGTAATAGTAATGTGATGACCGTAAAAAAGATGCTGTTCATGGGTTGGCTCCATTTTTTTTGATTTTAAAATTGCCTCATGATATTGTCAACGAATCTCACGCCTTTACCAACCTCACCCTGTTGAAATTAAAGGAAATTAAAAATGCTGCCCGACTATCTCGTCCCGGCTAAGTACCACATTACGCCTGTGGAACAGCAACCGACGGAAGAAGAAAAAAAGGCCAGTTTCACTCAGGGGAAAAGAAAGCTCTCTGATTTCGAGCCTGATATATTAATTGGCGTTTCTCACACTGGCAAATCCCGTAATATGCTGCTGGAAGAGCACGATCGCCATATAAAAGACCGCTTATTTCGCGCTATAAAAATTGAAGCCTTCGTCCACCTGCTGAATGACCTGCAGGCAGAAGGCGAAATAGATGCCCAGAAACTAAGTCAAATAATGGCTGAAAAAACGAAGGAAATAAATGAGGCCGGCAATGAAATTTGGCTTAATCTAATTACGCGAGAAAAAAACAACCCTATTTTTTATACCCTGGGGGAAGATTAACGTGAAAGAAGTTAAAGACAATAACGTTTATTTGACTTTAGATGATAAAAAAAGTGATGAATTTATCTTAAAGCAAAATATCGAGGCGCTAAGAAATGCAAAAAATGCCGAGATGACGCGTATTACACAAGACCTGGTATCGATCCCGGCAACGCTGGTGCGTCTGAAATGGCAGAATCGCCGCGAGATTTATCCGTTACAGGTCAAAGAAGAAATTTACGGCGCCGTGATGAACGCCATCATCGAACAGCTTCCAGAACTGAAAGAGAAACTGCTGGGACGTCTTGAGGCCAACTACCAGTATCTGCTTGCCAGAGAAGTCGCCACCCTGCGCCTGACGCGCAAACTGTCAGCCGGCGAGTACCGTACGTCAAATGTCACCTGCGTTGCGCTCGATGAGGACGCGCTGACAACCCCCTCTACCGCACCGACGGACAACAAAAACGCATAAACCAACAGGCATAAAAAAAGCCGGCTTTCGCCAGCTTCTTTATCACTTCGAGGCCGCTTTCTCTTCCCCGACCAGCCCAATCTTCAGATAACCCGCCTGATGCAGCGTGTCCATTACCTTCATCATGGTTTCGTAGTCGACGGTTTTGTCCGCCCGGAAGAAGACGGTGGTGTCCTTCTTGCCGCCGGTCAGCTGGTCCAGCGCCGGAATAACGGAGGCATCCGTCACAGGGTCGTTCCCCAGGAACATGGATTTATCCGCTTTCACCGACAAATAAATTGGCTTTTCCGGACGCGGCTGCGGCTGGCTGGAGGAGGCAGGCAGATTCACCTTCACGTCGACCGTCGCCAGGGGTGCTGCCACCATGAAGATAATCAGCAGCACCAGCATGACGTCGATAAACGGCGTCACGTTGATTTCGTGCATTTCGCCGTTATCGTCCAGATTTTCGTTTAGACGCATTGCCATACAATCAACCTACGCGCAGTTTAGACGCCGCATGCACCGGCTTCACGGCGCTGGCGTTCAGGTCGAGATCGCGGCTTTGCAGCAGCAGAACCTGAGCGGCAACGTCGCCGAGCGTGGCTTTGTAGTTGCCGATCATACGCGCGAAAATGTTGTAGATAACCACCGCCGGAATTGCTGCAACCAGACCGATTGCCGTCGCCAGCAGCGCTTCCGCGATCCCCGGGGCAACTACCGCCAGGTTGGTGGTTTGGGTCTGAGCAATACCGATAAAGCTGTTCATGATGCCCCAGACCGTACCGAAAAGACCGATGAACGGTGAAATCGCGCCGATGGTCGCCAGATACCCATTGCCGCGTCCCATGTGTCGGCCAACGGCCGCCACGCGACGCTCAAGACGGAAACCGGTACGCTCTTTAATGCCTTCGTTATCTTCACTGCCGGCGGAGAGTTCCAGCTCGTTCTGAGCTTCATTCACTAACAGGGTGGTCAGGCTTTTCGGGTGGAAGGATGAGGTCATCTCAGAAGCCTGATCCAGAGAGCGGGCTTCTGCCAGCTGCTGCTGTTCCCGCTTGAGGCGACGCTTCTGCGAAAGCAGCTCGGCGCTTTTGCTGAAGAAGATAGCCCAGGTGACAACGGACGCCAGAATCAGGCCGATCATCACAATCTTAACCACGATGTCAGCATGATGATACATGCCCCAAACGGAGAGATCCGTCTGCATCAAATTATTACCCACTCTGTATCTCCAGGACGCAAATCACAAAATCTGAACGTAATAATATCAAAAAGCCGTCGAATTGATAGTCGTTCTCATTAGTATTTACATGGTGCCGTAATTTTCGCTCAGTTTCCTTGCGCTTACGCAGTAAAAATTTCTTATGCGCTTTTTTGCTACTATTTTCTGCTTATTCGATAAGCATGCGGGTGCAGTTTTTTACAATCGTGGTAGTCTGGACGTCCAGACGTATAAAAACAGGGTTAGCGAACATGACGAAGAAGCATCTTGATACCACGCTGGTGCAGGCGGGACGCAGCAAAAAATACACTCAGGGATCGGTCAACAGCGTGATTCAACGCGCCTCCTCGCTGGTGTTTGATACCGTTGAGGAGAAAAAAATCGCCACGCGTAACCGCGCAAAAGGCGGGCTGTTCTACGGTCGCCGCGGCACGCTAACCCATTTTTCGCTGCAGGAAGCGATGTGCGAGCTGGAGGGGGGCGCAGGCTGCGCGCTGTTCCCGTGCGGTGCGGCGGCGGTCGCCAACACCATTCTGGCGTTTGTGGAACAGGGCGACCATATCCTGATGACCAACACCGCCTATGAACCCAGCCAGGATTTCTGCACAAAAATTCTCAGCAAGCTCGGCGTGACCACCAGCTGGTTTGACCCGCTGATTGGTGAAGGCATTGCTGAACTTATCCAGCCAAACACGCGCATTGTGTTCCTGGAATCTCCTGGCTCCATCACCATGGAAGTGCACGACGTTCCGGCTATCGTGAAGGCCGTGCGCAGCAAAGCGCCAGAGGCGATTATCATGATCGACAACACCTGGGCGGCAGGCGTGCTGTTTAAGGCGCTGGAATTCGATATTGATATCTCGATTCAGGCGGCAACGAAATACCTGATTGGACACTCTGACGGGATGATTGGCACCGCGGTTTCCAACGCGCGCTGCTGGGAGCAGCTGCGGGAAAATGCCTACCTGATGGGCCAGATGGTGGATGCAGACACGGCATACATGACCAGCCGGGGCATTCGTACGCTCGGCGTGCGTCTGCGTCAGCATCATGAAAGTAGCCTGAAAATCGCTGAATGGCTGGCGCAGCATCCGCAGGTTGAGCGCGTGAACCATCCAGCTCTTCCAGGTAGTAAAGGCCATGAATTCTGGCAACGTGACTTTACGGGCAGCAGCGGTTTGTTCTCGTTTGTGCTGAAAAAACGGCTGAGTAATGACGAGCTGGCAAGCTATCTGGATAATTTTACCCTCTTCAGCATGGCCTACTCCTGGGGCGGTTTTGAATCCCTGATCCTGCCGAATCAGCCGGAGCAGATCGCGGCCCTGCGCCCCGGCGGAGAAGTGGACTTCAGCGGCACCCTCATTAGATTGCATATCGGTTTAGAAAATGTGGACGATTTAATTGCGGATTTATCTGCAGGCTTTGAACGTATCGTGTAGAGTGCGGGCTGAAAATGTACTCCCGGACGCTTTTGTGAACACTGCAAGCAGAAAAGTCTGCATGAGTTGCGCCTGCGATCAATCCCGACAGGTGAAATTGGGAGTACAATAGCGTTATCTCTGCTGTTCCACAGGAAAGTCCATGGCTGTTATTCAAGATATTATCGCGGCGCTCTGGCAACATGATTTTGCCGCCCTGGCGGATCCCCACGTTGTAGGCGTCGTCTATTTCGTGATGTTCGCGACGCTGTTTCTGGAAAATGGATTACTGCCAGCCTCGTTTTTACCCGGTGACAGTTTGCTTTTGCTTGCCGGGGCGTTGATCGGCAAAGGCGTCATGGACTTTACGCCAACGATGGTTATCCTTACCTCCGCCGCGAGCCTGGGCTGCTGGCTGAGCTATCTGCAGGGCCGCTGGCTGGGGAACACGCGCGTGGTGAAGGGCTGGCTGGCGCAGTTACCGCATAAATATCACCAGCGTGCGACCTGTATGTTTGACCGCCACGGCCTGCTGGCGCTGCTCGTCGGGCGTTTCCTGGCGTTTGTGCGCACCCTTCTGCCCACCATGGCGGGTATTTCCGGGCTGTCTAACCGCCGCTTCCAGTTCTTCAACTGGCTGAGCGCCCTGCTGTGGGTTGGCGTGGTCACCACCCTCGGCTACGCGCTGAACATGATCCCCTTTGTGAAGCACCATGAAGATCAGGTGATGACCTTCCTGATGATCCTGCCGATATTCCTGCTGGTTGCTGGGCTGGTGGGTACCATTGCGGTGGTGATTAAGAAAAAGTATTGCAGTGCATAAACAAAAGCCGGGTGGCGCTACCGCTTTCCCGGCCTACGTTTCCCCTCAGGCGCCCTGCATCGTTCTTATACGTGACGCATCCTCTCCCGGCGTGACGCCGAAATAGCGCTTAAACTCCCGACTGAACTGCGACGCACTTTCGTAGCCGACGCGCATGGCCGCCGCGCTGGCCTTCATGCCGTCGTGGATCATCAGCATCCGCGCCTTGTGCAAACGGTAGGTTTTAAGGTACTGCAGCGGCGAGGTGCTGGTCACCGACTTAAAGTTGTGGTGAAACGCCGAAACGCTCATGTTCGCTTCCGCCGCCAGCTGGTCAACGCTGAGGTTCTCCGTGTACTGGCTTTCAATACGCTTGAGCACGCGGCTGATCAGGCTGAAGTGGGTCTGTCGGCTCACCAGCGCAAGTAACGCCCCGCCGCCCGGCCCCAGCAGCACGTGATAAAGAATTTCGCGGATAATCTGCTTGCCGAGAATACGCGCGTCCAGCGGCCTTTCCATGACGTCCAGCAGGCGCTCAATGGCGCAGAGGATCTCTTCCGACAGCGTCGCCGAGTTAATCCCGCTGGAGGCCATCGACGGCTGGAAAAGCTCGTCTTCGCCAATCTCCATCAGCAGCTCCTGCAGTTGAAGAATATCGACGTTGACGCGAATACCCGCCAGCGGGACCGCTTCTGTCGCGAAGGTTTCACATTCGAAGGGTAAAGGTACCGTCAGGAGCAGATATTCATTGGTGTCGTAGCGGAACACCCGCTCGTTGATATAGCCAATCTTATGGCCTGAAAAGAGAAAAACGATGCCCGGCTGGTACATCACCGGCGTGCGCGTCCCGGGCTGCGTGCCGTAGAGCAGGCGAATGTCCGGCAGCAGGTCGCCAACATTATTTTCTTTATTTATCAGCATTTTAATCTGCGAGGTAAGCTGAAGGCAGATCGCTTCACGGTTCATTTTACGTTACTCCGGGTACGGTTTCCGACCCTCACAGTCTGCGCATTTTTACGAAGTTTCTCCAGCGCTCTGTAGAAATGGGCAAGACATCGGCAGGAATGTGCATTGAGAGCCTGGCCCCGGACGGCCACAATGAGCAGCATCAGGTAGCCATCAGCGCCACCACGGTTTTTCACCCACTAAAGGGAACGAGCAATGAACAACTTTAATCTTCACACCCCAACCCGCATTCTGTTTGGTAAAGACGCTATCGCCGACCTGCGCGCGCAGATCCCTGCTGACGCCCGCGTGCTGATCACCTACGGTGGCGGCAGCGTGAAAAAAACCGGCGTGCTGGATCAAGTTTACAGCGCTCTGGACGGACTGGACGTACGTGAGTTCGGCGGCATTGAGCCAAACCCGTCTTACGAAACGCTGATGAACGCGGTGAAAATCGCCCGCGAAGAAAACATCACCTTCCTGCTGGCGGTCGGCGGCGGCTCCGTGCTGGACGGCACTAAATTCATCGCGGCGGCAGCGTACTACGCTGATGGCATCGATCCGTGGCACATCCTGGAAACCCGCGGCAGCGACATTAAAAGCGCTATCCCGATGGGATCCGTATTGACCCTGCCAGCGACGGGTTCTGAATCCAACAAGGGCGCGGTGATCTCCCGCAAAACCACCGGCGACAAGCAGGCCTTTATGAACGAACACGTTCAGCCTGTCTTTGCCATTCTGGATCCGGTTTACACCTATACCCTGCCCGCGCGTCAGGTGGCGAACGGCGTGGTCGACGCCTTTGTACACACCGTCGAGCAGTACGTGACCTACCCTGTTAATGCCAAAATTCAGGATCGCTTCGCGGAAGGCATTCTGCTCACGCTGATTGAAGACGGCCCGAAAGCGCTGAAAGAGCCGGAAAACTACGACGTGCGTGCCAACGTCATGTGGGCCGCGACGCAGGCGCTGAACGGCCTGATCGGCGCTGGCGTGCCGCAGGACTGGGCAACCCATATGCTGGGCCACGAGCTGACGGCGATGCACGGCCTGGACCACGCCCAGACGCTGGCCGTTGTGCTGCCTGCGCTGTGGAACGAAAAACGGGATACCAAGCGTGCCAAGCTGCTGCAGTACGCCGAGCGCGTGTGGAACATCACCGAGGGTTCTGACGATGCGCGTATTGATGCCGCCATTGCAGCGACCCGTAACTTCTTTGAAAGCCTGGGCGTGCCAACGCGTCTGTCCGGCTACGGCCTGGACGGCAGCTCCATTCCTGCCCTGCTGGCAAAACTCGAAGAGCACGGCATGACCCAGTTGGGCGAGCACGGTGACATTACGCTGGACGTCAGCCGTCGGATCTACGAAGCGGCACGCTAAGCGTTTTTGGCATCCTGACTTTCGTTTTTTGACATTTCGTCCAGACTTAATGCACACCCCATCGCCGGAGTCCCCCTCCGGCGATGCGCACCTGAAGGAGGAAAAATGGCAAACCAAACCGTAATCAAGCTGCAGGACGGCAACGTGATGCCCCAACTGGGGCTAGGTGTATGGAAAGCCGGTAACGACGAGGTCGTCTCCGCCATTCATAAAGCACTCGAAGTCGGCTATCGGTCGATTGATACCGCCGCCGCGTACAAAAACGAGGAAGGCGTGGGGACCGCGCTGGCCAGCGCCGGCGTCCCTCGCGATGAGCTGTTCATCACCACTAAACTGTGGAACGACGATCAAAAGCGCCCCCGCGAAGCGTTGCAGGAGAGCCTGGAGAAAATCCAGCTTGATTTCGTCGATCTGTACCTGATGCACTGGCCGGTTCCGGCTATCGATCACTACGTTGACGCCTGGAAAGGGATGATTGAACTGCAGAAAGAGGGGCTGGTGAAAAGCATCGGCGTCTGTAACTTCCAGGTGCATCACCTGCAGCGCCTGATTGACGAAACGGGCGTCGCTCCGGTGATTAACCAGATCGAGCTGCACCCGCTGCTGCAGCAGCGCCAGCTTCACGCCTGGAACGCCACCCACAAGATCCAGACCGAGTCCTGGAGCCCGCTGGCGCAGGGCGGTGAAGGCGTGTTCGATCAGAAAATCATCCGCGACCTGGCGGATAAATACGGCAAAACCCCGGCGCAGATCGTCATTCGCTGGCATCTGGACAACGGCCTGGTGGTGATCCCGAAATCGGTCACGCCGTCGCGCATTGCCGAGAACTTCGACGTCTGGGATTTCCGACTGGACAAAGACGAGCTGGGTGAAATTGCGAAGCTGGATAAAGGTAAGCGGCTTGGGCCAGATCCGGATCAGTTTGGCGGATAATCGCGTAAAAAAACCGGGTGGCGGCTACGCCTTACCCGGCCTACATGTCGACATAAAAACCCCGGCTTGCCGGGGTTTTTTATTTACGCTTTGCGCTTCACGGGCTTCTTCACACTCGAATTACCGTTCGAACGCTGATGCACAATCGGCGTGTGCTTGGTCAGCGCCGGGCGCGTATTGCGATTATGGCGACGCGCTTCGCGCATCTCCTCCAGCGTCGGGGCCGGTACCAGGCAGTCGCGGCGCGAGCCAATAAGGTGTTTTTTACCCATCTCTTCCAGCGCCTGGCGGATCAGCGGCCAGTTTTTCGGGTCGTGGTAACGCAGCAGCGCCTTATGCAGACGACGCTGTTTATCCCCTTTCGGCACCACCACCTCTTCGCTCTTGTAGCCAATCTTACTCAGCGGGTTCTTGCCGGTGTAGTACATGGTCGTCGAGTTGGCGAGCGGTGAAGGATAGAAGTTCTGCACCTGATCCAGACGGAAGCGACGCTGCTTCAGCCACAGCGCCAGGTTCACCATGTCTTCATCGCGCGTGCCAGGATGCGCGGAGATGAAGTACGGGATCAGATACTGCTCTTTGCCCGCCTGCTTCGAGTAGGTGTCGAACAGCTGTTTAAAACGATCGTAGCTGCCCATGCCCGGCTTCATCATCTTCGACAGCGGGCCTTCTTCGGTGTGCTCCGGCGCAATCTTGAGATAGCCACCCACATGGTGCGTCGCCAGCTCTTTGATATAGCGAGGATCTTCCACGGCGATGTCGTAACGCACCCCGGACGCGATGAGGATCTTCTTGATGCCCTTCAGGTCGCGCGCGCGGCGGTAGAGGTTGATCGTCGGCTCGTGGTTAGTATCCATGTGCTCGCAAATGCTCGGGTAGACGCAGGAGAGACGACGGCAGGTCTGCTCCGCGCGCGGTGATTTGCAGCGCAGCATATACATGTTCGCGGTTGGGCCGCCGAGATCGGAGATCACGCCGGTAAAGCCCGGCACCGAGTCGCGAATGGCTTCGATCTCATTGATGATCGAATCTTCAGAGCGGCTCTGGATAATACGACCTTCGTGTTCGGTAATGGAGCAGAAGGAGCAGCCGCCGAAGCAGCCGCGCATGATGTTGATCGAGAAGCGGATCATCTCATACGCCGGGATGCGGGCGTTGCCGTACGCCGGGTGTGGCACGCGCTTGTACGGCAGCGCAAAGACGCTGTCCATCTCTTCGGTGGAGAGCGGGATCGCCGGCGGGTTGATCCAGATGAAGCGCTCGCCGTGCTTCTGCATTAGCGCGCGGGCGCAGCCCGGGTTGGTTTCATGGTGCAGAATACGGGACGCGTGCGCGTAGAGCACCTTGTCGGCTTTCACCTTCTCATAGGACGGCAGCAGCACGTAGGTCTTTTCCCACGGCTTCGGGCGCGGCGGCTGCACAACGATAGCCTTCGCTTCCGCTTTCTTCGGCTCAACCGGCTTGTTATCGGCACACGGCAGATCTTCACCGTACGGGTGCGGGATCGGGTCAATTTTGCCCGGCATATCAATAATGCGGGAATCCACCCCGCTCCAGCCCGGCAGCGCTTCTTTCACCATGATCGCAGTATTGCGCACGTCGCGGATGCTGCTTACCGGCTCGCCCTGCGAAAGACGGTGCGCCACTTCCACCAGCGGACGCTCGCCGTTACCGTAAATCAGCATGTCGGCCTTGGAGTCCACCAGCACCGAGCGGCGCACGGTATCTGACCAGTAGTCGTAGTGCGCGGTGCGGCGCAGGCTCGCCTCGATGCCGCCGAGGATCACCGGCACGTCTTTCCAGGCTTCTTTGCAGCGCTGGGTATAAACCAGGGTCGCGCGGTCCGGACGTTTGCCCGCCACGTTATCCGGCGTGTAGGCGTCGTCATGGCGCAGCTTACGGTCGGCGGTATAGCGGTTGATCATCGAGTCCATGTTGCCGGCGGTCACGCCGAAGAACAGGTTTGGTTTCCCCAGACGCATGAAGTCGTCTTTGCTGTTCCAGTCGGGCTGGGAGATGATCCCCACGCGGAAGCCCTGCGCTTCGAGCATACGGCCACAGATGGCCATGCCGAAGCTCGGGTGGTCAACGTAGGCATCGCCCGTGACCAGAATGATATCGCAGCTGTCCCAGCCCAGTTGGTCCATCTCTTCCCGGGACATCGGCAGGAACGGCGCCGGTCCAAAGCAGGCCGCCCAGTACTGGGGCCAGGAGAAGAGGTCACGATCCGGCTGGATCAGGGAAATTGCGCTCATAGTGCTTCCGAAGAAAAAATAGACAAAAGGGCGGGGATTATACGCTGGAACATTGTGGGAAATGAAGGGGTATTATGCGGGCTGTTGCCCTCACCCCAACCCTCTCCCACAGGGAGAGGGAGAAAAGCACGTTACGGCGCCGGATTCACCAGCATCTGCCCTACCGAGCCCCTGTCCATCATCTCCAGCGTCTGGCTGTGGAACAGGAACGGGAAGTGCGGCCACGAAGGCTGGCCGTAGTAGACGAGCAGTTCAACCTGGCCGTCCACCCACACGGTATCTTTCCAGCCGCGATCTTCCGGGAACGGCATCGCGCCATTAACGTTGCGGATCAGGAATGACACACCTTCAATATGGAACGACTGCGGCATGTCTGATCGGACCGTCCAGCGCTCCCACGTTCCCTGCTGAGCGGTGATATCAATGCGATTTACATCCCACAGCGCGCCGTTGATGCCCGGATCGTCGCCCAGGCTGATATCACGGCTGCGCACCGGCGAGCCGCTCATGATCTCCTGCGGCAGCAGGCGCATCGGCAGGCTATCGGTGACCAGCGGCAGCAGGCCGGTTGGACGCAGAGTAAGCACCAGCGTGGAGACCAGAATGCTCGACGGCTCAAAGAAACCGCGAATACGGTCAACGATGCTCGCGGCTTCACCACAGGTGACGGAGACTTCGTCCCCGTTGGTCATATCCACCAGAATTTCACGACGTTCACCCGGCGCCAGTGCAAGCTGTTTAACGGAGACCGGCGCGGGTAAAAAGCCCTGGTCGCCGGAGATCACGTGCAGCGGGCGGCCATCACTCATCTGCAGCTGATAGCGACGCGAGTTAGAGGCGTTGAGCAGGCGCAGGCGCACCCAGCCGCGGGACACTTCCACGTACGGGCTCTGCGCGCCGTTAACCAGCAAGGTATCGCCGACAAAGCCACCGCTGCCCGGCTCGCTGTACTCCGGCGTGCCGAAGTTATCCAGACGTTTGTCCTGAATAATGACCGGGAAATCGTCCACGCCGTAGTGGTTCGGGATCGGCAGAGATTTACTGACCTCATCTTCCACCAGCCACATGCCGGCCAGACCGTTATAGACCTGCTGCGCCGTACGGTTAGGGGTATTGGCGTGATACCACAGGGTTGCCGCACTCTGGCGAATCGGCAGGACGGGCGCCCAGTCGGCGTTGGGGGACATCATTCGCGCCGCGCCGCCAATCAAAGGTCCAGGAACCTGTAAGCCGCTGATGGTCATGGCGACATTTTCAGCCGTACGGTTGCTGTAAATGAGCTTAACGTCATCGCCGTTCCACACGCGGATGGTCGGCCCGAGGTAGCGCCCGTTAATGCCCCACACCGGCGCGCGCGTGCCCTGGGTAAAGGACCAGTGGCTGCGCTGAAGCGTAAGGAAAAGCGGCTGCCCGCGACGGGATTCAATCAACGGCGGAATGGGCAGCGGCTGCTGCTGCCCGGCGGCGCTGGCTGTCAGCGGCATCGCACCCGCACAAAGGGCAATCCCCGAAGCCTGAATAAACTGACGCCGACTGAGTGACATATAAGCTCCATCTGAAACGACTAACAACGCGGGAATTCTTTTTCCCTTTAACGCCGAATTAAACCTTACCGGCGGCTTCTCTTTCTGCGACTTCTTTATCCAGCAGCGCAATATGCTGAGCCATGAGCTCGCGGCAGTGTGCTGCCAGTTCGCGCACCTGGTCTTTACCGTATTTGCTGGTATCGACGGGTGGCAGCATTTCGACAATCACCAGACCATTATTCAGGCGGTTAAGATTAATCTTATTAGAAGTATTGGAAACGCACACGGGAATAATTGGAACACCTGCCGCAATTGCGGCATGAAACGCGCCGGTTTTGAACGGCAGCAGGCCGCGGCCGCGGCTACGCGTCCCTTCCGGGAACATCCAGATTGAGATCCGGCGCTTTTTAAAATGATTCACCACTTCTGCAATCGTGCCGTGCGCTTTTGCACGGTTGTTACGGTCGATCAGCAGGTTACCGGTCAGCCAGTACAGCTGACCAAAAAACGGGATCCACAGCAGGCTTTTTTTCCCCACCGTCACGGTCGGAGGCAGAACAATATTGGAGGCCGTCACCATATCGTAGTTGTTCTGATGATTGGCGATATAGATGGCGTTACCGAAGTTCTCCGCTCCTTCAGGCAGGCGTTTTTCAACCTTCAGACCAAACAGCGGCGCAAGGCGACCGAACATATGGCCAAAGGTGGCAACATGCTTCGGATTACGCGGGCTGAACAGGCAGTAAATAGAGCCGAAAATACAGACCAGAATGCAGTAAATAACGGTAAGAATGAGACGAACAATGTATAGCATAGCGACCTCTGAAGCCCTGACAGCTGACAATTATACTTCACCTGTGGCCAGGTAAGGACTTTATTACGAGCGCGTATTGTTAATCGCAACGCACGAATTAACAACGATTTTACGGGAAATTTTATTGAAATACCCCCTCCGGACAGAGGGGGTGTCATGACATTACTCTTCGCTGTCGCCCGCGCTGCTGCGCGCAGGCGAATCAATCTCCACGCGGTCGATACGCTGCAGGCCGCGCATCAGCGAACCGCGGCGACCGCGCTCGCCCACCACTTTCTGCAGCTCTTCCGGGCGAAGCTTGATTTTACGCTTGCCAACGTGGATGGTCAGCGTGCTCTGCGGCGGCAGCAGGAAGAGGTGCGCCAGGCCATCTTCACCTTTCGCGGCTTCCGCCGACGGGATGTTGATGATCTTGTTGCCCTTACCTTTCGACAGCTCCGGCAGGTCGCTGACCGGGAACATCAGCATGCGTCCGGCAGAGGTGATCGCCAGCAGCATGTCGCTCTCGTTCTCAATCACCAGCGGTGTCATCACGCGGGCATTGTCCGGCAGGCTGATCAGCGCTTTACCGGCACGGTTACGCGACACGAGGTCGTTAAAGGTACAGATAAAGCCGTAGCCCGCATCGGACGCCATCAGCAGCTTCTGGTCGTCGGCCTCCATCAGCATGTGGTCAACCGTTGCGCCCGGCGGCAGCGTCAGCTTACCGGTGAGCGGTTCGCCCTGGCCGCGCGCGGAAGGCAGCGTGATCGGGTCGATAGCGTAGCTGCGGCCCGTGGAGTCGATAAACGCCACCGGCTGGTTGCTCTTGCCTTTCACCGCCGCTTTAAAGCTATCGCCCGCTTTGTAGCTCAGACCCGGCGCGTCGATATCGTGGCCTTTGGCGCTGCGCACCCAGCCGCTCTGCGACAGGACAATGGTCACCGGCTCGGACGGCTGCATGTCGTGCTCGTTCATCGCCTTCGCTTCTTCGCGCTCGTGCAGCGGAGAACGACGGTCGTCGCCGAAGGCATCGGCATCCGCCTGCAGCTCTTTCTTCAGCAGGGTGTTCATCTTGCGCTCGGAGGCGAGGATCGCCTGCAGCTGATCGCGCTCTTTTTCCAGCTCGCTTTGCTCGCCGCGGATCTTCATCTCCTCCAGCTTAGCGAGATGGCGCAGCTTCAGTTCGAGGATCGCTTCGGCCTGGGTTTCGCTGATGCCAAAGCGCGACATCAGCGCGGGCTTCGGCTCGTCCTCGGTACGGATGATCTCAATCACTTCATCGATATTGAGGAATGCCACCAGCAAACCTTCGAGGATATGCAGGCGCTTAAGCACTTTCTCCAGACGATGGTTCAGACGACGGCGCACCGTATCGCGGCGGAACGTCAGCCACTCGCTGAGGATCTCCAGCAGGTTTTTCACCGCCGGACGACCGTCCAGACCAATCATATTCAGGTTGATGCGGTAGCTTTTTTCCAGATCGGTAGTGGCGAACAGGTGGTTCATCACCTGCTCCATGTCCACGCGGTTAGAGCGCGGCACGATCACCAGACGAGTCGGGTTCTCGTGGTCGGATTCGTCGCGCAGATCGTCCACCATCGGCAGCTTTTTATTGCGCATCTGGGCGGCGATCTGCTCCAGCACTTTGGCACCGGAAACCTGGTGCGGCAGCGCGGTGATCACCACGGCGCCGTCCTCTTTATTCCACACCGCGCGCATGCGCACGGAGCCGCGACCGTTCTGGTAGATTTTGCGGATTTCTGCACGCGAGGTGATGATCTCGGCTTCGGTCGGGTAATCCGGCCCCTGCACGATATCCAGCAGCTCGTCCAGCGAGGTTTTTGGCTGCTCGATCAGGGTGATGGCGGCTTTCGCCACTTCACGCAGGTTGTGCGGCGGAATGTCCGTCGCCATGCCGACCGCAATACCGGTCGTGCCGTTCAGCAGGATGTTCGGCAGACGCGCAGGCAGCATCTTCGGCTCCTGCAGCGTACCGTCGAAGTTTGGCACCCAGTCAACGGTTCCCTGACCCAGCTCGCCCAGCAGCACTTCGGCGTATTTGGACAGGCGGGATTCGGTATAACGCATCGCTGCGAAGGATTTCGGATCGTCCGGCGCACCCCAGTTCCCCTGCCCGTCCACCAGCGGATATCGGTAAGAGAACGGCTGGGCCATCAGCACCATCGCTTCATAGCAGGCGCTGTCGCCGTGCGGATGGTATTTACCCAGTACGTCACCCACGGTACGGGCGGATTTCTTGAACTTGGCGGTGGCGTTCAGCCCCAGTTCGGACATCGCATAGACGATGCGGCGCTGAACGGGCTTCAGGCCATCCCCGATAAACGGCAACGCCCTGTCCATGATGACGTACATGGAGTAGTTCAGGTAGGCGTTTTCCGTGAATTCATGTAGCGCGAGGCGCTCTGCCATATCGCTCATTACGTGTGATTCCTCAACTCAGAAACCGAAGGGTTTCAGGCAATATTGCCGCAGATACTACCTCATCTGACGAATTGAGTCACAAAGAAAAAGGGCCGCATAAGCGGCCCTTTACGGGTTATTTGTTCAGCTTGATAACCTGCTTCACGTCGATTTCAAACTCGTTCCAGTCTTTGTCGACTTTACCCTGCAGCTCTACTTTATCCTGCGGGGTGACGGTCACGCCGTTCCAGCGCTTGTGGTCAATCTCAACCACCACCGTGCCGGACTCGTCGCGGAAGGTGTAGCGGTCATCGGACAGGCGCTCGGTAATGTTCCCGCGCAGCTTCACCCAGGCATCGTCCTTCAGATCTTTCACTTTAGCCGCGGTGGTGAGGTTGGCGTTGTTATCGACAAAACCGCCCTGCTGGGTTTGCGTCTGGGTCTGTGTCGCAGATGGGCCAGTAAAGCCGCCCTGTGCGGCAAAGACCGGCGCGGTGGTCATCATCATGATGGCAGCAATTGCAGCGAATTTTTTCATCTTCATCTCTCCCTTTAATGTCGTTTCGCAATCCATTAAACAGGGTAAACCTTAACAACTTCTTAAGGGGAAAATTTATTTATTTTTACTGTACAGCAGGCGCTTGCAGAGGGTTTACTGACGGCATCAAGGAGGGAACATGCGCATTTTACTGGTAGAAGACGACAGGTTAATCGGCGATGGCATCAAAGCAGGCTTAAGCAAACTGGGCTTTAGCGTGGACTGGTTTACCGACGGGAAAACCGGGCAGGCCGCGCTTGCCTCTGCGCCCTATGATGCCGTGGTGCTTGACCTGACCCTACCGGGAATTGACGGTCTGGAGATCCTGCGCGCCTGGCGCGAAAGCGGTAAGCGCGAGCCGGTACTGATCCTGACCGCGCGGGATGCGCTGAACCAGCGCGTTGAAGGGCTGCGCCTCGGTGCGGACGATTATCTCTGTAAGCCGTTCGCGCTGATAGAAGTGGCCGCCCGTCTGGAAGCACTGGTGCGCCGCAGCCACGGTCAGACCCGCAGCGAGCTGCGCCACGGCAAGGTGACGCTCGATCCGGCAAGCCTCGTCGCCACGCTGGAGGGCGAAACGCTGACGCTTAAACCCAAAGAGTTCGCCCTGCTGGAGCTGCTGATGCGCAACGCGGGCCGGGTGCTGCCGCGCAAGCTGATCGAGGAAAAGCTTTATACCTGGGACGATGACGTCTCCAGCAACGCCGTCGAAGTCCATGTCCATCATTTACGCCGCAAGCTCGGGAGCGAGTTTATCCGCACCGTGCACGGCATCGGCTACACCCTGGGTGACGCATGAAGCTGAGCCTGAAGCTGCGCCTGACGCTCCTCTTTTTAGCGCTGTCTCTGACGGCCTGGTTTGCCGCCAGCCTGGTGGCGTGGCAGCAGACCACCCACAAGCTCGATAAGCTGTTCGACACCCAGCAGATGCTGTTTGCCAAACGGCTGCTGACGATGGATCTGGACGAGATCCGCGCGCCGGAGCGCATGCGCGAGGTGCCGAAAAAGGCCAAACACGGGCATCTGGACGATGACGCGCTGGCCTTCGCTATTTACGCTTCAGACGGCACGATGATCCTTAACGACGGCGAAAACGGGCGCGATATCCCGTATCACTATCGTCGTGACGGCTTTGATGACGGACGGCTTCAGGATGACAACGATGAATGGCGCTTTTTATGGCTGACGTCGCCAGACGGAAAATACCGTGTCGTTGTCGGCCAGGAGTGGGAGTACCGGCAGGATATGGCGCTGGACGTGGTCAGCTCGCAGCTGACGCCGTGGCTGGTGGCGCTGCCGGTGATGCTACTGTTGCTGATCGTCCTGCTGAGCCGGGAGCTGAAGCCCCTGAAAAAGCTGGCCCAGACCCTGCGTTCCCGCTCGCCGGACGCCACCGACGCCCTGCCCACTCAGGGCGTGCCGGCGGAAGTGCGCCCCCTGCTCGACTCGCTGAACCATCTCTTTACCCGTACCCAGGAGATGATGACTCGCGAGCGCCGCTTTACCTCCGACGCCGCCCACGAGCTGCGCAGCCCACTGGCGGCGCTGAAGGTGCAAACCGACGTGGCGCAGCTTTCTCAGGACGATCCGCAGGCGCAGGAAAAAGCGCTGGCTCAGCTGCACGCGGGTATCGACCGCGCCTCCCGGCTGGTGGATCAGCTCCTCACCCTGTCGCGCCTGGACTCGCTGGACAGCCTGGACGGCGTAGAACAGATAGCGATGGCCGACCTGCTGCAGTCTGCGGTAATGGATATTTATCCTGCTGCACAGCAGGCGGGTATTGATATTCGCCTGCACATCAACGCGCCGGAGGTGACCCGAACGGGTCAGCAGCTGCTTCTGAGCCTGATGGCGCGCAACCTGCTGGATAACGCCACCCGCTACAGCCCGCGCGGCAGCGTGGTAGACGTGACGCTGAACACCCGTAGTGTTACCGTGCGCGACAATGGCCCGGGCATTTCGCCCGATGCGCTGGCGCGTCTCGGCGAGCGCTTTTATCGTCCACCGGGTCAGGACGCCACGGGCAGCGGGCTGGGGCTATCCATTGTGAAACGCATTGCCGCGCTACACGGCATGCGCGTCTCGCTGGGCAATGCGCCAGAAGGCGGCTTTGAAGTAAAGGTTAACTGGTAAGGGATTATTGCATTTAGCGCAAAAGACTTTGCACATTTTGCTTATTTTTCCGCTCCGTCCTCGCGCGTAGAATACCCGGCATACTCTCATGACCGAGGACAAATAATGAGCAATATTCTGATTATCAACGGCGCGAAAGAGTTCGCGCACTCTAAAGGCCAGCTGAATGACACCCTGACCGAGGTCGCGGACGGTTTCCTGCGCGACGCCGGGCATGATGTTAAGGTCGTGCGCGCGGACAGCAACTATGACGTGAAGGCCGAAGTGCAGAACTTCCTGTGGGCCGATGTGGTTGTCTGGCAGATGCCGGGCTGGTGGATGGGCGCGCCGTGGACCGTGAAAAAGTACATGGACGACGTTTTCACCGAAGGTCACGGTTCGCTGTATGCCAGCGACGGACGCACCCGCTCAGACGCCTCTAAAAAATACGGCTCCGGCGGCCTGATTCAGGGCAAAAAATATATGCTCTCCCTGACCTGGAACGCCCCTCTGGAAGCCTTCACCGAAAAAGATCAGTTCTTCGAAGGCGTGGGCGTAGACGGCGCGTATCTGCCGTTCCACAAGGCGAACCAGTTCCTGGGAATGAATCCGCTGCCGACTTTTATCGTCAACGACGTGATTAAAATGCCTGACGTCCCGAGCTATATCGCAGAATATCGCAAGCATCTCGCGAAAATTTTTGCTTAACTGGTAGCCTGGAATTAAAGGAGTAGTAACCATGCTTACAGTAATCGCAGAAATCCGTACTCGTCCAGGTCAACATCACCGCCAGGCGGTGCTGGATCAGTTCGCGAAAATCATCCCAACCGTACTGAAAGAAGAAGGCTGCCACGGCTACGCGCCGATGGTGGACGCCGCTACCGACGCAAGCTTCCAGGCCACTGCGCCAGACTCCATTATCATGGTTGAGCAGTGGGAAACCGTCGCGCACCTTGAAGCACACCTGCAGACCGCGCACATGAAAGCGTGGAGCGATGCGGTGAAGGGTGACGTGCTGGAGACCCACATCCGTATTCTGGAGCAAGGGGTTTAAAACCTGCCTTCCCTCTCCTTACGGGGAGGGAATTCTCTCTGACCTGCTATGCTTATTCTGACTTCATGATTAACAGGAGGATGGAATGGGTCTTTTTAACTTCGTGAAAGAAGCAGGCGAAAAGCTATGGGATAACCTGACCGACCACAAAGGTCAGAGCGACAAAATCACCGAGCACCTCAAGAAACTCAACATTCCCGGTTCAGACAAAGTTCAGGTTAACGTTACCGACGGCAAGGCCAGCGTGACGGGTGACGGGCTGACCCAGGAGCAGAAAGAAAAAATCCAGGTCGCCGTCGGCAACATCGCGGGCGTCAGCGAGGTGGAGAACAACATCACCACGACCGATGCCAAAGATGAAGCCACCTACTACACGGTAAAATCCGGCGACACCCTGAGCGCTATCTCCAAAACCGTGTACGGCGATGCCAACCAGTACAACAAGATTTTTGAGGCTAACCGCCCGATGCTCTCCAGCCCGGATAAAATCTACCCCGGCCAGACGCTACGTATTCCTAAAGCGTGATCCGCGAGTCGGGGGTCGCCCCCCGACCGTTTTTACCAGTACAGTTTCCAGCTCTGCGTAAAGCGCACCAGCGCCTCCACGTAGAAGTAATCTCCCCAGCTCGCACACTCGTCCACCCCTTTGTTGCTCGCCAGGTGATAGACCGAGTGCTTCAGCAGCCCGGTGCCCTTCTCCTCTTTGCCCATCAGGTAGTGCTTCGTCAGTGACGACATAATGCCTTTGGCCCACTCCAGATACCGCTCCCGGTCCGGATCCGTCACGGGCAGGTGCTTCACCAGCTCCAGCAGCCCGCACACCGCAATCGCCGCCGAGGACGAATCGCGCAGCGCGTCGGTCCCCACCAGCGCCAGATCCCAGTGGCAGACGTAGTCTTCCGGGAGGCGGTTGAGGAAGTAGTTCGCCAGCCGCTTCGACAGGGCAATCATCGTCTCGTCGCCGGTATAGATATAGCTCAGCAGGAAGCCGTAAATCCCCCACGCCTGCCCGCGCGACCAGCAGGAGTCATCGGCATAGCCCTGCTGGGTATTGCCGTAGCGCGGCGCGCCGGTTTGTACGTCCATATAATAGGTGTGGAACGTGGAGGCATCGTCGCGGATGAGATAGTTTGCCGCCTGCATGACGTGCGCTTTTGCGGCGTCAGCAAAGCGCGGATCCCCCGTCTGCTCCGTCGCCCAGTAGAGCAGCGGCAGGTTCATGTTGCAGTCGATGATCATCCGTCCGGCCTGCTCCGGGTCTGAAAGATCGCCCCACGCCTGAATGATTTTCGCCTTCTCATGAAAGCGCTCCAGCAGGGCTTCAGCCGCCAGCAGGGAGAAACCGCGCGCCTCGCGGCTGCCGGTAAGTCTCCAGGCCGCCACGCAGGAGAGCGTGTACAGGAAGCCCAGATCGTGAGTGTTGGTGTCGCTGCGCCCGGCGATGCGCAGGCCGAAGGAGCGCACGTGTTTTTCCGCCATCGAGCGGAATTTCTCCTCGCCGCTCATCTCCCACGCCAGCCACAGCTGGCCGGTCCAGAAGCTGGTTGTCCACTCTACGTTGTCGGTCAGCGGGTAATAACCGTTCCGGCAGGTTTCCGCCGGGAACTGCTCTCCGAATGCCGTTAAATGACGGCTAATCAACTCGAGGACGTGGCTACGCGCAGAGATCAGTTCATCGCTAAACAGGCGCGAGTCTACGGGAGCAGGAATGGCAGACAGGCGTTCCTCTCTGATACGACTTAACATATTTCGGTTCCTTGTGGTCAGCGTGATGAAGGTTCTGCTACGTTCAGCGGGCGGGGGCCGCGCCATTTGCTCTGGCAGGCGGATAACGTAAAGGCAGAAATAAGGGTAAAGATCAGCGCCGTCGCCCCCATGATGATATAGGTCTGTTCAAAGCCGATGCGGTCATACATATATCCGGCAGGCGAGGAAACCACCACGTTCCCCACGTACAGCATCGCCTGATAGCCCAGTAAATACATGGTGGCGTTCACGCGCTTGTCGAAATGCTCCGCAATATATTTAAAGACCGACACCAGCAGCAGGCAAATTTCTATACCGTATAGCGGCTTGAGCACGGAAATTAACAGATGCGAGTCGCACATCCCGGAAATAATCAAACGCGCCCCGACGATCAGCCCGACAATTAATAGCCCGCGCCTGGCGCCAATAAAGTTAACGAACAGCGGGACAATCATATACATGACGAATTCTATGCCCGACTGCACGGTGCCGAGATAGCCAAACACCGCGTTGCCCTCATGAATATCGTCAAAGAAGGTAACGAAATAGCGCGAGAACTGCTGCTCGGCGATAAACATCATCCACGCCACGCCCGCCACGTACAGGCAAAAAGCCCAGAATTTACGGTTACGCAGCAGGGCATACACATCTGCCGGGGCGATTTTCTCTTTGGTCAATACCGCATCGGCATGAACGGAGTTAGTGTTCACTTTCAGGCTGAGCAGGACAACCAGCATCACGATCGACGTCACGCTGCCCATAATGAAGTTATAGGTCGGTGAGAGGTTGAACAGCAGGCCGGAGAAGGACGATGCCACCGCCCAGCCGAGCGAGCCCCACATACGAATTTGCCCGAACTCCATGCCGTTTAAGCGGCTGAAGCGGTCGGAATAGGATTCACACGCCGCCACGCCCGCATACCAGGCAAAGCTTAAATAGAGTGCGCCGATAATAATCCCCAGCAAGGTGCTGGACATTAACAGCGGCTGATAGACGTAAATAAAAAACGGCGCCATCAGGGCCGACATGGCGACCACAAAATAGAGCAGATATTTGCTCATGCCGATTTTATCGAGAATATAGCCGTAGATGGGTTTGAGAATAACGGAAAATATTCCGTTCACCGCGAACACGGTTCCAATTACCGTCCCGCTGAGATTCGCTTTTTGACCCAGCCAGATCGCCAGCAGGCCAATACTCGCGGACCAGGTAAAGAAATAGAGAAAAATAAAGCTGCTGATTTTGTAATATTCGGTTCTGTTGGTTGTCGATGTATTTTTCATACCATCCTCGCCGAGGTGTAGGGTCAGAATTTTTATAACGTGAACGACAGCAGACGTTCGCCTCCAGGGTCGCGGATTACGACCCGGTTATGGTTCATATCCAGCTGCGGCGCGGCCGCAACGTTCTGTTTTTCACTGGCAATGACGGCGCAGCAGAGCCAGCGCTCTCCCGGTTGGAGATCGGTTTTTAACAGCGGAATGGAGGCGCACTCCGGGAACATGATGCTGCTGTTCGGCGGCGTGACGATGCTGTCCGGGGTGCGTTCAATGAGAGGCGACAGATCGACAATCGCACTGCTGCCGTTCTCTGCCGCCAGATAACTGCCGCGCGCGCGGATTTGGTGCTCCGTTTTCATCACGGCGAAACCGCCCTCCGCCGTTTGCAGCGTGCGCGCGCTGTTGATGCGGTGCAGGCGCAAATGCCACTCGCCGAAGGGGATTTGCCAGGTCTCGATGCGCACGTCGTGCCACGGCGACCAGCGTGAATAGATGTAGTTTTCATCCACCCGCACCGCGTCGCACTCGCGACGGCCGCGGAAATAGTTATCCCCGTCCGCCAGCAGCAGCATGGAATCACAGGCCGCATGCTTCAGGCCAAAGCGCCCGCGCTCAATGGTGAAGCCAAAGCGGCTGGAGTAGGCAAATTTGGTGTATTTCGCTTCGGTGTTGACGTAGTTGTTCAGCTCCAGCTGACCGGCGGTGAGCATGGTGACGTGCTGAGAGTTCGTCGAATGCATCAGGATCTGCTGCGCGCGCGGGATGACGTGCTTCTCCGCCAGCGCGGGCAGCGGCTGTTCTTCTGCCTGCCAGAACGGATGCGTCTCCGGCAGCGCCAGAATCAGGTAGCTTTTTAGCGCCCAGTAGGGCGAGCCGGGAGAGTTATAGTCCTCACACATGGCGAGGTTCGGACAGGCAAAACCGAGGGTCAGAATGCCGTCCCGGTCGGTAATCGTCCGCTGCTGCCACCAGCGGAGATGGCGCAGGATAATGCCCTTCACAATACCCGGCGTGAACACGTCAAGTTCAGAGAAGGCAACCGCGCTCCAGAAGGCGACCATCGCAAAGCGGTAGGTCAGGCTGCGGCCAAACGGTACCGACGCGCCGTCCGCGGCGGACCAGTAGATAAAGTCCTCCGCAAACAGACGCGAGCGCTCGCGCAGCACTTCTGCCCTCGCCTCATCGCCGCTTAAAGTGGCGTAAATCAGGCCGTAGAAGTGGAACGCCATGGAGATGTAATAATCTTTCGGGCGACCCGCGCCGTCGGAATACCAGCCGTCACCCAGGTAATAGGCCTCCATCAGCGCAAACCGATGGTCGATGGCGGCCTGGTCGTACGGCAGCCCGGCGCGTTTGAAGCCCAGCTGGACCATAATGGCAAAGTAGTTCCAGTTGCTGTCGGGCATCTGCGCGTCGGCAATCTGCTTCAGCCACGCGTGCAGGTTCATCACCTCGCGCTCGCTGAAGCAATCGGTGAGTTTATTCCCCAGCAGGGAAAGCCCCAGACCGTAGGATGCCATCTCGACCAGACGCTGATCGTACGGACCGGTTTCGCCCCAGTAGCCCGGACTTTGCGGATCGGTGCCGATCCTGATGGCCTGCATGTACTTCTCGCTAAATGGCGAAGCATCGCCCGAAGCCAACAGCGGAAACAGCCCCCATAGCGCGCGGGAGAGCCCCTCCATCTGCGCGATATCCGTCGCGTAGTGCGCGCAGGTATCACCCAGCGAGAACCGCGAATGATTTACCGGAAACTGCTTATCCAGCGCGCCAAGTAAGGTATTCAGAGACGCCACGACGTCCTGGCGTGAAGACAACAGATTTGATTTTTCTTCGCTTTCCGCCCGCATAGTTCCACCCTCGTCATCAACTGCGGCCAAGCATAGTGAATGCGTAAGGTGGAGAAATGTTAGCCACGTCACAGGTGAGAACGTTCGATAAACCTGCGGTTGATAAAATTTAAAAAGGTGGTTTATAAATCTCTTCTGACGGGGAAAAGTTGAGTTTTATTGCACTATGCATGACGCGCCCATAACCGATCGTCTTGAGCTCATTACCTTAAACGACACCGTGGCGTCGTTTAGCCGCCTGTTTGCTAACACGGTGCGTTACCACCACTGGCATCAGTGTCTTGAAATTCTCTATGTGGAAGAAGGGTTTGGCGTCGCGATTGTCGATAACCGTCACTACACCATGCGCCCCGGACGCCTGTTTTTCTTTCCGCCGTTCACCCTGCATAAAGTCAGGGTAGACGAACAGGCGGAAGCGATTTACCGGCGCACGATTATTCACCTCGACCACCATGCGGTGCTGAAGTGTCTGCGTGATTTTCCGCACACGCAGCAGCGGCTGGAAAAACTCTCGCGTCGCGGCTCAGAGGCGTGGGTGGTTGACCTGGCACACTGCCACAGCCATGTCGATCATCTGTTCAGCTGTTATCCGCCGCCGATGAGCAGCGAAAGCATCGCCGGGCTGCTGATTAGCCTGTTTGCTATGTTGCCTGACGATCGTACCGGCGCACCGGGCAGCAGCACGGGGATCGCCAGCCAGGTGATGTTCTGGCTGGACGAGCATTATCAGGAGAAATTCCGCCTCGACGCGCTGGCAGCGGAACTGGGCAGATCGCGCAGCTACGTGTCGCGAAAATTTCATGCGGAGACGGGGGAGAAAATCCACCACTACCTGAACACGCTCCGCCTGCGTAAGGCGTGCGAATGCCTGCTGCACAGTGACGCGAGCGTGCGGGAGATTGCCGCGCGGGTGGGATTTTCTGACGTGACCTGGTTTATCAGCGCGTTTAAGAAGGGGATTGGTGAGACGCCGCTGCAGTACCGGAAAAACCATCGTGCGGTATGACACCCTCACCCGCCCCTCTCCCGCGGGAAGAGGGAGACAATCAACTGCTTTTCTTGCCCGGCTTTAGCCCACGGTGAAGCTCGTTGATGCGCTTCATCGACTTGATGGTGCGCTGCGGCTCGGTGGAGGCGACGGATAAAACAATCATCTCCAGGCACAGCAGCACCGTGCCGTGGAGCGGGATTTTGCCCTTCTCGCCGCCGCGCGGAACGTGGATCACCACGCTGGCCTCTTTGCTGAATCGCGAGTCGGTGGCATTGGTGAGCAAAATGGTGGGGATCCCCAGCCGTTTCGCTTCGCGCAGCGTGGTCTGTCCTTCCCGATGCGCGGATTTTTGCGCCATCATGATCAGCACATCCCCGCGCTGGAGACCTATCAGCTGCTCGGCCAGCCCTATTCCGGTGCGGTTAAGCGGCGTGGCGGGTAGCCCCATCCGGCTGAACAGCCTGGCGGTGTAGTCGGCCAGAATGCCGGACGCGCCAATCCCAAATATGGCAACCTGCCTCGCCTGCGCCAGCAGCGAGACCGCCTGCGCCATCGCGAAGCGGTTGTGGGGTTCAGACAATACTTCACACGTATGCTGATGCCCCTCCAGCACGAAATCAATGCTCGCATTGACGTCGCTGGTCAGCGTATTCACCGTGGTGGAGATCTTTTCGCTGGAGGTCACGACCGGGCCAAACCACTGCTCCAGCGTCTGCTTGAGATCGCGCAGCCCGGCGAAACCCAGCGCCTGGATGGCGCGAACGACGGTAGCGTCCGACGTTTTCAGCAGCGTCGCGATCTCCATTGCCGTCTGCTCCATCACCGCTTCACGATTTTCATTGATATAGCGCGCCACCTGCAGCAGGCGCGGCGTGAGCTGGTGCGACCGGGAGCGGAGGCGGTCGCCGAAGAGATCAACTTTACGGCTCATCGTGACGCCTCCGGCAGCGGACGCCCGGCAATCTGCGACTGGACCTGCGCGGCCATCAGCCCTAACGAGGCGAACGAGTTCGAGATGGCCTCTTCACGCGAGATCAGCACGTAATGTCCGGTCCGACAGGCATTCAGGAACTGACACCAGCCCGGCATCACCGCATCCATCGCCGCCAGTTCATCCTGCGGTTTGCCGCCCGTATCCCCGCGCCAGGTGGCGAAAACGAAATCCGCATCCAGCTCCGGCAGCCGCTCTGCGCTGACGTCAATGCGTCCCCCTTCCGGGATGGACTCAATCAGCGGCGGGAAGGTGAACCCGGCATCACGCAGCACGCGGCCCAGCGAGTGATAGCTGTGCATGGCGTTGATTTTCCCCTGATTGGCCTGAATCACCGACACGCTCACTTTGCGGGTATCAATAGTCGCTTTCAGCGCCTTAATTTGCTCCTGATAGCGCCGCTCCAAAACCTTGAGCCGCGCCTGCGTGCCCGTCAGTTGCGCCAGCTTGCGGTAGATCTCCGGCGCGCCGCCGTCGAGATGATCGATACTCACCGTCGGGGCAATTTTCTCCAGCTGTTCCACCGGGGTATTGCGCGTCGGCTCGGTAACGATCAGGTCAGGCTTTGCGGCGGCGATGGCTTCAATGTCGATATCCGCAGTGCCGATAAACTTGATGTCGGAATTATCGAAATCGACGCCGGTCAACATGCCGCTGGAGCGCAGAAAATGGCTGCCGTCCGGCCGGGTGCGGCCATGGCTCGCCACCGGCGGCACGCCAAGCTCAATCAGCGGAATAGTGATGTCCAGGTCGTGTAGCGAGACGATCCTTTTCGGATGCACCGGCACCACCACCTTACGGTTCAGATCGTCAGTAAACGTCTGCGTCGGCTCGGTCGCGCTCGCCGCAAACCCCACCAGCAACAGCAATGAAAACAGTATGCGCATGTTAATCCCCTAAAATCTGTCCCGACGCTGCCAGAGCAGCAGCAGGAAAAACGGTCCGCCAATCAGTGAAATCACAATTCCCGCTGGCAGCTGCAGCGGGAGGAATGCCAGCCGCCCGACGTTATCCGCCAGTAGCACAAGCAGCGCCCCCAGCACGGCGCTACCCGTCAGGAGCGCCGTTTGCCCGCCGCGGAGCAGCAGGCGCGCCATGTGCGGCGCAATCAGCCCGACAAAACCAATGCTGCCCACGCAGGAGACGCAGGCCGCCGTCAGCACTACTGGGGCGAGAACCCTTAGAAGCGCCAGCCGGTTTGTGCGCACGCCAAGGCCCGCTGCGGTGTGGTTACCAAGCAGCGCCACGTCCGCAGCGCGGGCGGTAAACAGCAGCAGCGCAAACGCCGGAAGCGCCCAGGCAGCGGCAATGCAGACCAGCGTCCAGTTTGCCGCATGGAGGCTGCCCGCCAGCCATAGCATCGCCGTCTGCACGTCGCGCACGTCCGCCGTGGTCATAAAAACGCCCATTGCGGCGGCAAAGACCCACGACACGCCGATGCCGATCAGGATGAATCGCGGACGTGAGATATCGCGCGCCAGGACCACCACCAGCAGCGCGGTGAGCAGCCCCCCGGCCATGCCAACCAGCGGCCGCCAGGCCAGGCCCAGCGCCGGGAACTGAAATATCAGCAGCAGTACCGCCGCGCTACAGCCCTCTTTCACCCCGATAAGCCCCGGATCGGCCAGGCCATTGCGGGTAATGGACTGCATTGCCGCCCCCGCCATGCCGAGCATCCCACCGCACAGCGCCGCCATCAGCAGGCGCGGCAGGCGGATATCCATCACGATGTAGCGCGTCTCTGACATCAGGGTTTCTGGATAAAACAGCGCGCGCCCGATGGCGGAAGTGGGGATGGGCAGAGAGCCGTGCGTCAGGCCAAACCCCGTCAGCAGGCAGGCGGCCAGCGTCAGGATGACCAGACATACCAGCGCCTTTGGGCGGACCAGCGCCGAGAAGGTGCCAACGCGTAGCGCACGCAGTCCGGCGCGGTTCATTTAAACATCCTCGAGGCCATGAAGATAAAGACCGGGGCGCCAACCAGCGCGGTCATGATGCCGGTTGCCAGCTCCCAGGGCGAAAACAGCGTGCGGGCAGCGATATCCGCCAGCAGCAGAACCAGCGCCCCGCACAGGGCGGACAGCGGCACCATCACGCGCAGATCGACAGACACCAGACGGCGAACGAGCTGAGGCACCACGAGCCCAATAAAGCCGATCGGCCCGGCGAGGGAGACCGCCGCACCGCAGAGCAGCGCGATAGCCATCAGGGCGAGCAGCCGGGTTTTCAGCAGCGATACGCCAAGCCCCTGCGCCATTCTGTCGCCCAGCGCCAGCATGTTGAGCGAGGGCGACAGCCAGAGCGCCAGCGCAAAGCCCACGCCAGCCACCCACAGGGCAGCGGCAATCGTTTCACCGCTGACCCCCGCTAAATCCCCCGCCAGCCAGGTGCGCATGGCGAGCAGCGTCTGTTCATCGAGGATGAGCACCGTGGCGGTAATCGACGAGGCAAACGCCGACATCGCCACGCCGCACAGCGTGACCTTCATCGGTGTAAGCCCGGTGCGTCCGGACGAGGAGAACGTGAGCACCAGCAGAAACAGCGCCGCGGCTCCGGCGGCGGCAATCAGCGGGCGCCCAAACGGCAGCGTCATCCCCAGCGCGCTCGTCAGCACCACAGCCAGCGCCGCCCCGGCGTTGAGCCCCAGAATATGCGGTTCGCCGAGCGGGTTGCGGATCGTGGATTGCAGCAGCACGCCCGCCACGCCGAGCGCGGCCCCCGTCACCATCGCGGCGCAGAGGCGCAGCAGTCTGAGCTTGATGATGATGTTATGGTCGAAATTGCGCGGATCGAAGTGGAGGATGGCCTCCACCACCGTTTGCGGGGCGATAAAGCGGGCGCCGATCCCCAGATGGGCAATCGCGCCCGTTGCAAGCAGCAGGGCGAACATCAGGAAAGCCAGAGAGGTGCGCATCATGGCTGTTTTGCGACCTGGCGAAACGGCATAAAGAACGGTTTACCGGTCAGCGGATTGATGGACATATGCACGTCGACATCAAACACCGCTTTAATCAGCTCCGGCGTGCAGGCGTCCCCTTCATGCAGTACGCCCTCGACTTTTCCCTGGCGTAAAAAGACCAGCGAATCGCCGTAGCTCACGGCGAAGTTGAGATCGTGCAGCACCACCACCACGGTACGTCCGTGCTCGCGCGTCAGCGTATGCAGCAGTTCGAGGATCTCCACCTGATAGCGGAGATCGAGGAACGTGGTGGGTTCATCCAACAGGATATAGGGCGTTTGCTGCGCCAGCGCCATGGCGATCCAGCAGCGCTGACGCTGGCCGCCGGACAGGCTTTCGACGGGCATGTGGGCAAACTCGGCCGTGCCGGTCAGGCGCAGGGCCTCCTCCACCGCCTGCTCGTCCTCGTCGCTCCACTGGCGCATAACGTTCTGCCAGGGAAAACGCCCGCGCGAGACCAGCTCAAAGACGGTTAACCCTTCCGGCAGCAGCGGAGACTGCGGCAGGATGCCAAGCTGGCGGGCGACGGCTTTCGTCGGCTGCGCGTGGATCGCCTTGCCGTCGAGAACCGCCGCGCCGCCAAGCGGCTGAAGCAAACGCGCGATGGTACTCAGCAGCGTGGATTTTCCGCAGCCGTTCGCCCCCACCAGAACGGTGATTTTCTGCTGGGGGATCGCAAGGGAAATATCATCAACGATGATTTTTTTCTGATAACCGGCAGAAAGATTCTCCAGAACCAGACCCGGTTTTGTCGTGTTGTGAGCCACGTGCATGCCAACGTAATAAAAAAGGGAAACAAATATAAATAAAAATCATTCTCTTTTGAGAGTTTGAGGCCGCGCCATGTAGTAGTCAAGGGAAGAAACACCCTGAAAAAACCAGGGGTAACGGTGTGCTACTACACTGGCCGGCAAAACAATAAAGACTTAATTTTCAATTAATTAACAGGCTACCACTGCGCTTTTCCGTTGCGTTTCAGAGATGTAGTCGATTTTTAGCTTTTTTCATTTACTACTACATTTCCGCATGATTGAATGATTCTCAATTACATGTTCGATGCCAGTTCTGGCTAACGGGCAGACCATAAAGGGCAATGACTCACAGGTTCTTCCGTGAAGCACCTTCACGGATATTTTGGGATAACAGTTGTAATGGCTACGTTCACACCTTCACTCTCTGGGATAAAAGGGCGCGCGCTCTTTTCACTGCTGTTTATGGCGCCGCTGTCGCAGGCAGCAGACACCACGGCTAAAGACGGCGAAACGCTTACCGTCACCGCCGATCCAAATGCTACGGCGGAGGCCACCAACGGCTACCAGCCGCTGAACACCTCCACCGCCACGCTGACCAACATGCCGATGCTGGATATCCCGCAGGTGGTGAATACCGTCAGCGATAAGGTGCTGGCGGATCAGCACGCCACCACGCTCGATGAAGCGCTCTATAACGTCAGCAACGTGGTGCAGACCAACACCCTGGGCGGTACGCAGGATGCCTTTGTGCGCCGCGGGTTTGGCGCAAACCGCGACGGCTCGATCATGACCAACGGCCTGCGCACCGTGTTGCCGCGCAGCTTTAACGCCGCAACCGAACGCGTGGAGGTGCTGAAAGGCCCGGCCTCAACGCTGTACGGCATTCTCGATCCGGGCGGCCTGATTAACGTCGTCACGAAGCGCCCGGAGAAAATCTTCGGTGGCTCGATTTCTGCCACCTCTTCCAGCTTTGGCGGCGGCACCGGACAGATCGATGTCACCGGTCCGATTGAGGGCACGCGCCTGGCGTATCGCCTCACGGGCGAGTATCAGGACGAGGATTACTGGCGCAACTTCGGCAACGAACGCAGCACCTTTATCGCCCCGTCGCTGACCTGGTTCGGCGACGATGCCACCGTGAGCGTGCTCTATTCGCATCGCGACTATAAGACGCCGTTCGATCGCGGAACGATCTTCGATCTCAACACTAAAAAGGCCGTCGACGTCGATCGCAAAACCCGCTTTGACGAGCCGTTTAATGTGACCGACGGGCAGTCCGATCTCGCTCAGCTTAACGCGGAATACCGCCTCAACAGCCAGTGGACCGCGAAGTTCGACTACAGCTACAGCCAGGATAAGTACAGCGATAATCAGGCGCGCGTGATGGCCTACGATTCAAAAACCGGCACCCTGACCCGCCGGGTGGATGCAACCCAGGGCTCGACCCAGCGCATGCACAGCACCCGTGCGGATCTGCAGGGCAACGTGGATATCGCGGGCTTTTATAATGAGATCCTCACCGGCGTGTCGTATGAAAATTACGATCTGCTGCGCACGGACATGATGCGCTGTAAGAACGTCAAAGGTTTCAATATCTATAATCCGGTTTACGGCAAACTCGACGAGTGTACAACCGTCTCCGCCGCTGACAGCGACCAGACGCTCAAGCAGGAGAGCTACTCGGCCTACGCCCAGGATGCCCTGTACCTGACGGATAAATGGATTGCCGTCGCCGGGCTGCGCTACCAGTATTACACCCAGTACGCGGGCAAAGGTCGTCCGTTTAACGTCAATACCGACAGCCGCGACGAGCAGTGGACGCCGAAGCTGGGGCTGGTTTACAAACTGACGCCCGCGGTCTCGCTGTTTGCCAACTATTCGCAGACGTTTATGCCGCAGTCATCCATTGCGAGCTACATTGGCGACCTGCCGCCGGAAACCTCAAACGCGTACGAAGTAGGCGCAAAGTTCGATCTGTTCGACGGCATAACCGCCAATATCGCGCTGTTTGATATTCACAAGCGCAACGTGCTGTACACCGAAAGCATCGGGGGCGAAACCATCGCCAAAACCGCGGGCCGCGTGCGCTCTCAGGGCGTGGAGGTGGATCTTGCCGGGTCACTGACCGAGAACACTAACATTATCGCCAGCTACGGCTATACCGACGCGAAGGTGCTGGAGGACCCGGATTACGCGGGTAAACCGCTGCCGAACGTGCCGCGCCACACCGGCTCACTCTTCCTCACCTACGATATTCACAATGCGTTTGCCGGAAATACCCTGACGCTCGGCGGCGGCGGGCACGGCGTAAGCCGCCGCTCGGCGACCAACGGTGCGGATTATTATCTGCCGGGCTATTTCGTGGCGGATGCGTTTGCGGCGTATAAGATGAAGCTGCAGTATCCGGTGACGCTGCAGGTGAACGTGAAGAACCTGTTTGATAAGACCTACTACACGTCGTCGATTGCGACCAACAACCTGGGCAACCAGATTGGCGACCCGCGCGAAGTGCAGTTTACGGTGAAGATGGAGTTTTGATGTAAAAAAGCCCGGTGGCGCTAATGCTTACCGGGCCTACGATCCATTCCCTCTCCCTGTGGGAGAGGGTTAGGGTGAGGGCATCAGGCTTCAATATCCGCCATATCCCCTTTCTCCTGCAGCCAGTTACGTCGGTCTTCCGAACGTTTCTTGGCGAGGAGCATATCCATCACGGCGTTGGTTTGCTGTTCGTCTTCGTCGCTGATCGTCAGCTGCACCAGGCGGCGCGTGTTCGGATCCAGCGTCGTTTCGCGCAGCTGCATCGGGTTCATTTCGCCCAGCCCTTTAAAGCGCTGCACATTTGGTTTGCCCTTCTTACGCTTAAGCTGCTCCAGCACGCCCGCCTTCTCTTCTTCCGTCAGCGCGTAGTAAACCTCTTTGCCGAGGTCGATACGGTAGAGCGGCGGCAGCGCCACGTGAACGTGACCGTTTTTCACCAGCGTGCGGAAGTGTTTAACAAACAGCGCGCACAGCAGCGTGGCGATGTGCAGACCATCGGAGTCCGCATCCGCGAGAATACAGATCTTGCCGTAGCGCAGCTGGCTCAGATCCTCGCTGTCCGGATCGATGCCGATCGCAACGGAGATGTCGTGCACTTCCTGCGAGGCCAGCACTTCGTCTGAAGAGACTTCCCAGGTGTTCAGGATCTTACCCTTGAGTGGCATGATCGCCTGATATTCACGATCGCGCGCCTGTTTGGCCGACCCACCCGCCGAATCCCCTTCCACGAGGAACAGCTCGGTGCGGTTGAGATCCTGCGCGGTGCAGTCCGCCAGCTTGCCCGGTAGCGCAGGGCCGCTGGTCAGCTTTTTACGCACCACTTTCTTCGCGGCACGCAGACGACGCTGGGCGCTGGAGATGGCCATTTCAGCCAGCATCTCAGCCGCCTGAACGTTCTGGTTCAGCCACAGGGTAAACGCATCTTTCACCACGCCGGAGACGAACGCCGCGCACTGGCGCGATGACAGACGTTCTTTGGTCTGACCGGCAAACTGCGGATCCTGCATCTTCACGGAGAGCACGTAGGCGCAGCGGTCCCAGATATCTTCCGCCGAGAGCTTCACGCCGCGCGGCAGAATGTTGCGGTATTCGCAGAACTCACGCATCGCGTCCAGCAGTCCCTGACGCAGGCCGTTGACGTGGGTACCGCCGAGCATGGTTGGGATCAGGTTGACGTAGCTTTCGGTCAGCAGCTCGCCGCCTTCCGGCAGCCACAGCAGCGCCCAGTCCACCGCTTCGGTATCACCGCTAAAGTTACCGACAAACGGTTTTTCCGGCAGTGTTGGCAGGCCGTTTACCGCTTCGCACAGGTAGTCGTTCAGGCCATCGGCGTAGCACCAGGTCTGCTCGGTGTTGTTGACGTGATCTTTAAAGGTAATTTCCACGCCCGGGCACAGTACCGCTTTGGCTTTCAGCAGGTGCGTCAGGCGAGAAACGGAAAAGCGCGGGCTGTCGAAGAAGCTTTCGTCAGGCCAGAAGTGGACGCTTGTGCCGGTGTTGCGTTTAGCGCACGTGCCGACAACCTGCAGATCCTGCACCTTCTCGCCGTTTTCAAACGCGATATTGTAGACCTGACCGTCGCGACGGACGTTCACTTCCACGCGTTTGGACAGGGCGTTCACCACGGAAATCCCCACGCCGTGCAGGCCGCCGGAGAACTGATAGTTCTTGTTGGAGAACTTACCGCCCGCGTGCAGACGGCAGAGAATCAGCTCAACGGCAGGCACGCCCTCTTCGGGGTGGATGTCCACCGGCATGCCGCGACCGTCGTCGATGACCTCCAGCGACTGATCGGCGTGCAGGATGACGTCAACGCGTTTGGCATGGCCCGCCAGCGCTTCGTCCACACTGTTATCAATAACTTCCTGGCCCAGATGGTTCGGGCGCGTCGTATCGGTATACATCCCCGGGCGGCGGCGAACCGGCTCAAGCCCGGTGAGTACCTCAATGGCATCAGCGTTATAGGTTTGCGTCATGATTTAAACTAGCAATTCGCATTGATTGTCAGTGGCTGTGCAGTCCAAGAAAATCGACAATCTGGGTGAAATGATCCTCAAAGCCCGTGAAAGCATGGTTTCCGCCCTCTTCTATAGTCTGGCGGCAGGAGGCGTAATACGCCACTGCCTGGCGGTAATCCAGCACTTCATCACCCGTCTGCTGCAGCAGCCAGATGAGATCCGGCGCTTCAAGCGGGTCGACCTGCATAACTTTGAGATCGTAAATATGGCGTGACTCTAGCACATATTGCTGCCCGGTGTAGGGGTTCTCGTTTTCGCCAAGAAAGTCCCTCAGCAGCTCAAATGGCCGTACCGCCGGATTAACCACAACGGCGGGCAGCATAAAGCATTGTGAGAGCCAGGTGGCATAGTACCCGCCAAGCGATGAGCCGACTACGCCAAAGGATTCACCGCCGTGTTCAAGCACGATCGACTCGAGCATTTCCGCCGCCTCCGCCGGATACGGCGGCAGCTGCGGGATAATCATCTCAACGTGGGGGTGATGCTCGCTCAGCCACTGGCGAAACTGCGTCGCTTTTGCGGAGCGCGGCGAGCTGTTGAATCCGTGCAGATAAAGGAGCGTAGACATCAGTAGCCTTCTGAAGCGGTATCCGGGCGGAACTCTGCGCCTGCCAGACGGCAGACTTCCGTGGTCAGCGTGCCGTCGGCATGCAGTTCCAGCCAGCGCCAGCCTGGCGCGATGGTATCCAGCGTAAAGTTGGCGCAGTGCGGCTTAAACTGCACACAGGTCGACGGCGTCGCCAGCATGCGGCGTCCGTTCCAGTCGAGATCCTGTTCCTGATGGATGTGTCCGCACAGCAGGTGTTTCACGCGCGGGTATTTCGCCAGCACGCTATCCAGCGCCGCGGAGTTACGCAGGCTGTGCTGATCCAGCCAGCTGCAGCCTGCCGGCAGCGGATGATGATGGAGCAACAGCAGCGTATGACGTTCAGGTTCGGCAGCCAGTTTGGTCTCCAGCCAGTCGAGTTGAAACTCGCTTAATTCACCGTGCGGAACGCCAAATACCTGGCTGTCCAGCAGCAGGATCTGCCACTGTTCACCCGCAAATACGCACTTCGCCGGAGAAATCCCCGCATCCTGAAGGGAACTGTACATTGCGGGCTGGAAATCGTGGTTTCCGGGCAGCCAGACGCAAGGCATGCTAAAGCTCGCGATGCCTTCAGCAAAATGCTGGTAGGCCGCGGAGGACTGGTCCTGCGCCAAATCGCCCGTTGCGACAATCAGGTCGCAGTCGCGATGTTCAGCGTGAATGGCGCTCAGTACCGCCTGATAACTCTCCCAGGTATTAACCCCCAGCAAAGTTTCATGCTTTTCGGCAAAAAGGTGGGTATCGGTGATTTGTAATATCCTGACTGGCGCCCCACCAGCAACAGTCAGGTTCAACAGGCTTTCCAAATGGTGTCCTTAGGTAGGTTTATGACGCTAACAAACCGGAATCGCCATTGCTCCATGTGCTAAACAATATCTTAGCCAGTCGGCTAAAAACTGGTTAATTTGATGCTTTTCGTCGCGTTGATGCAACTTTTTATTCGGATAATCATACCGCGCCTTGAAGCGAAAGATCTGCTGACTTGAACACACTTCAGCGACCATCGCGTCATGATAGAGACGCACCGTCATCGACGGCAGGCTCCAGTAGCTGATGCTGGGCGCTGTTTGTTCTATTTCCACCAGCGTAGTGTAGCGCGTTGATTCTGTTATCGTTAACCGATACTGCGCGTTGCTCACCTGATAGCTTACCGTTTCGCCGGGTGCGTCGTTTCTCGGCAGCAGGCGGCGCAGCTGTGCGAAATTGGTTTCGCACAGGCGCATCATTTCTGGGAAGTCAGGCGTATAGCGCTTCATTTTTTCCACTCGTTTCGTAATGTCTGATAATGCAGCTGCAGCCATTGCAGGGCGATGACAGACGCTGCGTTGTCGATTTTCCCCTCTTCTACCCACTGATAAGCCTGTTCCCGGCTCACCACATGAACCCGAATATCTTCGTTTTCATCAGCCAGACCGTGAATACCTTCTGCGGTCGTGGCGTCCACTTCGCCCACCATAATGGATAAGCGTTCGCTGGTGCCACCCGGACTCGCCAGATAGCTCAACACCGGTTTTGTGCGGCCTACCAACAGCCCGGCCTCTTCCAGCGCCTCGCGACGGGCGACGTCTTCAACCGACTCGCCCTCTTCGATCATCCCGGCCACCATCTCCAGCAGCCACGGGCTTTCACTGGTGTCATACGCGGCAATGCGGATTTGCTCCACCAGCACGACTTCGTCACGCACTGGGTCAAAGGGTAGCAAGACAGCCGCATGCCCGCGCTCAAAAATTTCACGTCTGATTTCGCCGCTCATTTCACCGTTGAACAGGCGATGCCTGAAACGGTAAAGATCCATCGAAAAAAAACCGCTATAAAGCGTTTCTCGTGCAATAATTTCTACATCGTTTTTGGCGAATGTCACGGGCAACTTTTCTGGTTTTTGCATGAGTCGAGTCCTGGTAGCAATGGTGATGAAATTGTGAATTTCAAGGCTGTTTGGCTGCCGTTTGTAAGGCTATATGGTAGATTGGTGCAAATTACCGCCAGATGGCACGTAACGCCAACCTTTTGGTGTGGATGATTCTGTTAGAATCGGCAATTATTTTTTAATTAGATCAGCGCTAATACTGCTTCACAACAAGGAATGCAAATGAAGAAATTGCTCCCCATCCTTATCGGCCTGAGCCTGACGGGCTTCAGTGCAATGAGCCAGGCGGAAAACCTGTTACAGGTCTACCAGCAGGCACGTCTGGGCAACCCTGATTTACGTAAATCAGCGGCCGATCGTGATGCTGCGTTTGAAAAGATTAACGAAGCGCGTAGCCCACTGCTGCCGCAGTTAGGGTTAGGTGCAGATTATACCTACAGCAACGGTTTCCGCGACGCTAACGGCGTAAACTCCAATGCTACCAGCGCCTCACTGCAATTAACACAGACGCTGTTTGATATGTCCAAATGGCGTGCCCTGACCCTGCAGGAAAAAAGCGCGGGCATCCAGGATGTGACCTATCAGACCGACCAGCAAACGCTGATCCTGAATACTGCCACCGCGTACTTCAACGTGCTGAGCGCCATTGATGCGCTCTCCTACACCGAAGCGCAGAAACAGGCGATCTACCGCCAGTTGGATCAAACCACCCAGCGCTTCAACGTGGGTCTGGTGGCGATCACCGACGTGCAGAACGCCCGTTCACAGTACGACACCGTGCTGGCCAACGAAGTGACCGCGCGTAACAACCTCGACAACGCGCTGGAATCCCTGCGCCAGGTGACCGGGAATTACTATCCTGAGCTGGCTTCCCTGAACGTCGACAGCTTCAAAACGGATAAGCCGCAGGCCGTTAACGCCCTGCTGAAAGAGGCGGAAAACCGCAACCTGACGTTGCTGCAGGCGCGTCTGAGCCAGGACCTGGCCCGCGAGCAAATTCGTCAGGCGCAGGACGGCCATCTGCCAACCCTGAGCCTGAGCGCGTCTACCGGTGTCTCTGATACGAGCTATAGCGGCTCTAAAACCAATACGTCCCAGTATGACGACAGCAATCTGGGTCAGAATAAAGTGGGCCTGAGCTTCTCCCTGCCGCTGTACCAGGGCGGTCAGGTCAACTCTCAGGTGAAACAGGCGCAGTACAACTTTGTTGGCGCGAGCGAGCAGCTGGAAAGCGCACACCGCAACGTGGTGCAGACCGTCCGTTCCTCCTTCAACAACGTGAACGCCTCCATCAGCAGCATCAACGCGTACAAACAGGCCGTTGTGTCTGCACAAAGCTCCCTGGATGCAATGGAAGCGGGTTACTCGGTCGGTACACGTACTATCGTTGACGTGCTGGACGCGACCACCACGCTGTACAACGCGAAACAGCAGCTCTCCAGCGCGCGTTATCAGTACCTGATTAACCAGCTGAACATTAAGCAGGCTCTGGGTACGCTGAACGAGCAAGACCTGCAGATGCTGAACAGCGCGCTGGGCAAACCGGTCTCTACCTCGCCGGACAGCGTTGCGCCGGAGAACCCGGAGCAGGTTGCCGCCGTTGATAACTTCAACGCTAACGGCAGCGCCCCTGCCGCACAGCCAGCGGCCGCGCGTAGCACGGCACCTGCAAGCAGCGGTTCTAACCCGTTCCGTAACTAAGAGTGTTATCACGCCCTCTCTCACCGGGAGAGGGCGCAGCTGAATCACACCCGAACGTAAGCCAACGTAAAGATCCCCCTGATTCCGCCCCTCTTCGCTTCATTTTCAACCACTCATCCACTATCCTGAGCGTTATTACCACTGGGTCCTGGAAGACAAACATGAAACGGACAAAAACGATTAACCACGCGTCGTTCCGCAAAAGCTGGAACGCACGTCATCTCACCCCTGTTGCGCTGGCAGTAACCGCGGTCTTTATGCTGGCAGGCTGTGAGAAAAACGACGAAACGGTTTCGCTGTATCAAAACGCGGACGACTGCTCCGCCGCAACCGGCCAGGCAGCAGAATGTAAAACCGCCTACACCAACGCCCTGAAAGAAGCGGAACGCACCGCGCCGAAATATGCCTCACGCGAAGACTGCGTGGCGGAATTTGGTGAAGGACAGTGTCAGCAGACGCCAGCTCAGGCAGGTACTGCGCCGGAAAATCAGGCGCAGGCGCAGTCCAGCGGCAGCTTCTGGATGCCATTAATGGCAGGCTACATGATGGGCCGCCTGATGGGCGGCGGTGCGGGCTATCAGCAGCAACCGCTGTTTAGCTCGAAAAACCCGGCCAGCCCGGCTTATGGTCAATATACCGATGCCAGCGGCAAAGGCTATGGCGCAGCGACCCCGGGCCGCACCGTGACCGTCCCGAAAACCGCGATGGCGCCGAAGCCTGCGACCACCAGCACCATCACCCGCGGTGGGTTCGGTGAGTCTGTGGCGAAACAGACCAGCATGCAGCGTAGTGCAACAGGCACTTCCACTCGCTCAATGGGCGGCTGATCATGGAACGAGTCAGTATTACCGAGCGCCCGGACTGGCGCGAAAAAGCCACTGAATACGGTTTTAACTTCCACACCATGTACGGCGAGCCGTACTGGTGTGAAGATGCTTACTACAAACTGACGCTCGACCAGGTGGAAAAACTGGAAGAGGTGACGGCCGAGCTGCACCAGATGTGCCTTAAGGTGGTGGATAAAGTCATCGACAGCGACGAGCTGATGACTAAATTCCGTATTCCGAAGCACACCTGGAGTTTCGTCCGTCAGTCGTGGAAAACGAATCAGCCTTCGCTTTACTCTCGCCTCGATCTGGCGTGGGATGGCGTGGGTGAGCCGAAGCTTTTAGAAAACAACGCGGATACGCCGACCTCTCTTTACGAAGCGGCATTCTTCCAGTGGATTTGGCTGGAAGATCAGATGAACGCCGGAAACCTGCCGGAAGGTAGCGACCAGTTCAACAGCCTGCAGGAAAAGCTGATTGAGCGTTTCGCCGAACTGCGGGAGCAGTTTGGCTTCAATCTGCTGCATCTTGCCTGCTGTCGCGACACGGAAGAAGACAGGGGCACGGTTCAGTATCTGCAGGACTGCGCGGCCGAAGCGGAAGTGGCGACTGAATTCCTCTATATCGAAGATATTGGCCTGGGGGAAAAAGGTCAGTTTACGGATATGCAGGATCAGGTGATCAGCAACCTGTTCAAGCTCTATCCGTGGGAATATATGCTGCGTGAAATGTTCTCCACCAAGCTGGAAGACGCGGGCGTGCGCTGGCTGGAACCGGCGTGGAAGAGCATTATCTCCAACAAAGCCCTGCTGCCGATGCTGTGGGAGATGTTCCCGAACCATCCTAACCTGTTGCCAGCTTACTTTGCCGAAGATGAGTTCCCGCCGATGGAGAAATACGTCGTTAAGCCTATCTTTTCCCGCGAAGGCGCGAACGTCTCCATTATCGAAAACGGTAAAACGCTGGAAGCGGTTGAAGGGCCGTACGGTGAAGAAGGGATGATCGTCCAGGAGTTTTATCAACTGCCGAAGTTTGGCGACAGCTATACGCTGATCGGCAGCTGGCTTATTAATGATCAACCTGCCGGGATTGGTATTCGCGAAGATCGCGCGTTGATTACGCAGGATCTGTCACGGTTTTATCCACATATTTTTGTTGAATAAAACTTGCCCGGTGGCGCTACGCTTACCGGGCATGTTTTTACCCCACCTGCACCGACAGCATACTCAAACTGCCCATCTCAATGCCGTCAATCGGAATGGTAACCGGCTCCTGACCATCCCATGCACCTAATACATACAGCAGCGGCAGGAAGTGTTCCGGCGTCGGGTTAGAGAGCGAACCGCCTTCGTGATCCAGATAGTTCACTAACGGATGCTTCTCAACCGGGCCTTGCCAGGTCAGGTTCGCTTTGACGTAGGCGTTAAAAGCGCTCGCCCACGGGTATGGCGTGTTTTCGCCATGCCAGCGCGCCGTACGCAGGTTGTGCACCACGTTGCCACTCGCCACCAGCATGATGCCTTCATCACGCAGGGTTGCCAGCTTGCGGCCCATTTCCAGATGCCAGGCGGCGGGTTTGGTGCTGTCGATGCTCAACTGCACCATTGGGATATCGGCATCCGGGTACATCTTAATCAGCACGCCCCACGAGCCGTGGTCAAAGCCCCAGGCTTCTTTATCCAGCGTGACCGGGACGGGAGCCAGTAAATCAACCAGTTGCTGCGCCAGTTCAGGCGAACCCGGCGCAGGATAATGCGTGTCGTACAGCGCCTGCGGGAAGCCGCCGAAATCATGGATGGTCTTTGGTGCTTCCATCGCGGTGACGCCCGTACCACGGGTAAACCAGTGTGCAGATACCACCACAATCGCCTTCGGACGCGGCAACGTCTCGCCCAGATGATGCCAGGCACGGGTATAGACGTTATCTTCCAGAACGTTCATTGGGCTACCGTGGCCTAAAAACAGTGCTGGCATACGTGAAGAAGTCATGGTGATATCCTTAGAGATATTGGCAATTTGATGGTGCTACATTACGCGCATTCAGGTGAAGATAAACGCAGATAACCGTGAAGATCATCACCAGGAAATTTGAACGTAAGATATCCCTTAAGGAGAGTGCATGTCAGTACCCTTAATTTTGACCGTGCTTGCGGGTGCCGCGACCTTTATCGGTGCGTTCCTCGGCGTGCTCGGGCAAAAACCGTCTAATCGTCTTCTGGCGTTCTCGCTGGGCTTCGCCGCTGGGATCATGCTGCTTATCTCGCTGATGGAGATGCTGCCAGCAGCGCTTCACACCGAGGGAATGTCTCCGGTTCTGGGCTACGGCATGTTCATCGTCGGCCTGCTGGGCTATTTTGCGCTCGACCGTATGCTGCCCCACGCCCATCCTCAGGATTTAATGCAAAAAAGCGTTACTCCAATCCCCGGCAACATCAAGCGCACGGCCATCCTGCTGACGCTGGGTATCAGTCTGCATAACTTCCCGGAAGGGGTCGCCACGTATGTCACGGCCAGCAGCAATCTGGAGATGGGCTTTGGCGTGGCGCTGGCCGTGGCCTTGCACAATATTCCTGAAGGACTTGCGGTTGCCGGGCCGGTTTATGCTGCGACCGGCTCAAAACGTACGGCCGTATTCTGGGCGGGAATCTCCGGAATGGCCGAAATTCTCGGCGGGGTACTGGCGTGGCTGATCCTCGGCAGCCTGGTGTCTCCTGTCATGATGGCAGCAATTATGGCTGCCGTCGCCGGGATCATGGTTGCGCTCTCCGTCGATGAGCTGATGCCGCTGGCGAAAGAGATCGACCCGAATAATAACCCGAGCTATGGCGTGCTGTGTGGAATGTCGGTGATGGGGTTGAGTCTGGTGTTGCTGCAAACAGCAGGTATTGGTTGAGCATTTTGCCTCCGTTAAACGCGGAGGCATTATTTCCTTATTTTGTCGAAGGCAATCTACATTTTTTATTCTGCTTATTCACTTCGAATATATCTGGATAACATAGTCATCATATGCGCGACTTACATTAACCAGGCATTATAATTTAATATTTCCTTAAAAAGAGTTTTAGCCAATTTATTCGCATCCCCTCCTCTTTAGTCCGTATAATTCACGAGCATTCTGAAATTTAATATTCATTTTATGAATTCATTTGAAAAAGGATATTTTCATGTATATGGGTAAAAAAGTACTGTTAGCGGTTGCGATGGCTGCCATCGTTTCGGGTTCTGCTTTTGCTGATGACCAGGGTTCCGGCAAAATCAAATTCAAAGGCGTGGTCATTGATGCTCCGTGCAGCATTGCACCAGACAGCGTTGATAAAGAAGTGGACCTCGGTGAAGTTACCACTGCCGTGATCAACGCTAACAAAAAGTCTACCGCTGTTCCGGTTGATATCAATCTGGAGAACTGCCAGCTTGACGATCCGGCGGACGAGACTGACACACCAGTTACCAAAGTCGATGTCACCTTTACCAGCTCTGCGACAGACGCGACTGACAGCAGCCTGATGACCAACACCTTTGCGAGTGGTGCACAGAACGTGGGCGTTCGTCTTCTGGATAACGCCGAAGACAACATTACGCTGGGTGCGGCTAATGAGGTTGCTTTGCTGGCAGGTTCAACGACTCAAACGCTGCACTTCAAAGCATTAATGGAAGTTGCTCAGGGTAAAACTGCCACAGCGGGTCAGGTTGAAGCGACTGCCAACTATGTGCTGATGTACAAATAAGGCAATGCATCACGATAAAACCGGCTGGCATTATTTGCCAGCCGGTATGTGATATTATTTTGGTAACAGGATGATGACATATAAATTACAATCTAAAATCATCATTGCGTCCCTGTTAATGACGAAGATTACCTCTGCCACCGAGTTTAATATCAATGCCATTGATAAAGACCAGCGGAGCAGCGTTGACCTCTCCCTTTTTAAAAATGAAATAGCGGTTACCCCGGGCAACTATTTTGTTACCGTATCCATTAACGACACACCGCTGGCTAACGGTTGGCAGCTTAGCTGGAAAGAGGTAAATAACACGGTACAGGTGTGTATTCCTCCTGAACTGGCGGATAAGTTTGCCCTGAAAGAGGAAGTCCGCGACGCCTTACCCGAAAAAGAGGGATGCGTCGACTTTTCCTCCAGACCGGATATCACTTTTAAATTTGAACAAGCGACCCAGACGCTGAAGGTCACCGTACCCCAGGCATGGTTGCAGTACCGCGCCGCCGACTGGATGCCACCCGCAACGTGGGACTATGGCGTACCGGGCGTGATTCTGGATTACAACCTGTTCGCCAGCCACTATCAGCCTAGCGACGGCAGCAGCACCAACAACGCCAACACCTATGGCACGGCGGGCGCGAATATGGGCGCATGGCGCCTGCGCAGTGATTATCAGTACAGCCAAACGCATACCGATGCAGGTTCGGATCATGACGGACGCTTTTCGCGCGTCTACATGTTCCGCCCTCTTCCTTCGCTTGGTGCTAAGCTGACGCTGGGTGAAACGGACTTCCAGTCCTCAATCTTTGACGCTTTTACCTATACCGGCGCCTCCCTGATCAGCGATGAGCGCATGCTCCCCTGGTCGCTGCGTGGCTATGCGCCACAAATTACCGGTATCGCGCAAACCAACGCGACCGTCACCGTCAGCCTGGCCGATCGCGTAATTTATCAAAGTAAAGTTCCGCCTGGCCCCTTTGTTATTCAAGATCTTAACCAGTCCGTTCAGGGGACGCTGGACGTAAAAGTGACGGAGGAAGACGGGCGCGTCAGCACCTTCCAGGTCTCGGCGGAATGGGTGCCTTTTTTAACGCGTAAAGGGCAGGTTCGCTACAAGCTGGCGGCGGGTAAAGCGCGTAAAGACGCCTCTCATGACGTCGAAGACACCGATTTTATGAGCGGTGAATTCTCATGGGGAATGCTGTCAAACACCTCGCTCTATGGCGGGACGCTTGCCGACGGGGATCATTACCGTTCCATTGCCGCCGGGATCGGGCAAAATATGGCGCATCTGGGTGCCCTCTCTTTTGACGTCACGCAGGCCACCAGCCAGCTCCCCTTCCAGGATAGCCAGACGGGTTACAGCTACCGTTTTAACTACAGTAAGCGTTTCGATACCACCGGCAGCCAGCTTACGCTTGCCAGCTACCGCTACTCCGATCGGAAGTTCCTGAGCTATGCCCGCTTCCTTGATTATGACGACAACGATCGTCAGACAGAAAAGCAGACGCTGAGCGTAACCGCCAGCCAGTACATCAGCCCGTTATCGCTCAACCTCTACGTCAACGTACTGCGTCAGACCTGGTGGAACGAAGCCCCGTCCACGACCGGAAGCATTACCGCAGGCTATAACTTTGATCTGGGGCGCTGGAAAAATCTCGGCGTCACCCTCTCCTGGAGCAAAACGCATTACGAAGATGAAGACGACGATACGCAGTTTTACCTGTCCCTGAGCGTACCGATCGATCCGGATCATCGCCTCAGTTACGATCTGCACAACAGCGATAGCCTGAGCCAAAATGTCTCCTGGTACGACACGTCCGATCGCAATAATACCTGGGGCGTCTCCGCGGGGACGGAGAGTGAACACGCGTACGCGGGTGCACAGATGAGCGGCAACTATCAGCACTATTCACCGTTTGGCGATCTGAATATCTCCGGAAGTTATAAAGCTGATGAATATAACTCCCTGAGCGCCAGCTGGAATGGCTCGTTTACCTCAACGGCCAAAGGCGCGGCGCTGCACCGTCGCAGCTACGGTAACGAACCGCGCGTGATGGTCAGCACCGACGGCGTCGGCAACATTCCGCTGAACATGTCGCGGGATGAAACCAACCGCTTTGGTATCGGCGTTTTACCGTCGGTTTCCAGTTACTCTCCCGCCAGCGTACAGGTCAATCTGGATAACCTGCCTGACGGCGTCGATGTGGACAACCGCATCACGACCAACACCTGGACCGAGGGGGCGATTGGCTACCGCCAGATTGCCACACGCGCTGGCAACGATATTGCCGGCATTATCCGTACGCCAGCCGGCACTCCGCCGCTGGGCTCGATTGTTCACCTGCTGGAAAGTGACCAGCAAATCGGCATGGTCGCCGACGAAGGCCACGTCTGGCTGGGAGCCGTCGAGCCTGAACAACAATTCCGGGTAACGTGGGGTGACAATCATCAGTGTCGCTTCTCGCTGCCTTCACACCTTGAAAACAGTATGCAATTGATACTGCCATGCCAGTAAGAAACCATGATGAAACTGACCTCATTCACTAGCCTGTGCCTGATGTTAATCGGCACCGCATTTACCACCCACGCCGCCGTTAACCTCGACCGCACCCGCATTGTGTTTCCGGAAAGCGATAAGGCCAGCAGCCTCAAGATTGATAACCAGAGCAAAACGTTGCCTTATCTGGCGCTCTCCTGGATAGAAGATGAAAACGGACGCAAGGAGGACAGCCATTTTATGGCGCTTCCGCCGATTCAACGTCTTGAAGCGGGCGCCTCGTCTCAGGTCCGGATTGTGAAGCAGGCCGCGACCGCCCGGTTGCCGAAAGACCGGGAATCACTGTTTTATTTCAACCTGCGCGAGGTGCCGCCGAAAAGTTCCAGCGCGAGCGAGGAACGCAGCGTCATGCAGGTCGCGATGCAGAGCAGGATCAAACTGTTCTGGCGTCCTAAAGCGATCGTCAAAAAGGCAGGCGATCAGGCAGAAATGCGTATGGAAGTCACCGCAAACGCGAAAGGGCTCACCGTGCATAACCCTACGCCTTATTACATCACGCTGGCGTGGCTGAGCAAAAATGCGAAAACCATGCTGCCCGGTTTTGACAGCCTGATGATCGCCCCGTTTGCGACGGCGACAACCTCTACCGGTGACTATCACGGCAACTACTACAGCATTGGCTACATCGATGATTACGGTGCGCTGAAAAAGGTCGACGCGCAATGTTCAGGTACGGCGAAATGTACGTTCAGCGAGCATAAGGTCGATAAAGATGCGCAAGCTCGCTAATCTGCTGTTCCTGCTGCTGATATCCGCTCTGCCCGTAAGAGAAGCGCTGGCGCTGGACTGCTATCTTGGTGCTTCAGGCGGGCCGGTTGAAGAGACAAAAACCATCTCGCCCTTTGCCATCCCCAGCAACGCGCAGGTGGGGCAGAAAATCTGGGAATCAGATGACATTAAAATCCCGGTTACCTGCGATCACAACGTCACCAGCGGCTTTCAGCCGGAAGACGTTTACGCCTGGGTCAACCCTTACCCGGCCGCAACGGACCCTTACTATGAGCTTGGCGTAACCTACGAAGGGGTGGACTACGATGCCACGGGCCAGCCGAATGGCGTGGATACCCGCCAGTGTCTCGATAACAAGAACATCCTCATCTATACCCCGGCTCAGATCCGGCAGATGGGCTGGGAAAACCTGATCTGCTCCGGTAACCCGGATGACGTCCATACGACACGCACGTTTATTGCCCGCTTTCGCCTGTTTGTAAAAATTAAGGCGATTCCGCCTCACGGCTACGTGAGTTCCCTCGGCGATTACATCGTGGTGCAGTTTGACGGTAAAGGCGGGGTCAACCAGATGGCCGACGCGAAAAACCTGAAGTATCACATCAACGGCTTGCAAAACATTACCGTTCTGGACTGCGGGGCAACCTTCAGCATCTACCCTGAAAACCAGGAGATCGATTTTGGCACCTTCAGCGCACGCGACATCGTGAACCAGAAAACGCGCGTTCGCGAATTTACGGTCAAAACCACCAAGGTGCAGGACGCGCAGTGCTCAGATGGATTCAAAATGGACTCGTCATTCTACACGAACGAAAAACTCAGCGCTGACGATACGGCGCTGTTGATTGGCAACGGGCTAAAACTGCGTATTCTGAACGGAACGGATCCGTTTACCTTCAACCACTACCAGGAGTATGCCGACTTCACCGGGAGTACGTTGCAGTATGAGCAAAAGTACACGGCAGAGCTGTCGTGGGATGAGGGAAAAGCGATCCAGTCCGGACCGTTTGAAACCGTGGTGCTGTTTAAAATTAACTACCACTAGCGACAAAAAAGCCGGGTTTCCCCGGCTTTTTCACATCAGCTGTCTCAGCTGGCCTTGCGCTCGTGCGCCTGGCGGTATTCCACCAGATCTTCAATTGTGACAACCGGCATGTTGTGCAGACGCGCAAAGGTGATGCACTCTGGCGCGCGGGCCATGGTGCCGTCATCGTTGGTCAGTTCACACAGCACGCCCGCAGGCTTAAAGCCCGCCAGTGTCACCAGGTCGATCGTCGCTTCGGTGTGACCGCCACGGGTCAGCACACCGCCCGCCTGCGCGCGCAGCGGGAAGACGTGGCCTGGACGATGCAGATCGGAGGGTTTCGCATCATCAGCAATGGCGGCACGCACGGTGGTCAGGCGGTCAGCCGCCGATACACCGGTAGTCACGCCATGCGCCGCTTCAATGGTCACGGTGAAGCCGGTACCAAAGGCGCTGGTGTTGTTTTCGACCATCATCGGCAGCTCAAGCTGCTTACGACGATCTTCGGTAATACACAGGCATACGATGCCGCTGCCGTGACGGATGGTCAGCGCCATCTGTTCAACGGTCATGTTTTCGGCGGCGAAAATCATGTCGCCTTCGTTTTCACGGTTTTCATCGTCAAGCACCATCACACCGCGGCCTTCGCGCAGTGCATCCAGTGCATGTTCAACACGTTGAGTTGAAGTGCCAAAAGAGGAAAGTAGCGTCTGATTCATGGTAAAAAAACCTCATTAACAATATGGTTACCAGAATCAGGGCAGTCTTAGGAGCGCCGTATAAGCGGCAAAAAGATAACGTGAGCGGGCCCATGCCCGACTGGATCGTTACTCTCTCCCATCCGGACTCTAACCGTCGGCCCCGGAATTACACCGGATCTGCTGACCTTTGAGAATTCACCCAAAGCGCTCGCGGGCTTTCAGCGCTAAGCTGATTTACCGCCGGTGGGGAATTTCGCCCCGCCCTGAGAATAAGCGAGATAACTATAACGCTATTGATTAACCTGGGCAATGCATAAGCTTCAAACAAATCTGCTTTATCCTGGGTCATGACGCGCTACAATGTTCATCAACACCGACTTATCAAGGGAAGCCATTATGATTGACCCGAAAAAAATTGAGCAGATCGCGCGTCAGGTTCATGAGTCCATGCCAAAGGGCATTCGTGAATTTGGTGATGACGTTGAGAAGAAAATCCGCCAGACGCTGCAGGCGCAGTTGGTTCGCCTTGATTTAGTCAGCCGCGAAGAGTTTGACGTGCAGACCCAGGTTCTGCTACGCACCCGCGAGAAGCTGGCGCTGCTGGAACAGCGTCTGAGCGAGCTGGAGAGCCGCAATGCGCCGGAAGAAGTGAAGCCAGCACCGGCTATTCCACCGGTGGATGACCAGGCGTAAGTGCGGCCTGAAGCCCTCTCCCACAGGGAGAGGGTGAAAATCGAACGGGCCAATAGGCCCGTTTTTTACTGACTGTCTTTCTGGATCTTCTTGATGATGTTGGTGGTTGAACACCCGTCCTCAAAGTTGAGCACCATCACCTCGCCGCCGTTGGCCCAGACCTCTTCGCTACCCGCGATTTGCTCTGGTTTGTAATCACCGCCCTTCACCAGCAGGTCAGGCAAAATTCCGGCAATCAGGCGCTGCGGGGTGTCTTCTTCAAATGAGACCACCCAATCCACCGCTTCCAGCGCGCCGAGCACGATCATGCGCTGCTCCAGCGGGTTCACCGGACGCGTTTCACCCTTCAGACGCTTCGTCGACGCATCGCTGTTCACCGCCACAATCAGGCGATCGCCCAGCTTGCGCGCATTCGCCAGATACGAGACGTGGCCCGCATGCAGGATGTCGAACACGCCGTTGGTCATCACCACTTTTTCACCGCGTTTGCGCGCGGCGGCAACGGCCACCTTCAGCTCGTCTTCGGTCATCACGCCAAAACCGGTATCCGCACGCCCGCGCACCGCGTTTTCCAGCTCGATTGGCGAAACGGTTGAAGTACCCAATTTACCGACGACCACGCCCGCCGCGGCGTTTGCGAAGTAGCACGCCTCTTCCAGGGAGTTACCCGCCGCCAGCGTCGCCGCCAGCACGCCGATCACCGTATCACCGGCACCGGTCACGTCGTACACTTCCTGCGCCTGGGTTGGCATATGCAGCGGCGCCTTGCCCGGCTGCAGCAGCGTCATCCCCTGCTCGGAGCGGGTGACCAGCAGCGCGGACAGCTCGAAGTCAGCAATGATCTTCATGCCGCGCTCAACCAGTTCTTCCTCGGTTTTGCACTTGCCCGCCACCGCTTCGAACTCAGAAAGGTTTGGCGTCAGCAGGGTTGCGCCGCGATAGCGCTCAAAATCGGTGCCTTTCGGGTCGATCAGCACCGGCACGCTGGCTTTACGCGCCAGCTGAATCATCGTTTGCACGCTCGCCAGCGCGCCTTTGGCGTAGTCAGACAGCACCAGCGCCCCGATGTTGCCCAGCGCCTGGTTAATGCGCTCGTGCAGCGGCTCAGGATCAACGCCTTCGAACCCTTCTTCGAAATCGAGGCGGATCAGCTGCTGGTTACGCGACAGCACGCGCAGCTTGGTGATGGTTGGGTGTGTCGGAACAGAAACGAAGTCGCACTTCACGTTCACGTCCGCCAGCGACTTGCTCAGCGCACGCGCCGCATCGTCGATACCGGTCAGGCCCACCAGACGCGAGTGCGCGCCCAGCGAGGCTATGTTCATCGCCACGTTTGCCGCGCCGCCGGGACGCTCTTCAATGGTGTCGACCTTAACCACCGGCACCGGCGCTTCAGGAGAGATGCGGCTGGTCGGCCCATACCAGTAGCGATCCAGCATCACATCCCCGACAACCATTACTCCAGCACGTTCAAACTCTGGCAGTGTTACTTTCATTCCTGACTCCAGAAAGATTCACAATTTGCGCGCGATAATATCACACTTGTTTTGTTACGCACGGCTCCACCAGCCATTTCTGCCAGCTTGCCGTCACCTGGGCGCGCTCTGCGGTAAAACAGTCCAGCGCCACGTGGCCCGGCTGTTCCTGCAACGCCAGGTGATGAAGTTCGTCGCGCAGCGTGGTGTAGGCGCGGGTTAAGGCCTGCGCCTCCTGCTCGTCCATGATGTCGTTTTGCGCCAGCAGTTCCAGAATACGCACGTTATCGGACCAGCGGGTTAACTTCGGCTTGTCGTGGGCATGCAGTAGCACCAGGTACTGAGTGATGAACTCAATATCGGTAATCCCGCCCTCATCGGCTTTGATATCAAAGCGATCGCGATGTTTGTTACCCAAATGCGCGCGCATTTTCTCACGCATTTCGCGCACTTCAATTTGCAGGGTGCTGCCTTCGCGCGGGGTCGTCATGACTGACTTGCGGATCGCATCGAACTGCGTTTTGAGCTGCGGATCGCCGTACACCACGCGGGCGCGCACTAACGCCTGATGTTCCCACGTCCAGGCTTCGTTCTTCTGATAGTCAGCAAAAGCGTCCGTCGAGGTGACCAGCATGCCTGCCGCGCCGGACGGGCGCAGGCGCGCGTCCACCTCGTACAGAATGCCCGACGAAGTGCGGGTGCTGAACAGGTGCATGATGCGCTGGGCCAGGCGCAGGTAGAACTGCCGCCCGTCAATCTCACGTTCGCCGTCGGTCATGACGTCCGCCGGACAGTCGTGCAGGAAAATCAGATCCAGATCGGAGCTGTAGCCCAGCTCCCAGCCGCCCAGCTTGCCGTAACCGACCACGGCAAACCCTCGCCCCTCGCGGTCAGCAAGATGCTTCGGCTGGCCGTAGCGGGCCACCATCTGCACCCACGCCTGGTGGACTACCGCGTCGATGATCGCCTCCGCCAGCCAGGTTAAGTGATCGCTCACTTTCATTACCGGCAGCGTACCGGCGATATCCGCCGCCGCCACGCGCAGCATCTGCGCCTGCTTAAACTGACGCAGCGCCTCGAGCTGCTGCTCTTCGTCCTCTTCCGGCACGCGCAGCAGATACTGGCGCAGCTCGTCGCGGTAGGCGTCCGTCGCCGTCGGCTGATAGAGCGTGTTCGGGTCGAGCAGTTCGTCCAGCAGCAGCGGGTATCGCGCCAGCTTGTTGGCCACCATCGGCGACGCGGCGCAGAGGGAAATCAGGTGCTTCAGCGCCCCCGGAAACTCGCTCAGCAGTTCCAGGTAGGTGGTACGCGTGATAATCCCGCTCAGCAGCGGCATCATGCGCGACAGCGGCACCGGCGCATCCTCGCGGGAGCAGACCTCGCTCAGCAGGTGCGGCATCAGATGATCCAGCACCTGACGACCGCGCGGCCCAATGGCACGCTTGTTCAGTTCGAGACGGAAATCGGCAATCAGGGCCACCACGCGATGGCGGGCGTCGTCGCTTAAGTGCGCCAGCACCGGCGTGGTGTCATCTTCCTGGAGCGCGTCCTGCCACAGTTCGCGCCAGTGCTCGGGGAGCGCATCGTCCGGCGATTCACTTTCGTCGTCACCAATAAGATCGTTAAAGATGCGGCGAACGCCTGCCATATGGGCTTCCAGCCGTTCGGTCAACGTTGACCAGTCATCCACCCGCATGCCCCAGGCCAGACGCGCCCGGTTAAGGTCATCCCCCGGCAGGGTCTGGGTCTGTTCGTCGTTAATGCTTTGCAGCAGGTTTTCCAGACGGCGCAGGAACAGATAGGCCTCGCGCAGGGTTTGCGCGTCGCCGTCCGGCAGCAAATGCAGTTGCTCAATGGCGCTCAGCGTCGGCAGTAGCGAGCGGGACTGCAGCGACGGCTCGCGCCCGCCGCGAATCAGCTGGAAGACCTGAACGATAAATTCGATTTCGCGGATGCCGCCCGCGCCAAGCTTGATGTTGTCCTTCAGGCCGCGACGGCGCACCTCGCGGGCGATCATCCCTTTCATATTGCGCAGGGACTGGATCACGCTAAAGTCGATGTAACGGCGGAACACGAACGGGCGCAGCATGGCGCGAAGCTCGTTGGCGTAGGCGTCGTCGCTGTCGCCCATGATCCGCGCTTTGACCATCGCGTAACGCTCCCAGTCGCGCCCCTGCTCCTGGTAATAATCTTCCAGCGCGGCGAAGCTCAGTACCAGCGGGCCGCTGTCGCCAAACGGGCGCAGGCGCATGTCCACGCGGTAAACAAAGCCGTCCTGCGTAGGCTGATCCAACGCCTTAATCAGACGCTGCCCGAGTCGGGTAAAGAACTGGGCGTTATCCAGCTCGCGACGACCGCCTCGCGTGGCGCCATTCTCCGGCCAGGCAAAGATCAGGTCGATATCCGAGGAAAAGTTCAGCTCGCAGCCGCCCAGCTTGCCCATCCCCAGAATCAACAGCGGCTGCGGAACCCCTTCTTCGCTGCACGGCGTGCCCCACTCTTTACAGCAGGCGGCGTAGAGCCAGTCCCGCGCGGCGACAATCAGCGTCTGCGCCAGCTCGCTCAGCTGCTGCAAGGTGCTCTCTTCACTCACCAGCTCCAGCGCCTGCGCCCAGGCAATGCGCACCATCACCCGGCGGCGGAACTGACGCAGAACGCGCATCAGCGTGGCTTCATCCGCCACCTCTGCCAGCGCGGTTTGCAGCCAGCCAGCATAGTGCCGCCACTCGTCAGCCTGCGGCGGCGCGCTTTCCAGCTCTGCCAGCCAGTCAGGATTCGCGCTGACGCTCTCCTGCACAAAATCACTGAACGTGAGCACGCTTTTCGCCTGCTCGCTTAACGATGACGCGGGTAACGACTCGGGCAGACGTTCGCAAACGGTTTGCCAGTGCTGCTGTAACTGCGAAGAAAGCGGCATATCAGGGGTTCCTTGCCAGAATTAACGTTTTCCGCTGTGCAGCCAGTATGGATCCTGCGAAATGGCTTCGTTGCGGAAATGCTCGATCTCAATCTGCTGACGGGTCTCAATGGCATGCTTAAGCCCCTGCCAGTTCTCCAGCCAGGCCTGCGCCTTCACGCCCTCGTATGCTCCTGACAGAAGCAACATGCTGTCGATATTACGCGCCAGGCGGGGAAGCTGGTCGCCATACTGGTCGCCCAGCGGATGCGCGAAGGTGGTTCTCAGCTCGGCGGCGTGGCGGGAAAGATGGATATCCGCGAAGCGTTTAAAGTTGTCCGCGATTTTGGTCTGCGCTTTTGCATCGAGGAAGACGCGCCAGCCGCGCGTCACCAGAAACTCGGTCAGCGCCAGTTTTGCCGCGGCATTTTGCGGGCTATAAAGCGCGGTTTGCGCCGACACGTCGGAAAGCAGCAGCGTTTCGGTCTGGGTCAGCAGATCGCGTAAGTGAGCGCTAGCTTTACGCGGTACGATACCGCCAAACAGCGTCAGGGTATGACGCACCAGACCAATCGCGGCCAGCACCTGTTTTTTGGCATTTTTGACGTTACGCGCCCACAGTTCTTCATGGTACTGCCATTGGGAGAGCGCCAGCTCCAGCGCCGCTTCCATGCCCTGCTCAATGCTGGCTTTCGGGACGACGCGCAAAATCGGAGTCTCTCTCAGCACGCGTGGCGCATTTCCGGCAGCCAGGTGGTAGCCGCGCGCCGCTTTGCTCAAGCTGCCCTGACGTAAACCCGGCTGGCTTACCAGCTTGCGCGCCAGCTTCAGCACGTCGCTCGCATCCCCTTCCAGAAGTTCCAGCTCCAGCTCGCAGATCGGTTCCTGGAACTCACCCGCCTTCACCTCGCCTAAATCCAGCGCGATTTCAATGCGGCTCTTGCCTTCCGTCACCAGCCATTTCTCGCGAGCGAAATCGGTGCTGAACAGCGGCTGCACTTGCCCTGCCAGCGTGGCGGGCAGTTCGCCTTCCGGCCAGACTTCCGCCGGGAAACGTTCCAGCTCAAGTTCTGGCTTACTGATGTCGATATTGTATTCCGGGCGCTGATGCAAACCGCCGACCACGCGGCCGGCGATTTTCATCGTCATCTCGTAGCGTCCGTTCGCGCCGCGGATGCGCAGCCCCATATCGTGGTTGCGCAGCCAGTTGTCCGGCGTTTCGTAGTAGATGTTGAGCAACGGTACGGGTTCATGGTGCTCGCCGGAGAGCGTATTCAGATGCTGACGGAGCGCGTCAACGCTGTCTTTTTCGACGATAAATTTTAATTCGATTTCCTGAGCCATAGCCTTGTACTTTTGCGGGCGTCACAGACGCGTCAATGAGGGCGAACTTCCTCGCCATTTATTTGTCAGTACATAGTATTTTGCGCCAAATTGCCATGCAATGAGCAATTTGTCGGGCGTAAATGTGTAGAGTCGTGACACAGATGATTCTGATTGCTGATGAATGCTTTGCGTAGAGACACTGTTGCCACTACTATCGTTCCACTTTTTATGAAAATAACGACTAATGATGCTTAAATTACGCCTGATTGGACTTACTTTACTCGCTTTTAGCGCCGCAACCGCAGTGCACGCTGAAGAGAAGCGTTACGTTTCTGACGAACTTAACACCTGGGTGCGCAGTGGCCCCGGAGACAATTATCGCCTCGTGGGCACGGTGAATGCCGGCGAGGAAGTCACCCTGTTGCAGACCAACGCGGAGACCAATTACGGTCAGGTTCGCGACAGTTCCGGCCGTACCTCCTGGATCCCAATGAAAGAGCTGAGCACCGTGCCAAGCCTGCGCACCCGCGTGCCGGATCTGGAAAACCAGGTGAAGACCCTGACCGACAAGCTGAACAACATTGACGGGACCTGGAACCAGCGCACCGCTGAAATGCAGCAGAAAGTGGCGCAGAGCGACGGCGTGATCAACGGTCTGAAAGAAGAGAATCAAAAGCTCAAAAACGAGCTGATCGTCGCGCAGAAAAAAGTGAACGCCGCGAACCTGCAGCTTGATGACAAACAGCGCACCATTATCATGCAGTGGTTTATGTATGGTGGCGGCGTGCTGGGCGTTGGTCTGGTGCTGGGTCTGGTTCTGCCACATCTGATCCCAAGCCGTAAGCGTAAAGATCGCTGGATGAACTAATTCGTCTTCTCTGCCAGACTTACGTATCATTCTGGAAAAGAGAAAACGGGAGAGTTGGGCGTGAAGAGTTATCTGGTCGGTGGTGCGGTACGTGATGCGTTGTTAGGTCTGCCGGTCAAAGATAAAGACTGGGTGGTGGTGGGCGCCACCCCGGAAGAGATGCTCGACGCGGGCTACCAGCAGGTAGGCCGCGATTTTCCCGTGTTCCTGCATCCGAAAAGCCGGGAAGAGTACGCCCTGGCGCGTACCGAACGGAAATCCGGTTCCGGTTATACCGGCTTCACCTGCTACGCCGCGCCGGATGTGACGCTGGAGCAGGATCTGCTGCGCCGCGATCTCACCATTAACGCCCTGGCCCAGGATGAAAACGGCCATATCATCGACGCCTACGGCGGGCAGGACGACCTGCGCGATCGTCTTTTGCGTCACGTCTCCCCGGCATTTTCTGAAGATCCGCTCCGCGTGCTGCGCGTGGCGCGTTTTGCCGCGCGTTACGCGCATCTGAGCTTCCGTATTGCGGATGAGACGATGGCGTTGATGACGGCCATGACCGAGGCGGGCGAGCTGGAACACCTGACGCCGGAGCGCGTCTGGAAAGAGACGGAAAATGCCCTCACCACCCGCAACCCGCAGGTCTTTTTCCAGGTTCTTCGCGACTGCGGCGCGCTGAAGGTGCTGTTCCCGGAAATCGACGCGCTGTTTGGCGTGCCCGCACCGGCGAAATGGCATCCCGAAATTGATACCGGCGTGCACACGCTGATGACGCTGAGCATGGCCGCCATGCTCAGCCCTGAGGTGGACGTACGTTTTTCCACCCTGTGCCACGATCTCGGCAAAGGCTTAACGCCGAAAGAGTTCTGGCCGCGCCATCACGGGCACGGTCCGGCGGGGGTAAAGCTGGTTGACGGGCTCTGCCAGCGTCTGCGCGTGCCGAATGACATCCGCGATCTGGCAAAGCTGGTCGCCGAGTTCCACGACCTGATCCATACCTTCCCGATCCTGAAGCCCGCCACCATCGTGAAGCTGTTCGATAATATCGACGCCTGGCGCAAGCCGCAGCGCGTGGAGCAGATTGCGCTCACCAGCGAAGCGGACGTGCGCGGCCGCACCGGGTTTGAAGCGTCCGATTATCCCCAGGGGCGTTTGCTGCGCGAAGCGTGGGAAGTCGCAAAAGCGGTGCCAACGAAAGACGTGGTTGAGGCAGGATTTAAAGGCCCGGAGATTCGCGAGGAGCTAACCAAACGGCGGATTGACGCGGTTACCGCGTGGAAGGAAAAGCGTTGCCCTCAGCCGAAAGAGTGAGGGCAATCGGTTATCAGAAGAAGACCACGTACACCGCAGCCGCGACGATAAAGCGGTAGATCGCGAACGGAATAAACGAGATACGCTTAATCAGCTGCAGGAAGGTTTTGATGGCAATCAGCGCCACGATAAAGGCGGTGATAAAGCCCACGGCAAACATCGGAATATCGCCTGTGGTCAGGAAGCCAATGCTTTTGTAAAGGTCCAGCGCGGTGGCGCCCATCATCATCGGCACCGCCAGCAGGAACGAGAACTCGGAAGCCGCATAGCGGCTCACGCCCATCAGCATCCCGCCTGAAATGGTCGCACCTGAACGGGAGAAGCCCGGCCACAGCGCCAGACACTGGAAGCAGCCAATGATAAACGCCTGACGATAGGTCATATCGTCCAGGCCTTCCGCACGCGGGACTTTTGGCTTCAGCACTTCCGCGGCAATCAGCAGGAAACCGCCCACCACCAGCGCGTACATGACGTTAATCGGGTTAAACAGCGATTTAATGGTGTCGTGGAATACCAGCCCCAATACCACCGCCGGGATCATCCCGAGCAGGATGTGAATCAGCGTCAGGCGGCCTTTGCCCTCTCCTTCACGCTGCGGCAGACGGCCAAAGTGGATGCCGATCAGGCCAAACAAGCGACGCCAGAACATCACCACCACCGCCAGAATCGAGCCCAGCTGAATTACCACCTCAAACGTCTTTGCGGTATCGCCTTCGAAGCCCAGCAGATGGCCAACGATAATCATATGGCCCGTACTGGAAACCGGTAAAAACTCCGTCAATCCTTCGACCACACCCAGAATTGCCGCCACCAGCAGCGAGTGCATATCGCTCATCTATAAACCCCTAAAAAAAGATATAAAAAAACGGTCGCCCCTAACGGCTACCGTGAAAGATACAGCCTTAAGACCGATATAACCTAAAATGGTTTAGCAATTATGACGTTAAATCTTTCCTTTCAGATTTGTGCCACGCTCAATGATGACGCCCACGTTGGCGGCGCGCGCCACCGCGCCCGGCTTGCTCAGCTTAATGCGTACCCACGGTGAGTTGAATTTGGTCAGCAGCAGATCCGCCACCTCTTCCGCCACCCGTTCCACCAGCGCAAAACGCTGTCCTTCCACGTGGCCGATCACCGCTTCGCTGATGTCGGCATAGCTCAGACAGTCATTCACGTCATCGCTTTTTGCCGATTTGCGGTTATCCCATCCCATTTCGATATCGAACACCAGTTTCTGCTCGATGGTCTGTTCCCAGTCGTAAACACCAATTGTGGTGATTACCGAAAGTTGCTCTATAAATACAATATCCATCACGACCTGCCTGCTTTTTGGCTAAACCGGATACCACTTCCGGCGAATTATGCGTATTATCCACAGATGCTGAGAATACAGATACATTTTCAAAACGGAACAGCGTTATGAGTGCAATCGCGCCTGGAATGATCCTCCTCGCCTATCTTTGCGGCTCAATCTCCAGCGCCATTCTGGTCTGCCGCATTGCCGGGTTACCTGACCCGCGTGAAAGTGGTTCCGGGAATCCGGGAGCGACCAACGTGCTTCGAATTGGCGGCAAGGGAGCAGCCGTAGCGGTTTTGATTTTTGATGTTCTGAAGGGGATGCTACCCGTCTGGGGCGCCTATGCGCTGGGCGTCACGCCGTTCTGGCTGGGGCTCATCGCCATCGCCGCCTGCGTCGGCCATATCTGGCCCGTATTCTTCGGCTTTAAAGGCGGCAAAGGGGTGGCGACCGCCTTTGGTGCCATCGCGCCCATCGGATGGGACTTAACCGGCGTCATGGCCGGGACCTGGCTGCTGACCATTCTGCTGAGCGGCTATTCGTCGCTGGGCGCCATCGTCAGCGCGCTGATTGCTCCGTTCTATGTCTGGTGGTTCAAACCGCAATTTACCTTCCCGGTGTCGATGCTCTCCTGCCTGATCCTGCTGCGTCATCACGACAATATCCAGCGCCTGTGGCGACGCCAGGAAACGAAGATCTGGACGAAGCTCAAGCGAAAGAAAAAAGATCCCGAGTAGGCGGTTAGTTATGCCTTATAACCAAATGTGATTTTTGTCACCTTCTGCCTGTGGTAACTGTTAGATACACAACACCACTACACAAAAAGAAAATGGCAGAAATCACAGACACAACTCCCCTTTCAACGGCAGGAATTCCCCCTGATGGCGACATTCAGTGGGTGCGCAGTGCATCGGACGTTTCACGTCTCGTTAATGACGGCTCACAGGGCCGGGCTAACGCCCGAATCGTGGTGGGTATCGCACTCGGGGGAATTTTCCTCGATGCCTACGATCTGGGTGCACTGGCCTTTGGCATCAAAGACATTACCCGCGAATTTAACCTGACGCCCGCCGGTACCGGCATGGTGGCCTCGGCAATTACCTTTGGTGCCATTGTCGGGGCGCTGCTCGGCGGTTACCTCACGGATAAAATCGGGCGCTACCGCGTCTTTATGGCCGACATGGTATTCTTTGTCGTCGCCGCTATCGCCTGCGCGCTGGCCCCGAATGAATATGTGCTGGCGGGCGCGCGCTTTGTGATGGGGCTCGGCGTGGGGATCGACCTTCCCGTAGCGATGGCGTTTCTCAGCGAGTTCGCCAGACTGAAAGGTCCGGGAAACAAAGCGTCCAGCGTCGCGATGTGGTGCCCCACCTGGTATGCGGCGATCAGCATCTCTTACCTTCTGGTTCTCTTTTTCTACGCCGTGCTGCCGGAAAGCCACAGCGACTGGCTCTGGCGTTTGATTCTCGGCTTTGGTGCAGTACCCGCGCTGGTGATTATCGCCATCCGCAGCCGCTATATGAGCGAATCGCCGGTCTGGGCGGCGAATCAGGGCAACCTGAAAGAGGCGGCGTCCATTTTACGGCAGTCGTACAATATTAACGCCCACGTCCCGCAGGATGCGCTCACCCAGCCTGCGCCTGTCGTGAATAAAGCCAAATGGTCGAACTATCTGAACCTGTTCCGCGGCATCTATCTGCGGCGTACCACGCTCGCCACGCTGCTGTCCGTCGTCTCCTCGTTCGCCTATAACGCCGTGGCCTTTGGCCTGCCGGTGATTATTTCAAGCTTCTTCGTGCAGTCTATGCTGACCACTATTGTGATCTCGCTGGCGCTGAACCTGCTTTTTGCGTTTATCGGCGGATTACTGGCGGTGCGCTACGTGCCGCGCTTCGGCGCGTGGCGGATGTCGCTGGCGGGTTACGCCTGTCAGCTTGTGGCGCTGCTGGGGCTGGCGCTGATTGGTCGACCGGACGGTGCTTCTGAAGGGGTGCTTGCCGTGGCGATGCTTGCGCTTTTTCTGTTCGGTCAGGGATTTGGCCCGGGCGCGCATACCATGACGTTCGCCTCGCTGAGCTACCCGACCTCGCTGCGCGGCGTGGGCGTGGGTCTCAACCAGACGCTGATGCGCAGCAGCTCCACGCTGTCGCTGTTCCTGTTCCCGCTGCTGGTCGCGTCTCTCGACACCGCCGTGTTCTGGGTGATTGCGCTGGCGCCGTTTATCGGTCTGGCGTCATTGCTGGCGATCCGCTGGGAGCCGTCCGGGTATGATGTGGATGCAGAAGATTACCGCTAGTCTCGCAAACCGGCTCACATGAGCCGGTTTTTTATCCATAAGCGACTCATATGACAGCCTTCATTTCCGCCAGGGCATACTGAAACGTACCCCGATAGTGTGGAAATGGAAGCACCATGTTAGCAGCTCAGGTCACTGATAATCTGTACAAAGGCTGGCAGGCCTCGCTTGCCCTCCAGTTTTGTCATACCCCTGAGAAAACCCTCCTCCATTCCGCGCGTCACATCGGACCGCTCACCGTTCAGCGTCCGTTTTATCCCGAAGGTGAAACCTGCCACCTTTACCTGCTGCACCCGCCAGGCGGAATTGTCGGCGGAGATACGCTGGATATTTCCGTGCGGCTCGACGCCAAAAGCCATGCCCTCATTACCATGCCCGGCGCCAGCAAGTTCTATCGCAGCAGCGGCCCGCTGGCCTGCCTCAGTCAGCACTTTTACCTCGACGAAGAGGCCACGCTGGAGTGGCTGCCGCAGGACACCATTATCTTCCCCGGTGCGAATGCCGCGCTGCGCTCCGTCTTCCACCTGAAGGCCTCCAGCACGCTGCTGGCGTGGGAGCTGTACTGCCTGGGCCGCCCGGTAATCGGTGAGACCTTCAGCCACGGCACGCTGGAGAGCCGCCTTGAGGTGTGGGTGGATGACGAACCGCGCCTGATAGAGCGCCAGCACCTCGGCGACGGCGATCTCACGCCCGTTGCCGGACACCCGTGGATCGGCACCCTGCTGTTCTATCCGGCCCGGGAAGAACATCTCGACACGGTGCGCGCGCTGCTCGCGCCTCTGGGCCGTTTTGCGGGGGCAACGCTCACCGACGCTCTGCTGTCGGTGCGTTTTCTCTCCCACGACAACCTGATTTGCCAGCGGGCGATGCGCGACATCTGGCAGTCGCTTCGCCCGCTTCTTACTACCAAAACCGCCTGTTCGCCGCGCATCTGGCAGACATAAGAGAAACGTTATGGAACTGACCCCCAGAGAAAAAGACAAGCTGTTGCTGTTTACCGCCGCGCTGGTTGCCGAACGCCGCCTTGCGCGCGGGGTAAAGCTCAACTACCCGGAATCGGTCGCGCTGATCAGCGCCTTTATCATGGAAGGCGCGCGCGATGGCGAAACCGTCGCCTCGCTGATGGAGGCGGGCCGCCACGTCCTGACGCGCGATCAGGTGATGGAGGGCGTGCCGGAGATGATCCCGGATATTCAGGTGGAAGCCACCTTCCCGGACGGCTCCAAGCTCGTCACCGTCCACAACCCGATCGTGTAAGGAGCACGTGATGATCCCAGGTGAATACCAGATCCAGCCCGGCACTATTGCGATCAACGTCGGGCGTGAAGCCCAAAGTGTTGTTGTTGAAAATCACGGCGACAGGCCGATCCAGGTCGGATCGCACTATCACTTTTACGAGGTCAACCCGGCGCTGAAGTTTGATCGCGAAGCCACCAGAGGCTACCGGCTGAACATTCCGGCGGGCACCGCCGTGCGCTTCGAGCCAGGCCAGAAGCGAGAGGTGACGCTGGTGCTGGTGACAGGCGCGCAGCGCATTTTTGGCTTTCGCGGCGAGGTCATGGGCGAGGTGAAACATGGCTGAAATTTCACGTCAGGCGTATGCCGACATGTTCGGCCCCACCACCGGGGATAAGGTGCGGCTGGCGGACAGCGAGCTGTGGATCGAAGTGGAAGACGATCTCACGATCTACGGCGAAGAGGTCAAGTTCGGCGGCGGGAAGGTGATCCGCGACGGCATGGGCCAGGGGCAGATGACCGCTGACGGCTGCGTGGATCTGGTTCTCACCAACGCGCTGATCGTCGACCACTGGGGGATCGTGAAGGCCGATATCGGCGTGAAGAACGGGCGGATCTTCGCCGTCGGCAAAGCCGGGAACCCGGACATTCAGCCCGGCGTGACGATCCCGATCGGCGCCGCGACGGAAGTGATTGCCGCCGAAGGGAAGATCGTCACCGCAGGCGGGATCGACACCCACATCCACTGGATCTGTCCGCAGCAGGCGGAAGAGGCGCTGGTCTCTGGCGTCACCACCATGATCGGCGGCGGCACAGGCCCCGCGGCAGGTACAAACGCCACCACCTGCACGCCGGGGCCGTGGTATATCGCCCGCATGTTGCAGGCCGCCGATACGCTGCCGGTGAATATTGGCCTGCTGGGCAAAGGGAACGGCTCAAACCCGGACGCGCTGCGCGAGCAGATCGCGGCGGGTGCCATCGGGCTTAAGATCCACGAAGACTGGGGCGCGACGCCAGCGGCCATCAACTGCTCGCTGGAGGTGGCCGAAGAGATGGATATTCAGGTGGCGCTGCACAGCGACACGCTGAACGAGTCCGGGTTTGTCGAGGACACGCTGGCGGCCATCGGCGGGCGCACCATCCACACCTTCCACACCGAAGGCGCGGGCGGCGGCCACGCGCCGGATATCATCACCGCCTGCGCGCACCCGAATATTCTGCCCTCTTCCACCAATCCTACCTTGCCCTACACGGTGAACACCATCGACGAGCACCTCGACATGCTGATGGTTTGCCATCACCTTGACCCGGATATCGCCGAGGACGTGGCGTTTGCCGAATCTCGCATTCGCCGTGAGACCATCGCCGCGGAAGACGTGCTGCACGATATCGGCGCGTTCTCGCTCACCTCGTCAGATTCGCAGGCCATGGGCCGAGTCGGGGAAGTGATTATCCGCACCTGGCAGGTGGCGCACCGCATGAAGGTCCAGCGCGGCGCGCTGCCGGAAGAGACGGGCGATAACGACAACTTCCGGGTGAAGCGCTATGTCGCCAAATACACCATTAACCCGGCGCTGACCCATGGCATCGCCCATGAAGTCGGTTCGATTGAGGCGGGCAAGCTGGCGGATCTGGTGGTCTGGTCCCCCGCCTTCTTTGGCGTAAAACCCGCCACCATCGTCAAGGGCGGGATGATCGCCTGCGCGCCGATGGGCGACATCAACGCCTCGATCCCCACGCCGCAGCCAGTGCATTACCGCCCGATGTTTGGCGCGCTGGGCGCCGCACGTCGCGCCACGCGGCTGACGTTTGTTTCTCAGGCGGCCCACGCGAACGGCATCCCGCAGCAGCTCAGCCTGCAGAGCGCCACGGCGGTGGTAAAAGGCTGCCGGACGGTGAAAAAGGCCGACATGATCCACAACGCTCTGCAACCGAACATCACCGTCGATTCGCAAACCTACGAGGTGCGCGTCGACGGTGAACTGATTACCAGCGAACCGGCCGACGTTCTGCCGATGGCGCAACGCTATTTCCTGTTTTGAGGAGTGATGATGATCTACTTAACACAACGTCTGGACCACGCGCATCCGACTACCGCCAGCGTCACGCTGCCGATTGACGTGCGGGTGAAAAGCCGCGCTCGCGTGGCGCTTAACGACGGGCGCGAAGCCGGACTGCTGCTGCCGCGCGGCCTGCTGCTGCGCGGGGGCGATCTGCTCAGTAACGAAGACGGCAGCGAGGTGATCGAAGTGATCGCCGCTCCGGAGTCGGTTTCCGTGGTGCGCTGCGCCGATCCGTTCCTGCTCGCCCGCGCCTGCTACCACCTGGGCAACCGCCACGTGCCGCTGCAGGTCATGCCCGGCGAGCTGCGTTATCACCACGATCACGTTCTCGACGACATGCTGCGCCAGTTCGGGCTGGAGGTAACCTTCGCCAGCCTGCCGTTTGAACCGGAAGCGGGCGCTTACACCAGCGATACCCACAGTCACTCTCACGCTCATTCACATTAAGGATCAATCATGCGTAAGTATTTACCGCTGTTACTGCTAGCTTTTTCCGTTCCCGCGCTCGCGCATCCCGGCCACGGCGCCGACAGCTTTCAGGCCGGTTTTCTCCATCCGCTGACCGGGCTGGATCACCTGCTGATGCTGACCGGGGCTGGCGTGCTGTCTGCCCTGAGCGGCCGCAAGCTCCTGCTGCCGTTTGCCACCCTCGGCATGATGCTTGTTGGTGCCATTGCGGGCAGCCTGCTCGGCGGCTTCAGCGGCATGGAGATGCTGATTATCGCCTCGCTGGCGGTCTGCGGCGTGATGATGTTTAAAACCGAAAACCGCCTGCTGCTGGCGGTGCCTGCCCTGGCGATGTTCCACGGCTGGGCGCACGGCGTGGAGATGTCTGGCCACAGCTTCTGGCTGTTCACCAGCGGTTTTATGCTGGCCAGCGCGACGGTGCTGGGCGCCAGCTTCGCCGCAGGCTTGCTGCTGCGCCGTCACGATGGGCTGCGTAAAACCTTCGGCGGCGGGCTGATCGTCTCCGCCCTGCTGGCGCTGATGAGCTGATGGAGCACGCCCGCCAGCGGCTGCGCCTGATGCAGCTCTCCAGCAGCAGCCTGCCGGTCGGGTCGTTTACCTGGTCGCAGGGGCTGGAGTGGGCCGTAGAGGCGGGCTGGGTTACGAGCACCGACGCCTTCAGACGCTGGCAGATCCAGCAGATGGAGCAGAGCTTTTTCTGCATCGATCTGCCGATGTTTATCCGGCTGTTCCGGGCCTGCGAACAGCAGGACATCGCGGCAGCAAAACGCTGGACGGCATATCTGCTCGCCTGCCGGGAAACGCGCGAGCTGCGCGAAGAGGAGCGCAACCGTGGGGCGGCCTTTACGCGCCTGATTAAAAGCTGGGAGCCGAACTGCCCGGCAGAGTGGCTGCCGCTGTTTGCGCAGAGCCAGCTCTGCGGCATGGCGTGGCTCGGCGTGCGCTGGGGCATTGGCGCGCGCGAGCTGGCGCTGAGCCTCGGCTACAGCTGGATTGAGAGTGCGGTGATGGCGGGCGTCAAGCTGGTGCCGTTCGGGCAGCAGGCCGCACAGCAGCTGATTATCGAGCTGAGCGACCATTTTGCCGCCGGGTTTGAACAGGCATTTTTACGTGGCGACGACGCGCTGGGGGCAGCTACGCCACTGTCGGCCATCGCCTCCGCGCGCCACGAAACACAATATTCACGACTATTCCGTTCCTGAGGAGTCAACATGGCTGATTACAAACATCCCCTGCGCGTGGGCGTGGGCGGTCCGGTAGGATCGGGCAAAACCGCGCTGCTGGAAGCGCTCTGCAAGGCGATGCGCGACACGTACCATCTGGCGGTGGTGACCAATGATATCTACACCAAAGAGGATCAGCGCATCCTCACCGAGGCGGGCGCACTTGCGCCAGAGCGCATCGTGGGGGTAGAGACCGGCGGCTGCCCGCATACCGCCATCCGCGAAGATGCCTCAATGAACCTCGCGGCGGTAGAAGCACTCAGCGAGAAGTTCGGTAATCTGGATCTGATCTTCGTGGAAAGCGGCGGCGACAACCTGAGCGCGACCTTCAGCCCGGAGCTGGCGGACCTGACCATCTACGTGATCGACGTGGCCGAAGGGGAAAAAATCCCGCGCAAGGGCGGACCGGGGATCACCAAATCCGATTTTCTGGTGATCAACAAAACCGATCTTGCGCCCTACGTCGGGGCGTCGCTGGAGGTAATGGAGCGCGATACCAACCGCATGCGCGGCGAGCGCCCGTGGACGTTTACCAACCTGAAGGCGGGTGACGGTCTGGGGACGATTATTGCGTTTCTGGAAGAGAAAGGGATGCTGCGGGTGTAGTGCGGTTTGTTGCCGGGTGGCGGCTTCGCCTGACCCGGCCTACGGTTTTGTAGGCCCGGTAAGCGCAGCGCCACCGGGCAAAAAACTCACGCCTCAGGCAGTTCCGCCAGCGGCCAGCGCGGACGCACGGACACGCTCAGGTCGGACGTTGCCCCCGCATTCAGGCGCACCATCCCGGCGTAAGCGATCATCGCCCCGTTATCGGTACAGAATTCCGGACGCGCGTAGAACACTTCCCCACGACGCTTTTGCATCATCTCCGCAAGCTTCGCGCGCAGCGTGCGGTTGGCGCTGACGCCGCCCGCCATCACCAGGCGCTTAAACCCGGTCTGATCCAGCGCGCGCTTGCACTTGATCATCAGCGTATCCACCACCGCGTCTTCAAACGCGCGGGCGATATCGGCGCGGGTCTGCTCGTCGTTGTCGTTATTGCGGATAGTATTCGCCGCGAAGGTTTTCAGCCCGGAGAAGCTGAAATCCAGCCCCGGACGGTCAGTCATCGGACGCGGGAAGACGAAGCGCCCTTCCGTTCCCTGCGACGCCATTTTTGACAGCATCGGGCCGCCTGGGTAATCCAGACCCAGCAGCTTGGCGGTTTTGTCGAACGCTTCGCCGGCGGCGTCGTCGATCGACTCGCCCAGCAGCTCGTACTTGCCAATACCCGTTACGCTAATCAGCTGGGTATGCCCACCGGAGACCAGCAGCGCCACGAACGGGAACTCGGGCGGATTCTCTTCCAGCATCGGCGCCAGAAGATGCCCTTCCATGTGGTGAACCGGAATGGCGGGAACGTCCCACGCGAAGGCCAGCGAACGGCCAACCGTCGCGCCGACCAGCAGCGCACCGACCAGACCCGGCCCTGCGGTATAGGCTACGGCGTCAATATCGGTTGAGCTTAATCCGGCCTCTTTCAGCGCCGCCTGAATCAGGGGAACCGTTTTACGCACGTGGTCACGAGAGGCCAGTTCAGGTACGACGCCGCCGTAGTCAGCGTGCAATTTCACCTGACTATACAGCTGGTTGGCCAGAAGCCCTTTTTCGTCGTCGTAAATGGCGATGCCGGTTTCATCGCAGGATGTTTCAATACCCAGTACACGCATGACTTGTTTTACCTCGTTTCAATACCGCGCAGTGTAGAGCCTGGGCGGGTTGATGTAAAACTTTGTTCGCCCCAGGAAGAAGGCTCGTGTATACTCCTCACCCTTATTAAAGTCCCTTTCAAAATCGCATCGGTGCTTTACAAAGCAGCAGCATTTGCAGTAAAATTCCGCACCATTTTGAAATAAGCTGGCGTTGATGCCAGCGGCAAACCGAATTTATTAAAGGTGAGAGTTACATGCCGGTAATTAAAGTACGTGAAAACGAGCCGTTCGACGTAGCACTGCGTCGCTTCAAACGTTCATGCGAGAAAGCAGGTGTTCTGGCTGAAGTTCGTCGTCGTGAGTTTTATGAAAAACCAACGACCGAACGTAAGCGCGCTAAAGCTTCCGCTGTGAAACGTCACGCGAAGAAACTGGCTCGCGAAAACGCACGCCGTACTCGTCTGTACTAATCTGTTGAGGGCCAACGCCCTCAATTGACAGACAGAGTAGTAGTCGTAAGGCCGTGCTTCCGGAAGGAATGCGCGGCTTGTTTTCGTTTATAAGTCGCTTAAATTTTTGGGGCATATGGCCGGAAGAATCCCACGCGTTTTCATCAATGACCTGCTCGCCAGAACCGACATCGTCGATCTCATCGACGCGCGGGTAAAGCTGAAAAAGCAGGGCAAGAACTACCATGCGTGCTGTCCGTTCCATAACGAAAAAACCCCCTCCTTCACCGTAAACGGTGAAAAGCAGTTTTACCATTGCTTCGGCTGTGGCGCACACGGTAATGCCGTCGATTTTTTAATGAACTACGACAAGCTCGAGTTCGTTGAAACCGTCGAAGAACTGGCGGCGATGCATAATCTTGAAGTGCCGTATGAAGCAGGCAGTGGGCCAAGTCAGATCGAGCGCCATCAGCGGCAAACGCTGTATCAACTGATGGATGGCCTGAATTCGTTTTACCAACAGTCTCTTAAGCACTCTGCGGCTGAGCCTGCGCGTCAGTATCTGAACAAGCGCGGACTGAGCGACGATGTGATTGCGCGTTTCGCTATTGGTTACGCCCCGCCCGGCTGGGACAACGTGTTAAAGCGTTTTGGCGGCAATAGCGAAGATCGTAAATCCCTCATCGACGCAGGCATGCTGGTCACTAACGACCAGGGACGAAGCTACGACCGCTTCCGTGAACGGGTGATGTTCCCGATCCGCGACAAGCGTGGCCGGGTAATTGGTTTTGGTGGTCGCGTGCTGGGTGATGCCCTGCCGAAATACCTCAACTCTCCGGAAACCGATATTTTCCATAAGGGCCGCCAGTTGTACGGTCTTTATGAGGCGCAGCAGGACAATGCGGAACCTCCGCGTCTGTTGGTCGTCGAAGGCTATATGGACGTCGTTGCGCTGGCGCAGTACGACATTAACTACGCGGTTGCGTCGTTAGGTACGTCCACCACTGCCGATCATATTCAACTGCTGTTCAGGGTGACCAACAACGTCATCTGCTGTTACGACGGTGACCGAGCCGGACGAGACGCCGCCTGGCGAGCGCTGGAAACCGCGCTGCCGTATATGACCGACGGACGTCAGCTACGCTTTATGTTCCTGCCCGACGGTGAAGACCCGGATACGCTGGTGCGTAAAGAGGGCAAAGCGGCATTCGAAGCGCGGATGGAGCAGGCACAGCCGCTCTCGACGTTTCTGTTTAACAGCCTGATGCCGCAGGTGGATTTGAGTACCCCTGACGGGCGCGCGCAGCTCAGTACCCTGGCGCTGCCGTTAATCAGCCAGGTGCCCGGCGAAACGCTGCGCATCTACCTGCGTCAGGAGTTAGGCAACAAGCTCGGTATCCTGGATGACAGCCAGCTTGAACGTTTAATGCCTAAACAGGCTGAAAACGGCACGGTTCGCCCCGCGCCTCAGCTAAAACGCACAACCATGCGTATACTGATAGGGTTACTGGTGCAAAACCCCGAACTTGCTCCGCAAGTACCGTCGCTGGCGGGTTTGAACCACGAAAAGTTGCCCGGACTTGGCTTATTTTCAGAACTGGTCAACACTTGTTTGTCTCAGCCAGGTCTGACCACCGGACAACTTTTAGAGCATTATCGCGGCACAAAAGAGGCCGCTACCCTTGAAAAACTGTCGATGTGGGACGATATAGCAGATAAGGAAATTGCAGAAAAAACGTTCACCGACTCGCTCAACCATATGTTTGATTCGATGCTTGAGTTGCGCCAGGAAGAGTTGATAGCTCGCGAGCGCACCCATGGCTTAAGCAGCGAAGAACGCCGGGAGCTCTGGATGATTAACCAGGAACTGGCGAAGAAATAAAAAATTTAACGGCTTAAGTGCCGAATATCGATCGGGAAGCCCCCGGCAGCCGCACTGAGAGGCAGCGGCAAAAATATAAGTACGCCCTCGCTTTAAAGGTTGGCAGCACCATCGCCGACACCAATCAAACGAATTAAGTGTGGATACCGTCTTATGGAGCAAAACCCGCAGTCACAGCTGAAACTTCTTGTCCAACGCGGTAAGGAGCAAGGCTATCTGACCTATGCCGAGGTCAATGACCATCTGCCGGAAGATATCGTCGATTCAGACCAGATCGAAGACATCATCCAAATGATCAATGACATGGGCATTCAGGTGATGGAAGAAGCACCGGATGCCGATGATCTGTTGCTGGCTGAAACCTCCAACAACACTGACGAAGATGCGGAAGAAGCTGCTGCACAGGTCCTGTCCAGCGTGGAATCTGAAATCGGGCGTACCACTGACCCGGTCCGCATGTACATGCGCGAAATGGGTACCGTTGAACTGTTGACCCGCGAAGGCGAAATTGACATCGCAAAACGCATCGAAGACGGGATCAACCAGGTTCAGTGCTCTGTTGCCGAATACCCGGAAGCGATTACCTATCTGCTGGAGCAGTACGATCGCGTTGAAGCGGAAGAAGCGCGCCTGTCTGACCTGATCACCGGTTTTGTCGACCCGAACGCTGAAGAAGATATGGCGCCTACCGCCACTCACGTCGGTTCTGAGCTGTCTCAGGAAGAGATGGATGACGACGAAGATGAAGATGAGGAAGAAGACGACGACAGCGCGGACGATGACAACAGCATCGACCCGGAACTGGCGCGCGAGAAGTTTGCCGAGCTGCGTACCCAGTATGAAGTAACGCGTGACACCATCAAAGCGAAAGGCCGCAGCCATGCCGCCGCTCAGGAAGAGATCCTGAAGCTGTCTGAAGTGTTCAAACAGTTCCGCCTGGTGCCAAAACAGTTCGACTACCTGGTAAACAGCATGCGCGTGATGATGGATCGCGTACGCACCCAGGAACGCATCATCATGAAGCTGTGCGTTGAGCAGTGCAAAATGCCGAAGAAGAACTTCATCACCCTCTTCACCGGCAACGAAACCAGCGAAACCTGGTTCAACGCGGCTATCGCGATGAACAAGCCTTGGTCTGAAAAACTGCACGACGTGAAGGACGATGTCTATCGCGGTCTGCAGAAGCTGCAGCAAATTGAAGAAGAGACCGGCCTGACCATCGAGCAGGTCAAAGACATCAACCGTCGTATGTCCATCGGTGAAGCGAAAGCGCGCCGTGCGAAGAAAGAGATGGTTGAGGCGAACTTGCGTCTGGTTATCTCTATCGCCAAGAAATACACCAACCGCGGTCTGCAGTTCCTGGATCTGATTCAGGAAGGCAACATCGGTCTGATGAAAGCGGTAGATAAGTTTGAATACCGTCGTGGTTACAAGTTCTCTACTTACGCGACATGGTGGATCCGTCAGGCGATCACCCGCTCTATCGCGGACCAGGCACGCACCATCCGTATTCCGGTTCATATGATTGAGACCATCAACAAGCTCAACCGTATCTCCCGCCAGATGCTGCAGGAGATGGGCCGCGAGCCGACGCCGGAAGAGCTGGCTGAACGCATGCTGATGCCGGAAGACAAGATCCGTAAAGTGCTGAAGATCGCCAAAGAGCCAATCTCCATGGAAACACCAATCGGTGACGATGAAGATTCGCATCTGGGTGATTTTATCGAGGATACCACCCTCGAGCTGCCGCTGGACTCGGCTACAACCGAGAGCCTGCGTGCCGCAACGCACGACGTCCTGGCTGGCCTGACCGCCCGTGAAGCAAAAGTGCTGCGTATGCGTTTCGGTATCGACATGAATACCGACCACACGCTGGAAGAAGTGGGTAAACAGTTCGACGTGACACGCGAACGTATCCGTCAGATCGAAGCGAAGGCGCTGCGTAAGCTGCGTCATCCAAGCCGCTCTGAAGTGCTGCGTAGCTTCCTGGACGACTAATCCTGATAAACAGCAAAAAGCTCCCAATCGGGAGCTTTTTTTTTGTTTATTCCCTCTCCCCGTGGGAGAGGGCCAGGGTAAGGGCATCAGGCCGCAAAAAAGCTAAAGCCCCCGCACCATCAGCGCCTCATCCAGCTCCCTGTAGGCCTCCACCAGCTTGTCCAGCGTCGCTCTGTTGAGCCCGCTAGGATTCGGCAACACCCACACCTGCGTAACGCCAATGGTGATGCTCTGCTTACCCCACTTAGCCCCGCGCTGGCTAAACGCCTGCTCGTAGGCCTGCTTACCGAGGATCGCCAGCGCGGCTGGCTGGTAGTCTTCAATCTTCTTCACCAGCTCCCGCCCGCCGCTGCGCAGCTCATGCAAGTTGACCTCGCTTGCCTGTACCGTCGGCCGCTCGACCAACATGGTGATCCCGCAGCGCGTGTCCAGCAGGTGCTGCTCCTCTTCGGGCTTGAGTAACCTGTCGGTAAACCCGGCCTGATAGATCACCTTCCAGAAGCGATTGCCCGGATGGGCGAAGTGAAAGCCGGTGTGCGCCGAGGACTTTCCCGGGTTGATTCCGCAAAACACCACCCGCAGGCCAGGGGCCAGAATGTCGTTGATCATCTTTACTCCCACTGATACGTCGTTATGGAAGTATAAAGGATTGATAATGCGTTGTTTATAAAAACAGCAGGCAGGTGTGAATGGCTGGATTGCTGCGGGGAGTTACTTTATAATTCACCGCCACGGCCCCTTAGCTCAGTGGTTAGAGCAGGCGACTCATAATCGCTTGGTCGCTGGTTCAAGTCCAGCAGGGGCCACCAAATTTTCCCTTTAGTATCAGCAATATATCCATCGCAAATCCTTGTAAAACTAGCTGTTCTCTTCCGTTGTGTCGCAAAAGTGTCGCACGACTTAGCCACTGCGAGCCAACGCACCAACATTTCAAACGACGAGTTAGAGGAAAATGGAAAGAAAAATTCCGTAGCCTTTAGTGTCAGTTGTAGCCGATCACATATCATCCGTAGAAACCCACGCTAGTTTAGATAGTCTTTTTTTCTATGCCGATGCTCCGGGAGATGCTCCCGAAGGTTCAAAGCATGTAAAAGCTTTAGAATGGTTACGTAGAATTAATAAAGTATGCGAAGACCCTTTATCGGTACTCGGCAAGTTGATCGAGGGATACATGGAGAGTGAGGAATCTTACCCTACACCATCGCCGTTCAGCTTTCTTGCAGATAACAAAAACGAGCCAACCTTCAAAGAAAACGTAAATAAAATGTTGGCTAAATACGGTTTTTCTTACATGACAGGCGGCTTTATTGCTTCTGGTGGATCGAAGCCATCGCTATCATTGCAAGAGGCAATTGTAGGTAAAAACATGCCTGCGATTGAAATGGAATTCAATCGAGCCCTGGAGCACATTCAAAAAGAGCCAAAAGAATCAGTTTCGGCTGCATGTAACATTCTTGAATCTGTATGCAAAATTTATATTACAGACGAAGGTTTACAAATGCCCGCCAAACAAGACCTTCAGAGCGTCTGGAAGGTAGTGAAAGATAGTTTAGGTATGAATCCACAAGTCATTGAGGATAATGATCTGCGCAGGATCCTCACAGGATTGTTCTCTATAGTAGATGGTATTGGCGCTTTTCGTACACATGCCAGCACAGCACACGGCGCAGGAAGAAAGTCCTATAAGGTTCTGCCTCGCCATGCAAGGCTTGCAATTAACTCAGCTCATACGCTTGTTTTGTATATTCTTGAGTCATGGGACGAGAGGAAAAAGAAAGAATAGATTTCAGTTTTTATATAACAGATTACTGTCCACAAACCCGCACCCTACTTGGTTTCGCGGCTTTCTATTTCCCTCCTCGCACCAACATAACTTGATCCATTCAACTCACAAAAATCAAAAAATATTCATATTTTTCTGGATGTTAAGCTCACAATCAGATCCTGTTAAGATCCACTAAACTGAAAAATACTGAAATTCTGTTCACTCTTTTCAGTTCTGGTTTTACGCAAAGGCGCCAGCACTGGCGCGGTCTGGCGGTCTGGTTTGAAGAAAAATAAAACTGAAAAATTTTTATGATCCAAAAACCGCAGGCGGGTGCGGTAATGTTTGGGGCGCACTCACGCCGGTTGCAGTTAGTGGAGCAAACTGCATAAACCACAACAATTAAAATGATATTATGTTCTGCGCCCGGCGTGTCCATCATCACATTTTAGAGATTCATGCTTTGAACTGTTATTTGTGACGAGCGCCAGAACCTTAGCAAAACTTAACATTTCAAATTGCGAATTCGTAATTTTGACGGATCCGCGTGTCGGTTTCGTTTTTTAACGGTAATTTTCTGCGAATTCGCAGATCGTATGTGGGGGATTCTGGCTGTAATTTTTGCAGGGAAGTTCTTCCCTGACAATATCAACCGGATCTCCCCCTCGCCCCAGCCATTAACCTGCATGGGTAATACCCGGCGGGCAATCACAATGTACTTTTGATCCATGAACCGCTACGGGTACGCCGTGAAACTTACACGCGGCTCATCGAGTCATTGACACGACCGCAGGGGATTTTTAAATAAATAATTATCTATCGACTAAATTTCCCCTTGCCCCAGCCCTCGCCACGGGCCGTTAAGTCGATTGACGGCGCGGCAGCTATTCCCTCAGCATCATAAAAAAATGCGGACGTTGTAAAGCTGTACACGGTGCCATAAACAGTAAATGAGATATTGTTGCCTATGCCGTCAACTTTCGCACGGGCGGTGTTCGCGGTAAGCGTTGGGGCGATATGTTGTTTTTCGAGAGCCGCCAGCGGATCGCCGTCAATCTTGCTTGCTAAAAAATAACGATATACTTCCCCTGTGGTCATGTTCGAGCCGTCATATTCAGTTATATATAACCACGTATGGGGCGTGAGTTGGCGAACCTCATAAAGTTTGTCACTCACCGTTAAGCGCTGGATATGCTGAAAATAACAGTATCCCGCAATCACGATAGCCATGGTGAATGTAGCCACCCAATGCAACGCCTTAAACGCCTTAATAGTGGTGCTGCTTAACATAGTCAATGCCTTGCTTTATCCAAAATTGGTCCATCGGATCATCACCAAACGGCGGGGCTCCCGTAAAATTGCCCCATTCCGGCCTTGATGTGCCGGCCTTCCATTGCGCCGCGCCAGCGGCAATAAGCAAAATCTTTTCAGGGATGCACGCTGCATAACCCACAGCGCCGTAATGAAAATTTCCGAAGTCAGCGTAAGCCCGTTTTTGTTGTTTGTAATCCCACGGCCCGCCGTTCCTTACTCGCTCATAAAACCACGTATACGTAAGCGGGGTGGCCATGTCCTGAACTCCGTGACGCGCCCGCGCAAGCCTGATGTGTTCGCGCAATATCTCCAGCCCGCGGGGCGGGTAAATCGGTATACATGCCATTGTTATTCCCTTTTGCCTGGCAAAACCAGCAACATAAGAGCAACAGCACGGCGCGATACTGTTTGAGATCAATCTATTAATTTTATTTGCAACATCAATAAGTAACCCGATTAAATAACACGAATCTATAACACAATTTGTATCACCTGCGATCGGTTTTTAGCCGTTAATGAGGGTTTATTCTCTTTACATAAAATGGAGTTTTAAAAATGGCTATTCCTGCTTACCTGTGGCTTAGAGACGATGGCGGCAACCCGATTTATGGATCTGTGGATGTTCAAAACCGCGAGGGAAGCATTGAGGTGCTTTCTTTTAGTCACGGCCTGTTAGTTCCTACCGATAACAACACGGGCAAAATCACCGGTACACGCTTACATGCGCCGCTCGTAATAGAAAAGGAGTTTGATAGCTCCAGCCCATATCTTTATAAGGCCGTAGCTACCGGGCAGACGCTGAAAAGCGCGGAAATTAAGTGGTATAAAATCAACGATGCGGGGCAAGAGGTAGAGTATTTCAACATGCTGTTGGAAAACGTCCGGATAGTCAGCATTAACCCCGTTATGCATAACTGCAAAGAGCCAGGTTTACAGATGCATAATCATAATGAGGGCGTACAGCTGCGCTATGAGCGGATCACCTGGAAGTATTGCGATGGGAACGTCCAATATTCAGACGCGTGGAACGAGCGTGTAACAGCGTAAAAAAAAGGGCGGTTAATCCGCCCTATATTGTTTTTAGTGCCAATTCTTTCGCACCTTGGGTTTGCCAGCACATAGCCTCCCTCGATGGCAATACCTCGCGCGATCACCCGGTGCCGGCTCTCCGCACTTCTTACACGTTTGGGGTATTTTAATCATGCTTAATGCTGTTAAGCATTCTCTGGCAGTTACCGCCTCTGATTTTTGCTGCACCCTATGCAAGCACATACGTAATCAATCACACATAGCCCGGCCTGCCGCTCACCCTCACAAACCCTAAAAACTAAAGAAATCCCCCATCGCGCCGATCATCATCCGTGTGTATTATTTCCTGTAGCTTTTACAACAACTAACCTTAACTCAAATACTTAAGCGCCAAAGCGAAAGGCATCATGAGCACACCGATCAAACGGCTAGAAATCATTAAAAATGCCATTGAACTGGAAGATGACGACATCATCCAGAGCCAGCTGACACGCCTGAAAAATGAAGCGTTTGACGATGAGCTACAGGCAATCGTCGTGGCGCTTGAGGAGAAGAACTACACCTCTGCGATGGCGGCAATTACCGCCTGGCTGCAGGGCCAGCGCGCTGTTACCCAGTGGCGCGATCCGCAGGTGGCTGCCAGCAAGCTGGAGCTGAAAGCGCTGGAAGAGCGTCTGCGCGATCTGATTGATCGCCGCAACGCCCGGGTGCAGCAGCTCGATGAGTTCAACGATCTCTATTTCTCCCGTCTGGGCCCGCTGATGCAGCAGATCCTCGCCCTGCGTAAAACGCTGGCAGAGCTAAACCTGCGTCGTCAACAAGCGGAAGCGCGTCGTCGCGAAGAAGATTACCGTCGCTGCCAGCGCTATATGGCACAGGCGGTAGAGGTGCTGGCAACGCTCACCCAGCGCTGGCGCGATCTCCCGGCCGACTCCGTTCAGGCCGCCGAGGCGCGCAAGCATCTGGAGCAGCAAAGCAATTTGATTGCCAACCTGCTGGCTGAAGCGCTGGAGCTGGAAAACGGCTTAACGCGCGAAGAAGAGCCCGCGCGTCAGGCGCGCGACGAGGCCAACGAAGAGTACGAGAAGTATCGCGAACAGCATCACGATGCCGAAGTGCGGCTGCGCAAGGGCAAACATCTCTCGGAAGAAGATCAGAACGAACTCAAGCGCCTCTGGCGGCAGGCGAGCAAGCTCTGCCATCCGGATTTAGTCGCAGACGATCTGAAAGAGGAAGCCAACGCGATGATGGTGCAGCTCAACCAGGCCAAACAGCGCGGCGACGTCAAAACCATTCGCTCGCTGGTGGCCCGCCTGCAGCAGGGGTTCGAGCCATTGATGGCGAGCGACAGGCTGAACGATCTGGAGCGTATCCGCAAAAAAATGGCGCAGGTCCGCGAGCAAATCGACACCTTAGTGAACGAGCTGGCGGAGCTGGAAAAAGAGGAGTCCTGGCTGCTGGTCTCGTCGCTGAGCAATATGGAAGCGTACTTTGCTCAGCAGGAGAAAGCGCTAAAAGAGGTATGCGCCTCGCTCGAACACCAGGTTAACGAAGCGCAAATGGATTCGGCAGCCTGATTATTTAGCGTGCCAGTATGCGCTGGCACGCACCAGATGCTGGTCAATCGCGTTGGTTTCAAACTGGCGGCTCAGGCTTTTTACCACCTTCCCTTCTCCGGTCAGCCAGATAAAGTAATCCTCCTCCGGCACGGCCAGCGCCGCCAGACGGTCAGCCACTGCCTGCTCGCTGTGGCCCACCACCCAGGTGATGTTGAAATCACTCAGGTGCGCCAGATAGTCCTTATAAGATTCGTCACCTACGGTCACCACCGCGTGAATCTCCGGACAAACCGGCAGTTTAGCAATGCTCTCTAAACGTCGACGCAGCGCCGGCATGCCGGACTCGTCGCACACGTACAACTGCCAGGCGTAATCCTCCGGCACTACCAGCGAACCGCGCGGGCCGCCGATCGTCAACCTGTCGCCCACCTTCGCCTCGACTGCCCAGCCGCTGGCAATCCCGCCGTCATGAATGAAGAAATCGAGCGCCAGCTCATGATTTGCCTCATCGTACAGCGGCGTATAGTCGCGCGCCTGTGGACGTACGCCGTCGCCCCAGTCGATGCCTTCATCGGTGACCTTCGGCGGGACAAACGTGGTGCCAGGTGCAGGGAAAAAGACTTTGGTGTGGTCGTCGAAGCCGCGGGAGCTAAAGCCCTCCAGCGCCTCGCCGCCTAAAACAATGCGCTGAAAGCCTGCGCTAACGCGTTCAACGCGGCGCACCGTCAGCTCGCGAAAGCGCAGGTCATTACGCACGCGCTGTGGGTAACGGGTAGATGCCATTTTTAGCCTCTTCTCTGGTGAATACGATATATCGGAATTGATTTTTAAATGATAATGATTACTAATCAGTAAAAAAGCAAGATTTTTTAGATTGCATCTGAATATATCTTAGATATAGTTTAGATATATCAAATTAAGAGACATAACATGCGACATGAACACGACGGCGGCGGACGCCGACCGCGCTTTTTCGGCCACGGCGACCTGCGACTGGTGATTCTGGATATCCTGACCCGCAGCGCCAGCCACGGCTATGAGCTGATCAAAGAGATCGAGAACCTGACCCAGGGGAACTACACGCCGAGCCCCGGTGTGATCTACCCGACGCTGGATTATCTGCAGGATCAAACCTTTATCACTATTACGGAAGAAGAGAGCGGTCGTAAGAAGATTGCGATTACCGCTGAAGGACAACGCTGGCTGGACGAAAACCGGGAACAGCTGGAACAGATCCAGGTGCGTATTAAGGCGCGCAGCGTCGGCTTTGAGCTGCGCAAAAACCCGCAGATGAAGCGGGCGCTGGATAACTTTAAAGCGGTGTTAGACCTGAAGGTAAATCAGGGAGAGCTCAGCGACGCGCAGCTCAAGCAGATTATCGGCATAATCGACCGCGCAGCGCTGGAGATCTCCCAGCTGGATTAAGCCGGCGCGTGCTCGCTCACTCGGAATACGCGTACCAGCTCTTTCAGGTGCATCGCCTGCTCGTTAAGGGATGCCGCCGCCGCGACGGACTCCTCCACCAGCGCAGAGTTCTGCTGGGTGGTGGCATCAATCAGGCCAATCGCGCTGTTGATCTGCGAGATCCCTTCCGTCTGCTCGTGGCTGGCCTGGCGGATCTCGCGCAGGATCGTGTCCATCTCCTCCACGTTGCCGACCATGCCATTGATCAACGCGCTCGCTTTTTCCACCAGATTCATCCCGTCCTGGGTCTGGCTGGTGGAACTCTCGATCAGCTCGCGAATTTCACTGGCAGACGACGCGCTCTTCTGGGCAAGCTGGCGAACCTCACCGGCAACCACCGCGAAGCCGCGGCCGTGCTCGCCCGCACGCGCCGCTTCCACCGCCGCGTTCAGCGCCAGAATGTTGGTCTGGAACGCAATGGCGTCGATCAGGTCGATAATGTCGGACATCCGGTTCGACGTCTCGTTAATCAGGCGCATTTTGCTGGTCACCTGCTTCATCATCTCCCCGTTGTTTTTGACCACCGTGGCGGCATCTGCCGAGAGATTAGTCGCTTCCCCGGTGTGCGAGGCGGTGTTTTTCACCGTCGCGGTGATCTGCTCCATCGAGGCGGCGGTCTGTTCAACGGAACTTGCCTGCTCCTCGGTGCGCGCGGCAAGATCCTGGTTACCGGCGACAATCTGCGCGGCTGCGCTGGAGATATTCTCCGAGCCTGTTTGCACCTGCTGCACAATATCCAGCAGGCGGTTTTTCATCTCCATCAGCGCGTGCAGCAATAGGCCCGTTTCGTCTTTGCCGTGCGGCGTGATGCTGCCCGTCAGGTCGCCCTCTGAAATGGCATTGGCAAAATTCACCGCCTCGCCGAGTGGGCGGGTAATAGCGCGCACGATAAACCAGCCAATCAGGCTGCCAGCGGCGACGCTAAAGAGGGTGATCAGGATCAGCAGCAGTCGGCTGGACCTGAAGTCTCCTTCCACCTGCGCCCCCGCGCTCTGCATCTCATGGTTCTGAATCGCAATCAGCTCCTGCACTTTAGCTTTATAGGCCTGCTGCACGGTGAGGGTATGGGTCATCATCTCCTGGATAGCACCCGCACGGTCATTATTCTGCACCGCCTGCAAAATGCGATAGCGCGAGTCCAGATACTGCTGACGAACGTCGCGGATCTCGGCAAGGACCTGCTGCGATTTCGGGTCCTGCAACACCGTATTCAGCTCGCCCAAAATCACCGTGATATGCTCGCTGATCTCTTTAAGATGCTGCTGCGACTGTGCCGTGTACGTTCCCTGTTCATCCAGCAGCATGAGCTGCTGAGTGCTAATAAATTCCTGGAAGTTGTCGATTAACTGGTTCGCTTTTACCGTGGTGGGATAATCATGGGTAATGATGGATTGCATCCCGTTGTTAGCCCGGTTCAGGCTCAGTAAGGACATACTGGCGCTGATCACCATCAGGACAATAAAGAATCCAAACGCCAGAAATAATTTCGTGCCGATCTTTACGTCATGTAAGAACATATTTTCTCCATCGATGTGATTATTTCTCAGACGATCGCTGTTATCGGTAACGAATCCGCTAACTTTATGACTTTGATCGTTTTTTTATTTCATAACCATCACAATGGATAGGTAGAGGCTATTAATTCCGCCCCATCGATCGTTACCAGACCACCAGAACAGGGTTTTGCAAAATAGCATCGGGGAAAACTGACTTAGGCAGGAATAAATAACTGAGGCAATTTCTTTAGTTACTTAATATCTCATTAACAATAAATAACATTAATAGTCACAATCAAAAATAAAAAAGCCGTTTATTCCTTACGGTATAAACGGCTTTTCCGGAACATTACTGGCTCAATGGAGCACCGTCACCGCATCCTTAAGACGCCCGGCGCGGTGTTTCACCATGGCAGAGATGTGCGCGCTCTCCTCGACCAGGTCGGCATTTTTTTGCGTAATGCTGTCCAGTTCCGCCACCGCGCGGGTTAGCTCTGACAACCCGGTCGCCTGTTCGGACGTCGAGTGGCTTATCTGCGCGATGAGCTGCGTGACGTTTTTCACCTGCTCGACAATGTCATCCATCGTGCGGCCTGCGGCGTGCACCTGCTCGGAGCCGGACTGTACCCTGCTGGCGCTGGCATCAATCAGCTTGCGGATATCGTTAGCCGCATTCGCGCTGCGGCTGGCAAGGTGGCGAACTTCCCCCGCGACCACGGCAAAGCCTTTCCCCTGCTCGCCGGCTCTTGCCGCTTCAACGGCCGCATTCAGCGCCAGGATATTGGTCTGGAAAGCGATGTCGTTAATCAGGGAGGTAATCGAGCCGATGCGCTGCGTGCTATCGGCGATGTCATCCATCGTTTTCACCACGGTCTGCATCGCGTTGCCGCCTTTCGTCGCCGCGCTGCTCGCGGCGACGGAGAGTTTGTCCACTTCGGCGGCGGTTTCTGAGTTGCTCTGAACGGACGCGGCCATCTGGTTCATCGTTGCGACGGTCTGCTGAACGTTCGCCACGGTCTGACGCGTACGATCGTTCAGCGCTTCGTTCCCCTGCGCCAGCCTGTCGCTGCCGTCACGGACGCTCATCACCTGGCTTGAGACGTCATTGATGAGCCAGCGGCACATCAGCCCCAGTTGTCCTACCGCGCGCAGGGTCAGCCCCAGCTCGTCGCTGCGGTTCAGATGCTGCACGCTGTTGCGCTCGCCGGTCGCCACCTTCAGCGCCTGATGCGCGACGTTTTCGATCGGGCGGACAATTTGCTGCTCAAACAGCAGCGTTCCCAGCAGCGTTATCACGGCGGCCGCGGCGAGCGGCACCCAGCCTGCGGAGGTGGTCACCAGGGTAGCGGCAAGCGCGGCAAAGAGCACCGCCATCACGCTGCGTACGCGCCAGCGTAGCGGCATGGAAGGAAGTTTACCCAACCAGCCCTTACGCACCACCAGTCCTTTTTGGATGCGTTTTTTACAGCTCCCGTTATTCAGCGCCCGGTAGAGCGGCTCTACGGCAGCGATCTCTTCCTCCGTGGCTTTGGTGCGGATCGACATATACCCCGTCACCTGCCCATTCCGCACCATCGGTACCGCATTCGCGCGCACCCAGTAATGATCGCCATTCTTACGTCGGTTTTTGACAATGCCACTCCACGGCTCACCCTGCTGCAGGGTGTACCACATATCGGCAAACGCCGCTTTTGGCATGTCGGGATGGCGCACCAGATTGTGCGGCTGGCCCATCAACTCATCAAGCTGATAGCCGCTCACCTGCACAAAGGTGTCGTTCGCATGGGTCATATAGCTGTGGACGTCGGTGGTCGACATTAAGGTGGTGTCATCGTCCAGAGGATAATTATTCTGGGTGACACAGGAAGGAGAAGACATGACGGGCATTCCTTGCAGGTTATTCGAATGTTAATTTTGTGGTTTATTGTTTTTTCGGCGGTAAACAATTTATCTTTAGTTGTTAAACTTGATGGAGATCGCAGATTTCACTTAAACCGCACTTTTTGTGAGATTTTATAATTCATTGATTCCAAATACTTTCGCAAAGAAATTACCTATAAAGCATGACCTGTTAACGCCCACTTAAGCCGCAAGCCATGCACTCCTTTAGTGCAATTGCCTTTTTATGCACCTGAGAATGCGGGTTGCCCTGTACCCCTAAATCCCGTTTCGATTGCTCCGGCATGATTAAATATTGCGCAACATAATTTTAACCTGGCGTTTATCCCGATTTTCGTTAAGTCATCTGAAGTGGCGTAATCCCTGCAATACTTAACTCAGTATCATGTGATACGCGATCCCCGGGAGCATATTTTGAACAGGTTACCTTCCAGCGCCTCGGCTCTTGCCTGTACCGCGCACGCACTGAATCTCATTGAGAAGCGAACGCTCGATCATGAGGAGATGAAACAACTTAACCGAGAGGTCATTGATTACTTTAAAGAGCATGTGAATCCTGGTTTTCTGGAGTATCGCAAATCTGTTACCGCCGGCGGGGATTACGGAGCCGTAGAGTGGCAAGCGGGAAGTCTCAACACGCTTGTCGACACCCAGGGACAGGAGTTTATAGATTGCCTGGGTGGTTTCGGTATCTTTAACGTGGGGCACCGTAATCCAGTAGTGGTTTCCGCCGTACAGAATCAACTTGCGAAACAACCTCTCCATAGCCAGGAACTGCTCGACCCGCTTCGCGCCATGCTCGCGAAAACGCTGGCGGCCTTAACGCCCGGCAAGCTGAAATACAGCTTCTTCAGCAACAGCGGCACCGAGTCGGTCGAAGCGGCGATTAAGCTCGCCAAAGCGTACCAGTCGCCGCGCGGGAAATTTACCTTTATCGCCACCAGCGGCGCGTTCCACGGGAAATCCCTGGGCGCACTGTCGGCGACCGCCAAATCCACCTTCCGCAAACCGTTTATGCCGCTGCTGCCGGGCTTCCGCCACGTGCCGTTCGGTGACATTAACGCCATGCGCACCGTGCTGAGTGAATGCCGCAAAACCGGCGACGACGTGGCGGCGGTGATCCTGGAGCCGATTCAGGGCGAAGGCGGCGTCATCCTGCCTCCGCAGGGCTATCTGCCCGCCGTGCGACAGCTGTGCGATGAGTTTGGCGCGCTGCTGATCTTCGACGAGGTCCAGACCGGGATGGGGCGCACGGGCAAGATGTTTGCCTGCGAGCATGAGAACGTTCAGCCGGACATCCTGTGCCTGGCGAAAGCGTTGGGCGGCGGCGTGATGCCAATAGGTGCGACGGTGGCGACGGAAGAGGTCTTCTCTGTGCTGTTCGACAACCCGTTCCTGCATACCACCACCTTTGGCGGTAACCCGCTGGCCTGCGCGGCGGCGCTGGCGACCATCAACGTGCTGCTGGAGCAAAACCTGCCTGCGCAGGCGGAGCAGAAAGGCGACATGCTGCTGGACGGCTTCCGCCAGCTGGGCCGGGAATACCCGGACCTGGTGCAGGAGGCCCGCGGCAAAGGGATGCTGATGGCAATTGAATTTGTTGATAACGAAATCGGCTACAGCTTCGCGAGCGAGATGTTCCGCCAGCGGGTGCTGGTGGCCGGGACGCTCAACAACTCGAAAACCATCCGCATTGAGCCACCGCTGACGCTCACCGTTGAGCAGTGTGAGCAGGTGCTGAAAGCGGCGCGCAAAGCGCTGGCAGCCCTGCGCGTGAGCGTGGCAGAGGCGTAATAATGAGCCCCCCTATTTAGTGGGGGCTCCTGTTATTTCTTAACGTAATAAAATAATCATTACGGCAACATTTACCACAACCGTAAATAAATCAGGGACTGATAATAGTTATTCAAACGGTATTCGTATGCCTCGCTACTGATATCACCGATTTCACATATTATATATTCACATAAATTAATATAACTCCGGCAAATAGGTTCCCATAGATTAAGATTATTTTAATCATAAATTAAGAAGTTCTAATAAAAAACACCGAACAAATCGATTGCATTACCTTCGATACATTTCTACCATGTAAATATTAAATTATAAATTATAAATTTCGATATCAAAATATCTAATATAATATTTTTACTGTTGATATTTTTGGATGTATAGCAAGGCCCTTCTGGTATTCCAGATATTATTAACGTTAATTTTGTTTTAAAAGGATTTCTATGAAGAAGCAATTGTTGGGTATGGCTGTGACTACAGCGTTGTTGGGCGGCCTGGCGATGAACGCTCAGGCTGATACCGTAACCGTCTCCGGCGGTACGGTGAACTTCGTCGGTCAGGTGGTTAACGCCGCGTGTTCCGTTGCGGCTGATTCCGTCGATCAGACCGTCATTTTGAGCCAGGTTCGCACTGTCAAACTGACCGCTGCCGGTATGCAGGCAAATCAAAAAGAAGATTTCAGCATCGTGCTGGAAGATTGCGACACGACCGTCAGCCAAAACGCTGCGGTTATCTTTAACGGCCAACAGGATGCCGCTCAGGTTGGCTCCCTGGCGAATACCGCAGGCGCAGGTGCCGCCACCAACGTTGCTCTGCAACTGTTTGGCCCAGATGGCAACACGCTGAAGCTGGGTGAGACGTCCTCCTCCACAAAACTCATCAACGGCGAAAATATCATTCCTCTGAGCGTGGACTACATCGCGACGGGAGCCGCAACACCCGGTAACGTCTCATCCACGGCAACATTCCAGATGGTTTACTCCTGATTCGCTAACGTCTGTGACACCTCTCTGACGGAGAGGTGTTACGCGTTCAATGGAAATTTAGCGAATGATGAAGTATGCCACTCAATACGTATTACTCGCTCTGGGCCTGATAGCGTGTACTTCAGGGCATGCTTTGGCGAGTGAAGATGGGCAGGTCACCTTTATGGGTCAGGTCGTTAATGCCGCCTGTACCGTGAACACCGACAGCCAGGATCTGGTCGTTCACATGGGGCAGGTACGTAGCAGCCAGTTCATCTCGACCGGGGACTGGGCTATGCCGACGCCTTTTCAAATCAAACTTGAAGAGTGTGATGCCAGCGTAAGCCAACGTGCCGGCGTACTGTTTTACGGAGAGACGGCGTTAAAAGATCCCCAGATCTTTCATGCCGGTAAGGGTGCAGGGGCCGCGAAGGGTATTGGGATAGGTATTTTTGATGCGACAGGTCATCTGCTCATTCCGGGTACCACGCCCCTCTGGAAAGCTCCCCTCCGAGGGGGTGAGAACGTGCTGAGATTCATCGCGAAATATCGGTCGACAGCCCCTCACGTGCAGGCAGGAAATGCCGATGCGCAGATCTGGTTTAACGTCATCTATCAATAAAATGCATAAAGTCGTCTCATTGAGAGAATAAAGAGAAAATGAAAGGATTCATGATTAATCAATTACGTGCTGGCTTATTCATGGCCGCAACGTTTACGCTTACAGCAGGTATGACACCTGATGCAAATGCCGGCGGCATCGCCCTGGGAGCCACTCGTGTCATTTATCCTCAGGGTGATAAACAGGCATCACTACCTGTTATTAACTCGTCAAGTAATAATACATTCCTGATTCAGACTTGGGTGGCCAATGCTGATGGTGTAAAATCTTCTGATTTTATTATTACCCCACCGCTGTTTGTTATACACCCTAAAAAAGAAAATACGTTACGTATTATGTATGCGGGGCCGGACCTGCCCACCGATCGTGAAAGCGTATTTTATCTTAACAGTAAAGCAATTCCCTCTATTGATAAAAGTAAGCTGAATGGGAACACGCTGCAGATTGCCACGCAAAGCGTAATAAAACTGTTTGTCCGTCCGAAAAAATTGGCGTCTCTCTCCGCCGATGCGCCCAAAACACTCTCCTGCCAGACAGCCAACGGCCAGGTGTCCATTAAAAATCCGTCCCCCTATTACGTTTCGCTTGTGCAGTTTTTCGTCGGTGATACACAACTGCCAAATTCGATGGTGGCCCCCTTCAACACCCTTACCCTGCCTGTTCCAGGCGGCGGTGCCGGGCGCGTCAGGTTCCAGACGGTGAATGATTTTGGCGCTAATACGCCCGCACAAACGTGTTCTTGATAGCAGACTGGAAAACACGATCTGCATGCAGACAAAAAGTGCCTTGCCATGGATAGCAGGAAAAGTAGATGAAGCGTAACGATTCACCGGCTCCAGACACAGCCTATTTAACCTCGCTGACGCCCGTGGCAGTAGCCGTTACGGCACTCCTCGCACTTACCGAAGCGCGCGCTGAGTATTTTTTCAATCCTGCCTTCTTGTCAGGCGATCCTTCAGCAGTTGCCGATCTGTCGCGTTTTTCCACTAACGGTCAGGCGCCCGGCGTCTACCGCGTGGATATATGGCTGAATGAGCACTTTATCGCTACGCGCGATATCACCTTCGATGCCCGGAAAGTGGAAGACAGTGCCCCGGCAAAATCGACGGATGACACTGGCCTTGTCGCCTGCCTGTCGGCGAAGTCTCTTGAGAATATGGGGGTCAACCTTCAGGCTCTCTCTTTACAGGCATCGGCTCAAAAAGATAACTGTACTGATGTGGCGGGTGCCATTCCAGATGCCAGCACCACGTTTGATTTTGAAAAGCTCAGACTGGATATCAGCATCCCCCAGGTTGCCATGAGAAACAATGCGCGAGGCTATATTCCTCCCGACCAGTGGGATGAGGGGATTAACGCGCTCCTGCTTAATTATAATTTTTCCGGATCGCGCAGTCGCGATCGCGGAACCGATAATGGGACCAGCAACAACGCTTTTCTCGGCCTTAACAGCGGTTTAAATATCGGCCCGTGGCGTTTGCGTGACAATGTCTCCTGGAACCATTCCAGTAGCGCTCAGGGCAAAAGCGATAGCTGGCAGCATATCAGCACCTATGCGGAGCGTACGGTCGTCCCCCTTCAGGGAAGGCTAACGCTGGGAGACAGCTATACCCCCTCAGATGTCTTTGACAGCCTGCCCTTCCGCGGTGCGCAAATTGCCTCTGATGACAATATGCTGCCGGACAGCATGAAGGGCTTTGCGCCAACCATTCGCGGAATCGCGAAAAGTCATGCCCAGGTAACCATCAGGCAGAACGGCTACGTCATTTATCAAAGCTACGTGCCGCCCGGCGCATTCGCGATCAACGACCTTTTCCCCACCTCATCCAGCGGTGACTTGATGGTCGAAGTCAAAGAGGCAGACGGCAGCATCAATAGCTACTCCGTGCCCTATTCCGCCGTGCCCATTCTTCAGCGCGAAGGACGACTAAAATACGCCCTGACGGCGGCTGAATACCGTAGCAGCGGTAGCCAGCAGGATGACGTTGAGTTTATTCAGGGCTCTCTGATCTGGGGGCTTCCTCACGGTCTTACCGCGTACGGCGGATCGCAATTGACCCGGAACTACACTGCCGCCGCATTGGGCGCAGGGCTGAACATGGGCGAGGCGGGTGCCCTCTCTGTTGACGTGACGCACGCAAAAAGCCGCCTCGCCGATGATAGCAGTCACTCCGGACAGTCCATTCGTTTTCTGTACGCGAAATCCTTAAACGCCATTGGCACAAACTTTCAGCTGCTGGGCTATCGCTACTCCACCTCCGGGTTTTACACCCTGGATGAAACCGCCTACAGACAAATGCGGGGCTATAAAGGCGACGCTCAGGAGGAGGATAACGCGCAAACCCTCTGGATGGATTACTACAACCTTTACTACACCAAACGCGGCAAGGTGCAGTTCAATCTCTCTCAGCAATTGCCTGGTTCGGGCTCTGTTTATGTTACCGGTAGCCAGCAAAGCTACTGGCACACGGATGAGAAAAATACGCTATTGCAGATTGGATACAGCGGAACCTGGGCAGACGTCTCCTGGAGCCTCTCCTATAACTACAATAAGGCCCCCGGCATGACGGGAAGTGATGAAATCTACGCGCTGAATGTATCGCTGCCATTAAGCCAGTGGTTAGCCCCGCAGAATGAAGTGGGACAAAAACATAATTATGCCTATGCAACCTATAGCCTGAGCACGAACAAACAGGGTGACACGTCCCAGAACGCAGGCATAAACGGCACGCTGCTGGAGGACAACAACCTCAGCTACAGCGTGCAGCAAGGCTATACCCGCCATGGCTCGCACGCTCAGGGGGCGAGCAGCATGGAATACGACAGCGCATACGGTAATGCCAGCGTCGGGTATAACTATAGCCAAAACGGGGACTATCAGCAGGTCAACTACGGGTTAAAAGGCGGCGTTATCGCGCACCGCAACGGCATCACCCTGAGCCAGCCTCTGGGCGATACCAACGTACTCATTGCTGCGCCAGGAGCAAAAGAGGTCAAGATTGAAAATGAACCCGGCATCCACACGGACTGGCGTGGTTATGCCGTTGTTCCCTACGCCTCGTCCTATCGCCTCAATCGCATGGCACTGGATACCAACTCGCTGGCCGACGATGTGGATATTGACGATGCGGTGACGCACGTTGTGCCGACACGAGGTGCTGTTGTGCGCGCGACGTTCAAAGCGCGCCCCGGTACGCGCGCCTTAATGACCCTGCTCTATCGTGGAAAACCCGTTCCTTTCGGCGCCATGGTGACCCGCGACGACGGTGGCAGCAACACGATTGTCGGTGAAGAGGGTGAGACCTATCTGTCCGGCCTGAACCCAACAGGAACGCTGAATATTCAATGGGGAGAAGGTGCAAACCGGCAGTGTACGGCGAGATATCAACTACCGGAAAGCAAAGCGCCGCTGGTACGGCTGAAAATGGAGTGTTTATAAATGAAGCTATGGATAATGTTAATCAGCGTAGCGGGGCTGGCGTTTAGCGGTAATGGCCTCGCCAAAACCTGCGTTAACGCCAATGGCAGCATTTCCATCGTTAACTACGACCTGACCACTACACTCACGACCGATCAGAATCGCCCCGGTAGCGGTACAGAATTAGAGAAAAGTCAGGATGTTAATATCGGTGCAAGATGTCCGGCGGGGGACTGGGACAAACGAACCTATCGTACTTACCTGAGCCCGTATCCCGTCATCAAAACCGAAGGCGAATGGAAGTATCTGCAGCTTGATCCGGATTACATCATTGGGGCCATGAAAATTCACGATGCCACCATCGGCGATTTCTATCCGCCAGTTGAATATGTGCATATGGGCGGCCATGACGAAGTCGATACGGGAGGGGTATTCCCCGTCAACGACAGTCATCTTGTGTTCAGGCTGCAAATTGTAAAACCCTTTATCGGCACCGTCGTGATCCCCTCAAGGCTCATGTTTAACGTCTATATCACCACAACGGATCATGAGCCGGTTAATACGGTTGTTTATAAAATCATCTACAGCGGGGTGATTAGCGTTCCGCAAAACTGCGTCATCAACGCCGGGCAAACCGTCACGGTGGATCTGGGTAAACTCTACCACGGTGATTTCAGACAGGCGGGGCAGATGCCCGATAATGTCCGTCCAAAAACCTTTAACGTTCCGGTCGAATGCAATGGGGACGTTGAATCTCCCGCGCAGTTAACGCTGCGCTTAACGGGCACGGCGGACAGTCGTTATCCACAGGCGCTGGCTACGGACAATCCGGACGTGGGGGTCGTCGTTACCCGTGAGGACGGCACGCCCCTTACGCCGAACGTCTTTTCAAGTAACGCGCCCTTCGAGACGGATATCTCTGGAAAAGCCAACGTGACGCTGCAAGCGTATCCAATCAGCACCACGGGTCTTTCTCCCGAGCTGGGTGTTTTCACCGCTCTGGCACTGTTACGCATTGATTTCGCCTGAGGATAAATGATGAATATTACCTGGAAAAAAGGGCTGTATCTGACAGCCCTGTTATTCACCCCGTTCGTCATGGCTGACGGCAGTTATAACCTTCACGTTTTCGGTACCATTGTGGGTGAATCCTGCAATGTCGATACGCAAAGCGTGGAGCAGACTGTCGACATGGGCGAGTTTTCCGTAGGCAATTTTCCCGTACCGGGCTCCACCACTCCCCCGAAAAAATTCGATATCAGTCTCAAAGGCTGTACCGCTGCGATTACCGATACTCAGGTGTGGTTTACCGGACAGGCGGATCGGGACAATCCCTCTCTGCTGGCGCTTTCAGATACCGGTAAAGGCCACCTCTCAACCATGGCGACCGGTCTGGGCGTAGAGCTTCTGGATAGCACTCTCACGCCCATCGATATTAACAACACCGAATCTGCCCACTATCCGCTCGCGCCGGGGGACAATCTGTTGACCTTCTTTTTACGCTACAAATCCACCTTGCCCACCGTCACATCAGGCGAAGCCACGGCGGTGATGTATTTCGATCTGCTGTATCAGTGAGGCACCGCGTGAAACCCTTCATCAGATTAGCTTTACTTAGCGTATCTCTGACACTGTTCCCGCTGGCCGAAGCAAGGTCGCATGACGGAACGATTTATATTACGGGAACGATAAAAAACAAAACCTGCGTCATTTCCCCCGACTCAGAACATCTGGTCGTTACCATGACGCAGGTTAATGCCACCCAGCTTGAGAAGGCTAAAAATGAGACACCGTATGAGCGGTTCACGATTAACGTCGAGCAGTGCGGGGCGGGGCTTAACACCATTACTACCCGTTTCGAAGGAACACCTGACGGACTGAACAACGCGCTTTTGGCGCTTACCGAGGCGCAAGATAGCGCCACTGGTGTCGCAATCGGCCTTTTCAACACCGATAAATCCTCGCTGCCGCTGAGCGGAGAGAGCCTACCCTTTGTGCTTACCGGAAATCAAACGACCGCCGAGCTCGTTTTCTTTGCCCGCTATCTCGCCGTCACGGATACCGTCACCCCAGGTACCGCAAACGCGGCAGCAACCTTTGTTTTGACTTATGCATAAATTTGTCATGTCGGCGAAAATATTCGCGATTTCACTGATGATTGTGTTGCTGGTCAACGCGCAGGGACATGCGGGCGTAGTTGTTGGTGGAACCCGGTTTATCATTCAGCAAAGAGATAAATCAACCACCGTCCCGGTGCGCAACAAGTCGGACATACCTTACCTTGTTACTGTCCGAATCTCTCCCGGTGGAAAATGGCCCGGCGCAGAAGCGCCCGGGTCTGCGGGCCGTTCGCTGGTGGTTATACCACCGCTGTTTGCCATAAAACCCGGACATGAACATATTATCCGCCTGCTGCAGGCAGAGGCTGACCTGCCAGCCGATCGCGAATCGCTCTTTACGCTTAACATCGCCAGTATTCCGTCAGCCCATGAGGGCAGTCGGGATGTGCAGATAGCGGTACGTTCGGCGTTTAAGCTGCTCTATCGCCCGGAGGGATTAAAAGGAAACCCCGATCGCGCCTATCGGGAAATACGCTGGTCTTACTCCGATGAGGGATTAATCGCGACGAATCCTACCCCGTATTACGTGACGCTTTTCCAGACCGTCATCAACGGCACGCCCGTTGTTAACGCTGGTGTTGTTGCTCCCTTCAGCCAACGAAAAACCGAATGGTGCCGTCGCGCACCGCGCTGCGAGATACGCTGGCAAACCCTCAATGACGCCGGGCGGGTGTTGCCCATGATGGTTCAGACGCTGCATCGAGGAACCCACAAACCCGACACTAACGGTGAAACTCCGCCACCGTCATAGTGAAGCGAAGCACGCTCTCCCCTTCGTTCGCATAGCCGTGCGCCGCTTCGGTTTTCGCCACCGCCGACGCGCCAGCATTCACCTGCGTCACCGTCTCGTCCACCGTCAGCGTCAAGACGCCTTCGTTCACGTGCAGCAGCTCAAAGGTTCCCGCCGGATGCCCTGTCGAAGTGAAATACTCCCCCGGATGCATCTCCCACTGCCACAGCTCAATCATGTCCGGGCCCGCAGTGCCCGCCAGAAGCCTGGCGTAGCCACCCTGTGGGCCCTGCCACAGAACCGGGATCGCCGCTTCTTCGATAATATGGACCAGCGGCTCGCTGGAGACGTTAACGATATCCGCCACGGAGATGCCGAGCGCGGCGGCCAGCTTGCACAAAATGGCGATGCTGGGGTTGGCTGCCCCCTTTTCGATCTCCACCAGCATCCCTTTGCTGACGCTGGCCCGGCGGGACAGCTCGTCCAGCGACAGCTTTTTCTCTTTCCGCCAGTTGCGGATGCGGTTCGCCACGGCCAGGCTTACCTGGGCAACATCGGAACCCAAATCAGTCATTATATTGACTTTATCTGTCATTGGTCACTACCATGGTATAAAACAGTCAATACAGGATTATTTATGTCTCTCGTTACGCCGTCAATAGATTCGCGTCTTGCCGGGATTGCCCCTGGCTTTCGGGCGCTGAGCATTCTGGTTGAAGCTGCGCCGATTACCTACCCGGAGGTTGCGCCCGCCGCGCTGGCGCAGGCCTGCCAGCAGATGTTGAATGATGATGTGCCGTGGGCTAATGCACACCTATCGGACTGGGATAACGTATTCAAAGCCTTCGGCGCGAAACCGAAACGTACGCCCTGCTCGGCCGCGGCCCTGCGCAAGCGGGTACTGAAAGACGGTTCGCTGCCGTCGCTGGATCCGGTCGTGGATATCTATAACGCGGTGAGCATTCGCTACGCCATTCCGGTGGGTGGGGAAAATCTCGCGGCGTACTCGGGCGCGCCGCGTCTGACGCTGGCCGACGGCAGCGAGCCGTTTGATACATTTAAAGAGGGAGAGCCGGTGGTGGAACATCCGGAACCGGGCGAGGTTATCTGGCGCGACGATCTCGGCGTCACCTGCCGCCGCTGGAACTGGCGACAGGGGATACGGACCCGCCTGGACAGCCAGGCGCAATCGATGTGGTTTATCCTTGAAAGCCTGCCGTCGATGCCGCTTGCGGCACTGGAAGAGGCAGGGCAAGAGCTGGTCAACAATTTGCAGCAGTTGATGCCGGGGGCAACGGTGCAGGTGAAGCTGCTGGAGCTGGCCTGAACAGCGCCACCGGGCAAAGCCGCTACTCGGGCAACAATCCCACAAAGCTGCGTTTTTTGCGCGGCTCCGACATCAGCTCCTCGAGCTTATCCACGCACGCCAGATAGTGCGGCGTTTGCTTATGCGCCAGCACCGCCTCTTCGTCTTTATAGGCCTCGTAGATAAAGAAGCGGGTTTTCACCCGCGGGTCCTGCAATACGTCAAAGCGCAGGTTTCCCGGCTCCTTGATGGCCCCCTCGTGGTTGGCGCGAAACACCTCAAGAAACTCGTCCACCCGCTCGGGCTTGATGTTAATTTCAACCAGCGTCACGTTCATTTTGCTTCTCCCTGTTTCTCGTCCTGCCAGAACTGGAACGCCTCCCGGGCGCTCACGTTCTCGTGAACCACTTTTTTCACCGCTTTCAGCATGGCGAGCGGCGCGCTGGACTGGAAGATATTGCGTCCCATGTCCACGCCGGACGCCCCCTGATCAATCGCCCGCCAGCACATCTCCAGCGCCTCGAGCTCCGGCAGCTTTTTGCCCCCGGCGATGACGATCGGCACCGGGCAGCTGGCGGTCACTTTTTCAAAGCCCTCGTCCACGTAGTAGGTTTTGACGAACTGCGCCCCCATCTCGGCGGCGATGCGGCTGGCGAGCGAGAAGTAGCGCGCGTCACGCGCCATCTCCTTGCCGACGCCCGTTACCGCCAGCGTTGGCATGCCGTAGCGCGCCCCTGCATCGACAAGCTTGATGATGTTGTTGATAGATTGATGCTCAAACTCGCTTCCGATGTACACCTGCGCCGCCACCGCGCAGACGTTCAGGCGCAGGGCATCTTCCATCGCCACCGCCACGCACTCGTTCGACAGCTCGCCCAGAATGGAGTTACCGCCGGAGGCGCGCAGCACCACCGGTTTGTTTGTCGCGGCGGGCACCTGGCTTCGCAGAATGCCGCGGGTACACATCAGCACGTCTGTTTCACCGAACAGCGGCGCAATGGAGAGATCGATACGCTCAAGGCCGGTGGTCGGCCCCTGAAAGTAGCCGTGGTCAAAGGCCAGCATCACCGTGCGGTTGCTCTGCGGGTTAAAGATGCGCGCCAGGCGGGACTGCATGCCCCAGTCCAGCGAGCCGCAGCCCTTCAGCGTGAACGGCACATTCTGCTGCGGCGTGCCGATGCCAAAATCCTTGCCGTCTTTGATGTCGTCTAAATCAGCCATTTGCTCCCCCGTCAGAAATCGTATTTGATGATGTTTTCTTTGGTGAACACCACCCGCTCCGGCAGCAGCACGATGCCGTTGCCCTTCGCCTCATACTGATAGCCCTGCACGCTGTTCGGCTCCACCTTCAGCGCACCGATACCTTTTACGTCCACGCTGTCGCCAGGGTTAAGATCGCCTTTTTTCAGCAGACGATCGGCGACATTGACCGCAATTTTGCCCTGTTGTACGACATCCCACAGGCCGAAGGCTTTCACCGTCCCGCGCTCAACGTACGGACGCATGACGTTCGGCGTGCTGAAGCCGACAATCGCCACCCCTTCCCGCTTCAGGTTTTCCGCCGCCTGCGCCGCCGCCGGCAGGGCGTTGGCGTCCGGCGCGATGATCGCGTCCAGATCCGGATACGCTTTTAAGATCCCCTCGGCGGTTTGCAGGGATTTGGTGGCGTCGTTATAGCCAAACTGGGTGGTCACGACCTGCCACTGGGGGTGATCTTTCTCGATTTTGGCCTTCGCCTCTTTCACCCACTGGTTCTGGTCGGTGACGGTGGGGCTGGAGTAGAAGAACGCCACTTTGGCATTCGGCTTGGTGACCTGTTTGCCCGCCATCTCCACCAGCAGGCCGCCCAGCTGTTCCGGCGTTCCCTGGTTAATGTAGATGCTGCGGCACTCCGGTTTGGTGTCGGAATCCCAGGTCAGGACCTTCACGCCGCGCTGCATCGCCCGCTTCAGCGCCGGGCAGAGACCGTCCGGCGACACGGCGGAGACGATAATGGCGTTATAGCCCTGGTTGACGAAGTTGTTGATGAGCTGCACCTGGCCGGAAACGCTCGGCTCGGTCGGACCGTCGTAGGTGACGTCCACGCCGAGATCTTTCCCCGCCTCTTTCGCGCCGTTGCCGCCGCTGGTGAAGAAGCCCACGCCCACCAGCTTGGGGATAAAGGCAATGCGGTCCGCCGCCTGCGCCGAGGCGAAGCTGAGGGCCATTGCCAGGACGAGCAGTTTTGTTTTCATCTTACGCTCCGGAGTGTTTTCTAAAGAGAGACCGCACCCATTCACGGTGCAGACTCAGCGAACGTCCCATCACCACCGCAACCAGCAGCGCCCCCGACAGCGCGCTCGACACCTGGTTGGGGATGCCGACCATCTGTAATCCCTGCTGGAGATACCCCACCAGCAGCGCCGCCAGCGCCGTACCCAGCACCGACCCTGAACCGCCGTAAATATTTGCCCCGCCGAGTACGGCGGCGGTGAGCGCGGGCATCAGCAAATCGCGCCCCAGATCCGAACGCGCAGAGCCGAAATAGGAGACCATCACCAGCGCGGCAATCGCCGAGGCCACGCCCACCAGGCCGTACAGCGCATACGGCATGCCGTTGACCGACAGCGCCGCATAGCGCGCCGCGCGCGGGTTCTGCCCAATCAAAAACAGATGACGGCCAAAGCGCCCGCGGTGGGTCATCAGCCAGAAGAAAGCGGTAATTACCGCGAACAGCACCAGCGGGATCGGCAGCCCCAACACCGTGAGGTTAGCGAAGGCGGTAAAGCTGTCCGGGAAGCCGCCGATGCCCTCATAGCCCGTCGCCCCCGCCATGCCGGAAAGCAGCAGCGCCCCGCCGCCGTAGAGGTAGAGCGTGCCGAGGGTGATCACCAGTGGGCTGATGCCGGTGTAGTGGATCAGCGCCGCGTTCAAAAGCCCGCACAGCAGGCCGAGCAGCAGCGTCAATGGAATGGCGAGTGCCATCGGCCAACCGGCCTGCATCATCACCCCCAGCGCAATCGCGCACAGCCCAATGGTGGAGCCGAGGGAGATGTCGATCCCGCCGCTGATAATCACCAGCGTCAGCGGCAGCGCCACAATGCCGATGCAGATAAAATCGCTGGTGCTGAACAGCAGCATGTTGATATCGAGCATCCGCGGGTTGATGGCCCCGAAAAGCAGGATCTCCAGCACCAGCAAAATGAGCAGCGCGCTTTCCCAGTTAAGCCTCATTTACGCCACCTCTTTTTTGCGTTTGGGAAACGGGGTGACGTGCTTTCCCCCTTTGTTACCCGGCTGGAAGCGACCGTACTTCAGCGCCCGCTGATGCCTTGAAAGCGCCTGACGCAGGCGTCCGTCAAGTACCAGCACGCCCAGCAGCACCAGCCCGGCGATAAAGTCGTTCCACCATGCCGGGAGTCTGAACAGCACCAGCACGGTATCGATTTGGGTGAGGAAGAAAGCCCCAAGCAGAGCACCGATCAGCGTGCCAGTGCCACCCAAAAGCGAGATCCCCCCGAGGACGCAGGCGGCGATAGCCTTCATCTCCAGCCCGCTGCCGGTCTGGTTGGGCACAAAGCCAATCTGCGCGGCAAAGACGATCCCGGCGCAGGCCGCCAGCATGCCGTTGAGGGTAAAGGCAATCATGCGGGTGCGGTTCACCGCCACGCCCAGCTGTCGCGCGGCGGCGAGGTTATCCCCCACCGCGTAGAAATCACGCCCGAACGCGGTGCGCGACAGCGTCCACGCGCCGGTGGCCGCGATGATCAACACCACCATGCCGAGCGGCGAAATGCCGACGGCGGCAGGCTCAGAGAGAGATTTCAGTCCCGGCGGCAGCCCCTCAATCCACTTTCCGCCGGTCCAGAGCAGCATCGCCCCGCGGTAAAGCCCCAGCGTGCCGAGGGTGGCGACAATCGCCGGGATGCGCAGCCCCACCACCAGCACGCCGTTGAACGCCCCGGCCAGCGCGCCGATGGACAGCGCGAAGAGAATGGAAACGGGCAGGCTGTAGCCGCTATTAAGCGCCACGCCGACGGCAATGGCGGACAGCCCGACGGTTGAGCCCACAGAGACGTCAATATTGCGGGTCAGCATCACCAGCGCCGCGCCGATCGCCAGCAGGATCAGGATCTGCGCGCTGGCGAAGATCATCCCCAGCGTTTGCAGGCTGAAGTAGGACGGATTCAGCGCCACCAGCACGGCGAACAGCGCCAGAATGGCAAGAAACGCGCTCAGCTCGCGGTTTTTCAGTAAGATCTTCATGATTGTCCTCCAAACGCCAGCGCCATCATCCGATCGAGACTGACGGCGTGGCGCGGCAGCTCGCCGCTGAGTACGCCCTGATGCATCACCAGCACGCGGTCCGCGAGGCCGGGAAATTCATCGAGATCGCTTGAGATCATCAGCACCGCAACATTCTGCGCCGCCACGCTTTTAATGAGCTGGTAGATATCGGCGCGCGCCGACACGTCCACGCCGCGCGTCGGCTCATCGACGATCAGCAACAAAGGATTGGCCTCCAGACAGCGCGCCAGCAGCACCTTCTGCTGGTTGCCGCCGGAGAGCGTGCGCACGGTTTGATCCGCATGATTGAGCTTGATCCCCAGCGCCCGGTGATAGCGCTCCACCACCGCAGACTCCCGCTTTCGCTGCTGCCAGAGCGACGGCTCGTTCAGCGCCACCGTGTTCCAGCGGACAGGCGCGTCGAGAAACAGGCCGGACACCTGCCTGTCTTCCGGCAGATAAACCAGCCCTTTTTCCAGACGTAAACCCACCGGATCGGAGGTGATCTCCCGGCTCTCCAGCCACACCCGCCCGCCGCGTACGGGACGCAGGCCATAGAGCGTTTCGGCAAACTCGGTGCGCCCGGATCCGACCAGTCCGGCAAGGCCGACGATCTCCCCGGCGTAAATCTCCAGGCTGAGATCGATAAAGCCCTCTCCGGTGAGATCTTCCACGCGCAGCACCGGGAAATCCTGCGCCTGGGTGCGGCGGTTGCCCGGCAGCGCCAGCCACAGCTTTTGCGTATCGCTGAGGGATTTCTCACGGCTTATCGGCGTCATGGCGGCGATCAGGGCGTTATCGTCAAACTGGGCGGTTTCGCCGCTGAGCACCACCGCGCCGTCGCGCATCACCGAAACGTGGCTCGACAGCGTGCGGATTTCCGGCAGCTTATGCGAGATAAAGACAATCCCGACGCCGAGCGCCTGTAAGGCGCGGATCTGGCGAAACAGCCGTTCGGTTTCGCCGGGCGTCAGCGAGGCCGTGGGCTCGTCGAGGATCAGAATTCTGGCGTTGCGCATCAGCCCGCGCAGGATCTCAACCATCTGCTGGTCCGCCACTTCCAGGGTGCTGGCCATTGCGTCGAGATTAAGCTGACATTGCAGCTGCTGGAGTTTCTCCGCCAGCCGCTTTTCCCGATCGCGCTCGCGCGGCAGGCGGAACAGGATGTTTTCCCTCACGGTCAGGTTGGGGAAAAGCAGAGGCTCCTGCGGCACCAGATAAATGCCTAACCGGTGCGCCTGCGCCGGGGTAAGCCGTGCAAAAGACTCGCCCGCAACCGAAAGTTCACCGCTATCCGGCGTTTCCACCCCAGCGATGATCTTCATTAGCGTCGATTTTCCCGCGCCGTTACCGCCCATCAGCGCGTGCACCTGCCCCGCAAGCAGCGTGAAATCAATGCCTTTTAAGACCGGCACGCCTGAGAACTGCTTGCTGATATTTCGCGCGTTGAGAAGTGGTGTCATCATCGCTCCGCTATTGAACAAATGATTTTTAGATTTAATAATGTTCAAAAGCGTAGACGGTGAACTATATTTACAACCGTGCAGGGATCACAGTTTTATCGATTGAGATTCAGATTAACCAGAAACGATCTAAAAGATCCGTTTTGCCGCGTGGCTCACATTTTCACGCCGCGCCATTACGAACATATGATCTAAATTTTTATAAGAGTTCAATTATGAGCGATAAACGCACTGCGGAAGAAGGTCGGTTTGCCGGGCTGGCACTGGCGGAAGAGGAGCTGGTGGCGCGCGTGGCCTGGTGCTATTACCACGACGGATTGACCCAGAACGACATCGGTGAACGGCTCGGGCTGCCGCGTTTGAAGATTTCCCGCCTGCTGGAGAAGGGCCGCCAGTCCGGGGTTATCCGCGTGCAGATCAACTCCCGCTACGAGGGCTGTCTGGCGCTGGAGACCGAGCTACAGCAGCGCTTTGGCCTGAAGCTGGTGCGCGTAATGCCCGCTCTGAATACCCCGCCGATGAACATGCGGCTCGGCATTGGCGCGGCGCAGTCGCTGATGGGCGTGTTGGAGCCCGGCCAGCTGCTGGCGGTGGGGTTTGGTGAAACCACCATGAGCAGCCTGCAGCACCTGAGCGGCTTTATCAGCTCACAGCAGATCCGCCTGGTGACGCTCTCCGGCGGCGTCGGGCCATATATGACCGGTATCGGACAGCTGGACGCGGCCTGCAGCGTCAGCATGATCCCCGCCCCGCTTCGCGTGTCTTCCGCCGAAGTGGCCGGGATCTTAAAACGCGAAACCAGCGTGCGGGACGTGATCCTCGCCGCCACCGCCGCTGACGTGGCGGTGGTCGGTATTGGTTCAGTAAACCAGCGCCGTAACGCCACGATCCTGCGCTCCGGCTACATCAGCGAAGGTGAACAGCTGATGTATGCCCGCAAAGGGGCGGTGGGCGATATCCTCGGTTATTTCCTTAACGCCGAAGGGGAATGCGTCGAGGAGCTGGAGATCCACAAAGAACTGCTGGGCGTCACTCTCGATGAACTGGCGCAACTGCCCACCATCGTTGGCGTGGCCGGAGGGGAAGAGAAAGCCGATGCGATTTATGCCGCACTGAAGGGTCGCCGTATCAATGGCCTGGTGACGGAGGAGACGACAGCCCGCGCGGTGCTGGCCCTGACGTAAAGGGCATGCCCTGCGCTAACAATGAGGCAAGCTCATGAGTTACCTTTTAGCGTTAGATGCAGGGACAGGCAGCGTTCGCGCCGTGATTTTCGATTTGCAGGGCAACCAGATTGCCGTCGGCCAGGCCGAATGGAAGCACCTGAGCGTGGAGAACGTGCCGGGGTCGATGGAGTTCGATCTCGACACCAACTGGCAGCTGGCCTGCCGGTGCATTCAGCAGGCGCTGGAGCGCGCGCGCCTGAGCGCGGCGGATATTCAGTCCGTCGCCTGCTGTTCGATGCGCGAAGGGATCGTGCTGTACGACCGCAGCGGCGAGGCCATCTGGGCCTGCGCCAACGTCGACGCCCGCGCCAGCCGCGAGGTGGCTGAACTCAAAGAGATCCACGACTACCGTTTTGAATCCGAAGTGTATGACGTTTCCGGCCAGACGCTTGCTCTTAGCGCCATGCCGCGCCTGCTCTGGCTGGCGCATCACCGTCCGGACATCTACCGCAAGGCCGCGACCATCACCATGATCAGCGACTGGCTGGCGGCAAAGCTCTCCGGTGAGCTGGCGGTGGACCCGTCGAACGCGGGCACGACGGGCATGCTGGATCTCTTCTCCCGCGACTGGCGTCCGGCGCTGCTCGACATGGCCGGGCTGCGCGCCGATATTCTCTCACCGGTAAAAGAGACCGGCACCGTGCTGGGTGCCATTACCCATGAAGCCGCGCAGCAGAGCGGCCTGCGCGAAGGCACGCCGGTAGTGATGGGCGGCGGCGACGTGCAGCTGGGCTGTCTGGGGCTGGGCGTGGTTCGCGCCGGACAAACGGCGGTGCTGGGCGGCACCTTCTGGCAGCAGGTGGTTAACCTGCCGCAGGTGCGCACCGACCCTGAGATGAACATCCGCGTGAACCCGCACGTTATCCCCGGCATGGCACAGGCGGAGTCGATCAGCTTCTTTACCGGGCTGACCATGCGCTGGTTCCGCGACGCCTTTTGTGCCGAAGAGAAGCTGATTGCCGAGCGGATGGGGATGGACACCTATTCCCTGCTGGAAGAGATGGCGGGCCGCGTACCCGCTGGCTCCCACGGCGTAATGCCAATCTTCTCCGACGCGATGCATTTCAAGCAGTGGTACCACGCCGCGCCGTCGTTTATTAACCTCTCCATCGACCCGGAAAAGTGCAACAAAGCGACGCTGTTCCGCGCCCTGGAGGAGAACGCGGCAATCGTCTCGGCCTGTAACCTGACGCAGATTTCGCGCTTCTCCGGCGTGACGTTTGATAGCCTGGTGTTTGCGGGCGGCGGCGCAAAGGGCGCCCTGTGGAGCCAGATTTTAAGCGACGTCACCGGGCTGCCGGTGCGCGTGCCGGAAGTGAAAGAGGCGACGGCGCTCGGCTGCGCGATTGCGGCAGGTGCTGGCGCGGGGCTGTTTGCGGATATGGCCTCGACGGGCGAGCGGCTGGTGAAGTGGAGCCGGGAGTTTACGCCGAACCCGGCGCACCGCGAGCTGTATGACGGCATGATGCAGAAATGGCAGGCGGTGTACGCGGATCAGCTCGGGCTGGTGGACAGCGGGCTGACCACGTCGATGTGGCAGGCGCCGGGGTTAGCGCGGGCAGCGACGCCGTAAATAACGCCGGATGGCGCTTCGCTTATCCGTCCTGGGGTTTTGTAGCCCCGGTAAGCGTAGCGCCACCGGGGAAGTTCTTTGAGATCTATCACAATCATTCGATCCCGCTTTTACCTTTCTGCTGCCGCTGGCTAAATTAGTAACTCATCCGACCACATAACAATAATTTTACACTGGAAGAGACTATGAGCCGCTACCCGTCGCTATTCGCCCCCCTCGATCTGGGGTTTACCACCCTCAAAAACCGCGTGCTGATGGGCTCGATGCACACCGGGCTGGAAGAGCGTCCGGACGGAGCCGAGCGCCTGGCGGCCTTCTATGCCGAACGCGCCCGCCACGGGGTGGCGCTGATTGTCACCGGCGGCGTAGCCCCTGCCCCTTCAGGCGTGACGATGGAGGGCGGCGCAGTTCTGAATGATGCGACACAGCTGCCGCATCACCGCATTGTCACGGACGCGGTGCATAACGAAGGCGGCAAAATCGCCCTGCAAATTCTGCACACCGGGCGCTACAGCTATCAGCCAAAGCTGGTTGCGCCATCGGCTATTCAGGCGCCGATTAACCGCTTTACCCCTCACGCCCTCAGCCACGACGAGATCCTGACGCTGATCGACGATTTTGCCCGCTGCGCCGCGCTGGCGCGTGAGGCGGGCTACGACGGCGTGGAGGTGATGGGCTCAGAAGGCTATCTGATTAACGAATTCCTCGCCGCACGCACCAACCAGCGCGACGACGAATGGGGCGGTGACTATGCCCGCCGGATGCGCTTTGCCGTGGAGGTGGTGCGCGCGGTGCGCGAACGTGCGGGCGCGGACTTTATTATTATCTTCCGCCTGTCGATGCTCGACCTGGTGGAGGGCGGCGGCACGTTCGACGAAACCGTGCAACTGGCGCAGGCGATTGAAGCCGCAGGTGCTACCATCATCAACACCGGGATTGGCTGGCACGAAGCGCGCATCCCGACCATCGCCACGCCGGTGCCGCGCGCGGCGTTCAGCTGGGTAACGCGCAAGCTGAAGGGCAAAGTCTCCGTTCCGCTGGTCACCACTAACCGCATTAACGACCCGCAGGTGGCGGACGATGTGATCTCACGCGGCGACGCCGATATGGTATCGATGGCGCGTCCGTTCCTCGCGGACTCCGAACTGCTCTCCAAAGCGCAAAGCGGCCGTGCGGATGAGATCAACACCTGCATCGGCTGTAACCAGGCCTGTCTGGATCAAATATTCGCCGGCAAAGTCACCTCATGCCTGGTGAACCCCCGCGCCTGCCATGAAACCAAAATGCCGGTGGTTGCGACAGTCAATAAAAAACGCCTGGCCGTGGTGGGCGCTGGCCCCGCTGGGCTGGCGTTTGCGGTGAATGCCGCCTCGCGCGGGCACAGCGTGACGCTGTTTGATGCAGCCGGTGAAATTGGCGGGCAGTTTAATATCGCCAAACAGATCCCCGGCAAAGAGGAGTTCTATGAAACCCTGCGCTACTACCGCCGGATGATCGATCTGACGGGTGTTGATCTGCGGCTTAACCAGCTTGTCAGCGCGGCGGATCTGATCGGTTTCGACGAGGTGATCCTCGCGAGCGGGATCGCACCGCGCACGCCTGCAATCGAGGGTATCGATCATCCGAAGGTGTTGAGCTATCTGGACGTATTGCGTGACAAAGCGCCCGTTGGCGAGAAGGTGGCTATTATCGGCTGCGGCGGGATCGGCTTTGATACCGCGATGTATTTAAGCCAGCCGGGCGAGGCCACCAGCCAGAACATCGCCGAGTTTTGCGTAGAATGGGGCATTGATACCAGCCTGAGCCAGTCCGGCGGATTACGGCCGGAAGGGCCGCAGCTGCCGAAAAGCCCGCGCCAGATCGTGATGCTCCAGCGTAAGGCCAGTAAGCCGGGTGAAGGGCTGGGCAAAACCACGGGCTGGATCCACCGCGCCACCCTGCTCTCGCGCGGGGTGAAGATGATCCCGGGGGTGAGCTACCAGAAGATCGACGACGACGGGCTGCATGTGCTGATCGGTGGTGAACCGCAGCTGCTGCGCGTGGATCATGTGATTTTGTGCGCCGGACAGGAGCCAAAGCGCGATCTGGCCGATCCGCTGCGCGAAGCGGGTAAAACGGTGCATTTGATCGGCGGGTGCGACATGGCGATGGAGCTGGATGCGCGGCGGGCGATTGCGCAGGGCACCCAGCTTGCACTGGTTATTTAGCGACGGCGACCCAGCTTCACCGCTTTCAGCACCACAAACTTGTTATTGGTCGCAATGGTGACGCAGTTGCCGAAAATCTTCTTCAGCTTGTGGAAGTAGTCCAGGTGGCGGTTCGCCACGATATACAGCTCGCCGTTGATTTTCAGGCAGCGGCGCGCGTGGTGGAACATCTCCCACGCGACGTTATCCGTCAGGGCGTGCTTCTGGTGGAACGGCGGGTTGCAGAACACTGCGTTGAAGCGGAACGGCTCTACGCCAGACAGCGCGTTGTTGATCATAAACTCGCAGCGGTCCAGCGCGTCCGGCATGTTGGTTTCCACGTTCAGACGGCTGGAGGCCACCGCCATCGGCGACTCGTCGCTGAACACCACGCTGGCGTCCGGATTCTTCGCCAGCAGCGTCAGGCCAATCACGCCGTTGCCGCAGCCCAGGTCGACAATTTCACCTTCCAGATTTTCCGGCAGATGTTCGATAAAGAAACGTGCGCCAATATCCAGCCCGGTGCGGGAGAAGACGTTCGCATGGTTATGGATGGTCCAGTCGGTGCCTTCCAGTTTCCAGCTTAGCGTCTCCGGCGCGTCGGCCAGCTCCGGTGCGCTGAAGGTGCAGTTGATCAGGCGCGCTTTTTTCCAGGCAAGCGTGGTAGTGGTCGGGCCGAGTACTTTCTCGAACAGCTCCAGCGTTGAGGTGTGAATATCGCGCGCTTTGGCACCCGCAATGATGCGGGTTTCCGGCGTGACGACTTTGCGCAGCGCGCGCAGCTGCTGCTCCAGCAGCGCCATGGTTTTTGGCACCTTTATCAATACCACGCCCGGCGCCTGCGGGTAGTCCGCGGTGCTGTCGAGGAACTTCACGCTGGACTCGTCGATGTCGTTATGGCGCAGGTTTTCACGCGTCGCCAGTTCGCTCAGGTAGGAATCGCCAATGCTGTACGGCGTGTGCTCTGCCAGGGCGCAGCCCAGGGCACCAAACGCGTCATTCAGGATCAGAACCGGGCCGCGGATTTCAGTCTCATCCAACTGCTGCAGCAGATATTCATCCGCCGCTTCCCACGCCTGAAGCGGGTTTACGTCGTCCGTTTCCGGGAAACGTTTAAGGTTGAGTGAACGGAAACCGTTGTCTAAGTGGCTCATCGGCCCTCCTGAATGGTAAAATTTGGCGTATCCCTGAAAAGGGTGCGTGAGTATACCCGTTTTCGCATTAATTTGGGCTTTTGATGAACCAACTTACTTATCTCCAGGGCTATCCGGAGCATTTACTGACTCAGGTTCGCAGCCTGATTGCCGAGCAGAAGCTCGGCGCGGTGCTGGAAAAACGCTATCCCGGCACGCACGATTTCGCGACCGATAAGGCCCTCTGGCAGTATACGCAGGATCTGAAAAGCCGGTATCTGAAGAGCGCGCCGCCGATCAACAAGGTGATGTACGACAACAAGATCCACGTGCTGAAAAACGCGCTCGGTCTGCACACCGCCATCTCCCGCGTGCAGGGCGGCAAGCTGAAGGCTAAGGCGGAGATCCGCGTGGCGACGGTGTTTCGTAACGCGCCGGAAGCCTTTCTGCGGATGATCGTGGTGCATGAACTGGCGCACCTGAAAGAGAAAGAGCACGACAAAGCGTTCTATTCCCTGTGCTGCCACATGGAGCCGCAGTATCACCAGCTGGAGTTTGATACCCGCCTGTGGCTTACGCATTTATCGTTAAATGGTAATGCGGAATAGCGCACTGGTTTTGCAATAATCCCGTGCTACAGTGGCTAAAGGTTCCCCGCTACGGAGTACGTAAACGTTTATGATACGTTTCGCAGTCATTGGAACGAACTGGATCACGCGCCAGTTCGTCGACGCCGCCCACGAAACCGGCAAACTTAAACTCACCGCAGTCTATTCCCGCAGCCTTGAGCAGGCGCAGAACTTTGCTAACGACTACCTCGTCGAGCATCTCTTCACCTCCCTGGATGAAATGGCGCAAAGCGACGCCATTGACGCGGTTTATATCGCCAGCCCGAACTCCCTGCACTTCCCGCAAACGGCGCTGTTTCTCAGCCACAAAAAGCACGTGATTTGCGAGAAGCCGCTGGCCTCGAATATTGAGGAAGTGGAAGCGGCCATTGCGCTTGCCCGCGAAAACCAGGTGGTGCTGTTCGAAGCGTTCAAAACCGCCAGCCTGCCGAATTTCCTTCTGCTGCAGCAGTCCCTGCCGAAAATTGGCAAAGTGCGCAAAGCCTTTATCAACTACTGCCAGTATTCGTCGCGCTATCAGCGCTATCTGGACGGCGAGAATCCGAATACCTTTAACCCGGCCTTCTCAAACGGCTCGATTATGGATATCGGTTTTTACTGCCTGGCCTCTGCCGTAGCGCTGTGGGGCGAGCCGCACGGCGTTACGGCCACCGCCAGCCTGCTGGAGAGCGGCGTGGATGCACACGGTTTGGTGGTGCTGGATTACGGTGATTTCAGCGTCACGCTGCAGCACTCCAAGGTGAGCGATTCCGTGTTGCCGAGCGAAATTCAGGGCGAAGCCGGGTCGCTGGTCATCGAGAAGATCTCCGAATGCCAGAAGGTGAGCTTCGTGCCGCGCGGCGGCAAAGCGCAGGAACTGACGCAGCCTCAGCATATTAACACTATGCTCTATGAGGCAGAGGTCTTCGCCCGTCTGGTGGAAGACAACGAAGTGAATCACCCAGGCCTTGCGGTAAGCCGCACCACGGCGAAGCTGCAAACCGAGATCCGCCGCCAGACCGGCGTGGTGTTCCCGGCAGACGGCGTCGGCGCGGAAGCGATCGCGTAAAGCTGTGTAATGAAACGGCGCAGGCCATTGACGAAACCGATGGTCTGACATATTTTGTTACCTGCAAAGGGGAGTAACTTCTTCGCCGGTGGATCGTCATTACGATGCGTAAAATATGCATCCGGTCGCCGGGCAACCTTCGTGGTTGTAAGTGAGACCTTGCCGGAAGGCGAGGTCTATGCATAAAAAGCTAACGGCTATCGTCTTCTGACCATGGCCGTTTTTGTTTTTTATGTGTAAGGAAAATAGTATGCATTCTGTCGGCACTCCAATGCTGTGGGGCGGATTCGCGGTTGTCGTGCTCATCATGCTGGCGATCGACCTCTTTTTGCAGGGTCGTCGCGGCGAGCACGGCATGAGCGTTAAGCAGGCCGCCGTCTGGTCGCTGGTCTGGGTTACCCTCTCGCTCCTCTTTTGCGCCGCCTTCTGGTGGTACCTGGCCTCGACTGAAGGCCGTGCGGTGGCCGATCCTCAGGCGCTCGCCTTCCTCACCGGTTATCTGATTGAAAAAGCCCTGGCGGTTGATAACGTCTTCGTCTGGCTGATGCTGTTCAGCTACTTTGCTGTGCCTGCAGCCTTGCAGCGCCGCGTGCTGGTCTACGGCGTGCTGGGTGCCATTGTCCTGCGTACCATCATGATCTTCGCCGGCAGCTGGCTAATTACCCAGTTCGAATGGCTGCTGTACGTGTTCGGCGCGTTCCTGCTGTTCACCGGGGTCAAGATGGCGCTGGCGAAAGAAGACGATACCGGTATCGGTGATAAGCCGCTGGTGAAGTGGATCCGCGGCCATCTGCGCATGACGGACAAGATCGAGAGCGAGCACTTCTTCGTGCGTAAGAACGGCCTGCTGTTTGCTACCCCGCTGCTGCTGGTGCTGATTCTGGTCGAGCTGAGCGACGTGATTTTCGCGGTAGACAGCATCCCGGCAATCTTCGCGGTGACGACTGATCCGTTCATCGTGCTGACCTCTAACCTGTTTGCGATCCTCGGTCTGCGCGCCATGTATTTCCTGCTGGCAGGTGCGGCAGAGCGCTTCTCGATGCTGAAGTACGGTCTGTCGGTGATCCTGGTCTTCATTGGTATCAAGATGCTGATCGTGGATTTCTACCACATCCCGATCGCCATTTCGCTTGGCGTGGTGTTCGGCATTCTGCTGGTGACGCTGGTTATCAATACCTGGGTTAACCGCCAGCACGATAAAAAGCAGCAGGCGGAGTAATCCCCTCACCCTAACCCTCTCCTCAAAGGGGAGAGGGTTAACACCCTTTTGTGACTCAATAGTTAAAAAATATGATGTGACACGTAAAATCCAGCATTTTACTCTTCCGCCTTTCCCCGCTTTCCTTGATACTCAACCAGGCAAACAAATATTTACATCCTGAAATAAATGTGACTTAGAGCACATCCAGGATGGAACACAATTTCACTTAGGAATTTAGTATGAGCACACAATCTAAGGGCCTGCTTGCGCGTCTGACGCAGGGTAGCCTGGTTAAACAAATCCTGGTAGGTCTGGTTCTGGGTATTCTGCTGGCGCTGGTGTCAAAACCCGCCGCGGAAGCGACGGGGCTTCTCGGAACGCTTTTCGTGGGCGCGCTGAAGGCCGTTGCGCCGGTGCTGGTACTGATGCTGGTCATGGCTTCTATCGCCAATCACCAACACGGACAAAAAACCAACATTCGCCCGATTCTCTTTTTATATCTGCTGGGCACGTTTTCTGCTGCGCTGACCGCAGTGGTCTTTAGCTTCCTCTTCCCCTCCACGCTACATCTGACCTCTGCGGCGGGCGACGTCACGCCGCCTTCAGGCATTGTGGAAGTGCTGCGCGGCCTGCTGATGAGCATGGTTACGAACCCCATTGATGCTCTGCTGAATGCCAACTACATTGGCATTCTGGTGTGGGCGATCGGCCTGGGCTTCGCCCTGCGTCACGGCAACGAAACGACGAAAAACCTGGTCAACGACATGTCCAACGCCGTGACCTTTATCGTTAAGGTCGTGATTCGCTTTGCGCCCATCGGTATCTTCGGTCTGGTGTCGTCTACCCTGGCCACAACCGGCTTTGACGCGCTGTGGGGCTACGCGCAGCTGCTAATGGTGCTGGTCGGCTGTATGCTGCTGGTGGCGCTGGTGATCAACCCGCTGCTGGTGTTCTGGCAGATCCGCCGTAACCCGTATCCGCTGGTGCTCACCTGCCTGCGCGAGAGCGGCGTATACGCCTTCTTCACCCGCAGCTCGGCGGCAAACATTCCGGTTAACATGGCGCTGGCGGAGAAGCTGAACCTGGACCGCGATACCTATTCCGTGTCGATCCCGCTGGGTGCGACAGTGAACATGGCAGGTGCGGCGATCACCATCACCGTGCTGACCCTGGCGGCCGTGCAAACGCTGGGTATTCCTGTGGATCTGCCAACGGCGCTGCTGCTGAGCGTGGTGGCGTCGCTGTGTGCCTGTGGCGCATCCGGCGTGGCGGGCGGTTCGCTGCTGCTGATCCCGCTGGCGTGCAATATGTTCGGCATCCCGAACGAGATCGCCATGCAGGTTGTGGCCGTCGGCTTCATCATCGGCGTGCTGCAGGACTCCTGCGAAACCGCGCTGAACTCCTCTACCGACGTGCTGTTCACCGCAGCGGCCTGTCAGGCGGAAGACGCTCGTTTAGCGAAGAACGCGCTGCGAGGTTAACAGCAAAACGGCAACCCTGAGGTTGCCGTTTTTAGTGTTTCTACCCTCTCCCCGTGGGCTGAGGAATCCCCAGTAATTTTTTTCCTGAAGCGATGAACATTGCTTCAGAGAAATGAATCACTTATAGCGATGTCCTGGTCCGGCTGTAAATCGCTGAGGCGTTTGCCTTCCGGCCGGGGCGAGGCGCATGGATGCGCCGAGAGGGCGGGCTTTACA